>NZ_JAZGJP010000007.1:0-119586 GCF_036408795.1 Olsenella kribbiana
AGGATGCAGTCCCGACAGGGAAGACGTTACAGCGTTATGTGCTCAGCGGATTGCCGATATGCCCCTCCGCCTGCCGTCCGGCACCCACTCGGCACATAATCGCATCCAGCGCATTAGAGGGCTTCTTCGGAAGATTGAAGATAGAGTTCTTCCACGGCTGCGACTGGGCCGGGGTCACGATCGAGGAGTTCATGGACATGCTCGACGCCTACCTCAGATGGCATAGGGATGTCAGGACAAAGGGCGATCTGGATTACAGGAGCCCCATGCAGTACCGCAGGGACTTGGGCCTGCTGGCAGCGTAGGATGGATTCGGTCCAGGATCACCACCGCAGTCCCGTTCGGACAAGGCAAACGCTCATGTAATGTCTCGCTTGCTGCGCTTCAGCTGCGACTCTCTTTGGAGGCTGCGATAGCGTTGACCTACATCTGGGGATGCTTTATTATTTAGCCATTGAGACGCTCACACGTTCGATTCGAGCTGTGGGCAGGAGAGCCGTCAGGTGCCGGAGGCACTTGGCGGTTTCTCTGTATATAGGGAGGTGGTGTAGTATGTCGCGCGAAAATCCCAAGCCTTTCAAGACTATCGACGAGCAGGTCGAAATCTTGCGGTCACGTGGGCTTGGCATCAGCGATCAGAATCGCGCAGCTGCCTTCCTCCTGCGCGAAAACTACTATGCTGTCGTGAATGGCTACAAGGATGCCTTTCTTGACCTTGAAGCCTCCAACCTTGCTGGTGAGGACCGTTATCGTGATGGATCTACCTTCGACGCCTTGAGCCGTGTGTTCATCTTCGACAAGGAGCTGCGCGACGTCACCATGGCAATACTTCTCGAGGCCGAAGCTGCCATGCGCACAGCAACCGTTTACGCCTTCTGCTCGGTACATGGCGGGCCAGATGACTACCTGGATCCTGCATGCTACTGCTCCAAGTCCGATTACAGACCAGAATGGCGGTACACCAAAGGGCTCATTCGACTTCTTTCGACTCTGCAGGGGGTACGTGACAACCGACCTCACAAAGCCTACATTGCCCACTACGATAAAAACTATCACGTCGTTCCTTTGTGGGTGGCTTCTAAGTGTCTCACGTTCGGGATAATGTCGGCTTTCTTCGACTTCCAAGAGCAGTCTGTGAAGACTCGCACCTGCGTGGCGCTGGCACGTGCCCTGGGACGTCCGGTGGTCAAGCAGCGGGCACTCGAATATGCCTACCACACCCTACCTGAGTTCAGAAACGTCTGTGCTCACGGGGAGAGGTTGTATTGTGCCCGAGCTGGTAAGAACATCGATAAGGGCTTTGGAGAACTGCTGCGCGCTATGAGTACCGTGGTTCCTGCCGAGCGCCTTTCATCTTATGCTTGTGAGGTGCTGGCGCTTCTGCGTGAAGTGGGTGCAGCTGATGCCGGCCTCGAAGAATCGCTTCTGCGAGGCATGCGCCTGACCGAGCATGATTTTGAGACAATGATTCTTTAAATCAGCGTGAAGAAAACTTGATTTATCAAGGAAGCGAAACCGATGGTATCCAGACCCGCTCAGTGCTCTTCCGGCGGATGAGTGGCGCATATGGATATGGGGATGTTTCGTGTAGCATCTGCTGAGGGGAAGGGAGGAGACAACCCCTCGGGTGAGCTATCCGGCTATGCGCAGGAGCGAACACGCGAACAGGAGTTGAGCTGGAAGCTGGACGCGCTTGCGGCGATTGGGATAGCAGACAAGAGTATCCTCCAACGTGCTAGCGGCATACCGAAGCTATTTATCAGAGCAGTTAGATGCTCCGTGCAGAGTCATCTAAGACCGCCTGGTGCTTAACAATGGCAATGCACCTCCATAGACTGTGACCTCAAACATTTCGGCTGCAACGTATTGCCACTTGGGGCAGCTCATAGGCTTGCCCCCAATTGTTGCAGGAGAAGATGCTGCATCCTAATGACAGCGGACTTGATTGAAGAGGATGATTGGCCAGGCAGGGCCTGCATATGCCCACCGTTCTCAGACAGCTTCAAGCCAGCTTGTCAGATCATCTGCCCAGGCCTTGTCATGCGTCTCCAATGCATTGGCGAGCTGCATTGTTTGCTGCCGTATGGCCTCCGATATCTTCTGGGGAAGGGCGGGATGCTTTTTCAGGATCTCCTCCGGCATGGCAATCTCTTCTAGAGAGAGCCAACACGATATAGAAGAGCTGCGCGAGATCGAGCATGCTGTGGCTAAATGCATTGAGGAGAATGGAAAGGCAGATGACGGCCCAGAGCGCGATGCACACGAGCCTGGCTATCCGCATCTTGCGAATAGAGAAGCTGCCGATCTTCGTAAGCATCCCTCGGAATTCTTCGTAGCTGAACTCGACCTTGTATTCGATATCCATGGCGCTCCTGCATTTTGAGGATGGGTCCATGTTCAGCTTATGGGGACCAGGTCAGCGCAGCGTACGGTAAGAGCAGACTCCTGCTTTGGATGATGCTCCTGCAATCAGCGCTCTCTGCAGTCCCGCTGCTCCTTCTTGGCAAGCATGATTTCGAGGATCTCACGGTCGACATCTTTCATGCCGTTGTGGGCGATGCGGGCCATGTTCTCGATGCTCTGCTCTGGTGTGATGTCGCATATGCCATCGCTTGCACGAAGTGCCGAGCCTGCGCATGCCATCTTCGCAGATAGATAGGCCGCATTCGTTGCCATTGCCAGTTTCATTGCGCAGCCGCATTTTCCGCCGTCGCAGATCATGCCGGCGATGGTGCCCGTCATGTTGCGGATGGCAAAGCCCATCTCATCGGTACTGCCGCCCCAGAGCTTCACGAGCGCAGCGGAAGCTGCAGTGGAGGCAGCGGCTGCACAGGTGCAGACAGCCGAAAGCTTGCCTATTCTCGCATTGATATAGCTGTTGAGCAGATGTCCGAAGGCAAGGGAGCGTGCCAGGCTGGTGCGGTCGGATCCTGCATGCTCTGCGGCAATGGTGAGCGGAAGCGTGAGGGCAAGGCCCTTGCTGCCGGCACCGGCACTGCTCGAGACCGTGCAGGGTGCGCCATCGAGCCTCGACTCGATGGCAGAGCCGACGGCACGCATCATCTCGTCTGCCTCTCCGACAAATGTGGTCTTGGAGAGGGCGGAGGCGATGCCGACAGGGCTTGGATGCTCCTCGGCGTAGGCGGCCACTTGACTGTTGATTTCTGCAGCATCGACGAGCCAGTCGATGTCTGCCGGGTCCATGCGGTCTGCGAGCCCGCTTATCTCGGCTATGGTCATGTCTTCAAGCGAAGCTGTGAGGTTTGGCTTTTCGCTCTTCGCTTCTGCATCCTTCTCGAAGCAGGTCTTCCCGTCGCGTGTGACCTCGACGATATTCGTGTGTGCTCCTTCGATCAGGGCTTCTGCTGTCTCTTCGCCGGATGCTATCGTGCAGCGAGCATAGATGCTGCTCTTATCTGTGTCGACCTTTACTTCTACCTTGCCTGATTCCACGAGCGCATGGGCTGCCTTCACGATTTCGGACGTGATGCCAGAGAAGATCTGAAGGCCATGCTCGGTTGTGCCGATGAGGGCGCCCAGGGCTGCGGCATAGGGCATGCCGACAGCATCGAAGCCAGGAATCGCGACAGACATGCCGTTCTTGTAGAGGCCGGGGTTGACGGTGAGGGAGATATGTTCTGGCGCGCCTTCGAGCGTGGCTGCTGCCGCTGCAGCAGCAAGTGCGGCACAGGCAGGCTCGGTGCAGCCAAGAGAAGGGGCGACCGTCTCGTGCAGGAATGAGAGAGCCTCATCTGTGTCCATCATGAGCAGATTCTTCCTCTCTGTGGCTGGCCTGCCAGTCTCTGCTGTCTCGTGGTTTCAGGCTCCATCATTCTACCGAGTCTCTTTTTCCATTTCCGCACAGAGCTTCCAGGCATGGCTGCCGTGAACATGTGATGTGCGGCCTGTGAGGTCGCAATTCTTGCATGACAGGGATGATGTTTTGGGGTATCACACAAGCCAATGAAGAGGTGCCTTATGGCACGCAGGCAGAGGAGAGTTCCATGGCAGATACCATCATCGATTTTGCGGATGCAAAGATCCGCGCCCATGACCATATCGTCCGCGGCACGGCAGCAGACGGGCAGCTCCGTGCCTTCGCTATCACCGGACGCGAGACCGTGCAGGCAGCAAGCGACCATCACCATACGAGCAACGTCGTGACGGCAGCGCTCGGACGCCTCATGATGGCAGCACAGATGATCGGCGCAATGTCGAAGGTGGACGACGAGCTCGTGACGCTGAGCGTGCGCGGCGATGGCCCGGTCGGCGGCCTTACGGTCACCGCGAACAACAGGGGGCAGGTCAAGGGATTCGCGAACCATCCGAATGTCTGGCTCCCGCTGAGGGAAGACGGCCATCTCGATGTCGGACGTTCGCTTGCGCCCGGCACGCTTTCCGTCGTGCATGACATACCGGGGATGGACCCCTACTCGAGCACAGTCGGCCTCGTGACGGGGGAGATCGGAGACGATCTCACATACTACTTCGCCGTGAGCGAACAGATTCCCACCACGCTCGGCGTCGGTGTCCTTGTGGATACGGACTTCTCCGTGCGCCAGGCGGGCGGCTTCCTTATCCAGGCAATGCCGGGCTGCTACGACTATGTGCTTGAGGACCTCGAGAGCAATATGCGTGGCGTGAAGTCGGTCACGGACATGCTCGAGAGCGGCATGAGCCCCACTGACATGCTTGACCATCTGCTGCGTGGCATGGACTTCCAGGAGCTTTCTGTCATGCCTGCCGAGTTCCACTGCGGCTGCGACCGCTCGAGCGCAGCCCGGTGCGTGATGGCTTTGGGGGAGCATGAGATGCGTGACATGATTGCGAAGGGCGAGCCTGCCGATGTCCACTGCCACTTCTGCGGCGCGAACTACATCTTCGCTCCTGAAGAGCTCGAAGAGATGCTCGGATAGAGCTGCCTGCCTTAGATAGAACAGATGCGACCCGGCGAAGTGCTCTCTTGCGAAACGCTAAGCTGTATTTCGTCGGGCGCTGGACCGCGGAGCGCTCTGTCATGCTTCTATAGCATGCGCCGGCGACGTTTATGCAAAGTTTCTCAGGTGATTGAAGTTGATACAGAGCGGATTGATGCGTGCTGCGACATCATGCAGCCTGCCATCCGCAGTGAACAATACAGTATCGCTATCTATGAGCGAGAGTAGCGAGCAGTCCGCAATCCCGAGCCAAAGATATTCATCTCGATCTGCAATGGTCCTGCTTGGAACATATTCTTCGATGCTCACTTCAGGACTTGCCTGGAGAAACAATCTGAGCCATGTCTTCTCGGCTTTATCGCCTTTGTCAGGCATAAGATCGGAACATTCGGTGACCACATTCGGCGTCACGACCATCTGGCTGAACCGTGCAATAACCGAATGCACTATATCGATGTCTTCCGGCATGTAGGCACGTACCCTGCGCTTTCTGCCAAGCGCATTGCGATCGATTGTGCCGTAGGCAAGCAGCACAAGCATATTCGCATCGAGCACGACTCTTCTTGGTCTATTTATCACCATATGAAACGACTTTTCCGGATACGTCGTCGATGCAAACTGTCTTGAACGTGCGGTTGTCTCGGGGAGGCTGCAGGGCTGCGGAAAGGCCTGCCAGAGGAGAAGCGCTTGCCTGGTCCCACTTGCGAGCAAATCCAACAGTGATATCCCAGAGCTTGTGCTCGTCGTCGTAGCGGGTGCCTTCGATAGCAAACCGAATGTCCCGGAGAACCTTGTCCTGGTCTGTTTCTCCCTGTTCGTCTGCTGCCATGCCTTCCAAATTGGCTACATAGGCGGCAGCGATCTTGACGGCTTCTTTCACGTCCATGCTGTCTTCCCTCCTTGCTGGCGAATGAAGCGAGTTGTTTTGAATTATAAGATGCCGGACCGACAGGATTGAAGGGCTGCGTGCCTGTCCTAGGTTTCTGGTTTTAGGAGCATGTACCGTACCGTGCGACTTGATCGCGAAGGCCGGGTCTGCCGATGTCCACTGCCACTTCTGCGGCGCAAACTATGTCTTCGCACCTGAAGAGCTCGAAGAGATGCTTGGATAGATCTGCTGCACCCAGAAAAGCCGAGTGCCGCCCTGCAGTCCGCGGATCGGCACTCTTTCATTGCATGGAAACGATTGTCTCTACAGCTTGTGGTGCAGCTTCAGCTCCTCGATGAGCATCTTGTCGCGCCATTCTGCCAGGGTCTCAGGGGTGTTGCCGACCTCTGCAGGACGATGTGCCAGCTCCTCGTCGACACCCTTCTGCGCGATGTCTGCCCACTCGGCAGGGAACTCCTTCCAGTCTGCCATGTCCTGGAGCCAGAGCGTCGTCGAGTCATGCAGGTGGTTCATGAGGCCAGAGACGCCGCCTGCTCCTCCTCCGAGCTCGAAGACTAGCGACGGTCCCATGATGCCCCAACGGATGCCTGGGCCGAATGTGACGGCCTTGTCTGCATCCTCGACGGTGCAGACACCGGACATGACAAGGTTCGCGACCTCGCGGTAGAGGGCCATCTGGAGACGGTTGCAGATGAAGCCGAGCGCTTCCTTCTTGAGCACGACGGGCTCCATGCCGAGCTTCTGGTAGAAGGCCTTGGCGCATTCTACGGTCTCTTCCGTTGTCTTCTCACCGCGGGTGATCTCGACGAGCGGGATGAGATGGGGCGGATTGTAGGGGTGTCCGCCGCAGAAGCGCTCGGGGTGCTTTGCATTCTTGGCAATCTCTGTCACAAGCAGGCCTGAGGTGGAGCTTGCGATGATGGCATCAGGGGCAGCCGCGGCCTCGATCTCGTCCACGATCTGCCACTTGACGTCGTAGTGCTCAGCCGAGCTCTCCTGGATGAACTGGGCCTCCTTCACGGCTTCTGCGATGGATGTCGTGTAGTGGATGCGCCCCGCAACCTCCTTTGCCTCATCCTCGGTGTAGACGCCGTTCTTCACGAGCGAGGAGAGGCTCTCCTCGACGCGGCCCTTCGCACGGGCACTCGACTCTTCGGCCCTGTTCTGCGCCCAGACCTCGAGCCCTCCCATTGCGAACTTGAGCGCATAGCTGTAGCCGATGACGCCTGCACAGACCGATGCGGCACATTTGATGTCTTCTGCCTTCATGAAGCCCCTTTCTTCTGCCGTTTGCTGCTGCCTGAAGTATAGGTCCGGGCCAGTCAGCAGAAGCAGGGATTGCTGTATGGCTTCAGGAGCGGAAAGATTCGGGAATGCGCGGCAGTGCGGCAAAGCATGCAACAGGCGGCATCTCTGCTTTCGGCCTAGAATCAGCTCAGAGACAGGAGGCTCCGAGATGAAGACTGGCACAAGGAACGCAGGATGGACGATTTCGAGGAGAGGCTTTGTCGAGGCTTCAGGCCTCTTGGCAGGCACGGCCCTCATCTCTGCCTGCTCAGCCTCGGGTGGTACATCTTCCGATTCCGGAGTCTCAGTCGAGGAAGATGCAGCAGCGGATGCAGGCGTGGGCACAGAGAGCGGCGATGATTCTGCTTTCGATGCGCATGGCTTTGCCGAGCGCAGCATCGAAGATGCCGGTCTGATGACGAAGGCGGTGCATGCCGATATCCAGCCGGTGCCGGAGAGCTATTTCGAGGACTGCGACCATCCAGGAACCATCGAGGCCTTCGAGTATGAGACTCAGACCTACGGGGATGACGGGGCGGGGGATGGCAAGACGTTCACGAAGACCTGCAATGTCTATCTGCCCTATGGCTACAGTGCAAGCGGCAATAAGCCCTTCGATATCCTCTATCTCCAGCATGGAGCAGGCGGGGATGAGAGCTCGTGGCTTGGCGAGCCCCATACGTCTGGTTCGGATGCAAAGAGGATCCTGGACCATCTGATGGCAGACGGGCTCGTGCGGCCGACCATCGTCGTGACGCCTTCCATCCCTGAGGGGAATGACCATTGGGCATCAGAGTTCACGTCCTACATCTATGAGCTTGGCCGAGATCTCATGCCGGCAGTCGAGACGCACTACCGCACGTTTGCCGCAACGGCAGACGATGCAGGCTTTGCGGCATCGCGCGAGCGCCGCTACTTCGGCGGCTTCTCCATGGGAGCCTACGAGACGTGGTATGTGCTCATCCACTACCTGCCCTGGTTCAAGTACTACCTGCCGCTCTGCGGCAACATGAGGTACGAATCGGCCGACGATGAGTGCATCGCGCAGGCAGACTCCGTGGCTGATGCTGCTGTGGCATCGGGGATGCCGAAGGAGGACTATCTCGTCTTTGCAGCAGATGGCACAGCCGATATCACGTACGAGAACATGAGCGTGATGGTCGACCGCCTGAAGGAGCGCACCGATGCCTTCAGCACGAGCGATGATGGCTTTGCGGATGCAGATGGCACGCTTGCCGCGAACCTCGTCTATCTCGTGGTGGATGGCTACGAGCATTCGCAGACGAGCGCCCAGGAATACCTCTATGACGGGATGAGGCAGCTCGATGCGCCGCAGGATAGCCTGTTTCCTGCCTTTTAGGCCTTTGCTGGCTTCGGCTCTTCTGCAGGACGATTCACGATGATGATGCCGGCACTCACGAGGACAAGCGAGATGATGGCTGTCGCAGGGTCGAGTACGCTGCCTTCGTTCAGCAGGAGCGCCGAGAGGATGACGCCGAAGACCGGGTTCATGAAGCCGAAGACGGCGACACGCGAGAGCGGGTTGCAGGCAAGGGCGACAGACCAGAGCGAGTAGGCGGCAGCAGAGATGAAGGCCAGATAGAGGAGCAGAAGGTTCGAGGCGACAGGATCCGATGCAGGGGCAGGTGCGACGTGTCCGCCTGCCGCCGCGCCGACAATGAGCATCACGAGGCCGCCGAAGACGAACTGCCAGGCACTCAGGAGCACTGGATCGTGCTCCTCAGAGAAGCGCTTTGCAAGGTTGCTCGAGGTGGCGGCAGCGATCGTCGAGGCAAGGACGAGGCCTTCGCCTGCGAGCGTGAATGTGAAGCCGGCACCGGTCTGTCCGGCGAGGTCGACCAGGGCGACGCCGGCAAAGCCGACGATGCAGCCCAGAACCTTTCTCGTCGTGAGGCGCTCGTTTCTGAAGACAAGCGCTGCCAGAAGGACAGAGAAGAATGTGTTTGTGGCCTCGATGATGGAGCTCGTGACGCCTGTTGCATGCGCAAGGCCCACATAGAAGAAGAGGTACTGGAGGATCGTCTGGAAGAGCGACAGGATGCCAATGACCTTGAGGTCGCGCTTCTCGGGCAGGAACAGCTTGCGTCTTGCAATCGAGAGGGCGGCCACAACGAGGAGCCCTGCGAGCGTGAAGCGCACGCCTGCAAACATGATGATCGAGGCGGTATCGGAGGCGGCGATGCCGAAGAGGGCATAGCCTATCTTCACGCAGGGAAAGGCCGATCCCCAGAGGAAGCAGGCAATGAGGCAGGCTGCAAGCATGCCTGCCCAGGAACCGAATATCTTCTGCGTCTTGGGGCTCACGGCCGCCTTCTGGGATGTCTCTGCCATCGTGTATCTGCTGCTTTCTGGAAAATCGTGCCATCTGCCGAATGGAAAGTGTAGCTGATGGGTGGCAGATATCGGGGCTTGCCTGGCAAGACCCAGAGAGTGCGCAGATAGCAGGTGATGGCTGGCTCCTGTCTTCTGCGGGATGCCTTCCGGCATGCAGGAACCGCTTGTTGCAGGCTTTTCCCGGCGGGATTTCCTGCTTGTTTCCGAAGATTGCGCGCTCGCAAAACCACTGTTTCAAGATGCTGAGAGGTCCCTTTTTTACAATACCCGCCTTCTGACCTGCCGTATTACAGTCTCAAGCCTTGAGGAGGCCTCCAGGGAGGGCCTCAGAGAGGCGAAAAGAGCAAGTGCAATGCAGAAGGCAGGAAGCCTTCTGCATACAAGATCAGGGAGGGGACCATGGGAACGCGCATTGCTGAACATCCGATACTCGGCGTGCCCGAGAAGGGAAAGCTCGTGAGCTTCACCTATGACGGGAAGACGCTCCAGGGCTATGAAGGGGAGCCGGTTGCTATGGCTCTCAAGGCAGCGGGCGTGATGGTGCACCGCTATACGGCCAAGAAGCACCAGCCCCGCGGCATCTTCTGCGCTATCGGCCGCTGCACGGACTGCGTGATGGTCGTCGATGGCGTTCCCAACGTGAGGACCTGCATGACGCCTCTGGTGGAAGGCATGAAGGTCGAGACCCAGTACGGTGTCACGGATGTCCCCTTCGATGAGACAGACGGAAAGGAAGGCGGTGCGGCATGAAGCGCTACGATCTGATCGTTGTCGGTGCCGGCCCCGCCGGCATGTCCGCTGCCATCGAGGCGGCAAAGCACGGCGTCTCCGTCGTCGTCTTCGACGAGAATGCTCGTCCGGGCGGCCAGCTCTTCAAGCAGATCCACAAGTTCTTCGGCTCGAAGGAGCACCGCGCCAAGGTCCGTGGCTTCGTGATCGGCCAGGAGCTCCTCGATGAGGCGGCAAAGCTTGGCGTCGAAGTCGAGCTTGACTCTACCGTTATCGGCCTCTACCAGGACAAGGAGATCGTCGTCCGCCAGGGCTCCGAAGTGAACCACTACAAGGGCGATGCAATCGTCGTCGCCACGGGCGCAGCCGAGAACATGGTCACGTTCGAGGGCTGGACGCTTCCTGGTGTCATCGGCGCCGGCGCTGCCCAGACGATGATGAACCTGCACGGCGTGAAGCCAGGCGAGCGTGTTCTCATGCTTGGCACCGGCAATGTTGGCCTCGTCGTCAGCTACCAGCTCAAGCAGGCAGGCTGCGACGTCGTGGCGCTCGTCGATGCAGCTCCCCATGTCGGCGGCTATGGCGTGCATGCCGCAAAGGTCGCCCGCACGGGCGTCCCGTTCTATCTCTCCCACACGATCAAGCGTGCCGAGGGCACGGACCACGTGACCGGCGTCACGATTGCCGAGGTCGACTCGCACTTCCAGTTCATCCCTGGCACCGAGAAGCATTTCGACGTCGATACGATCTGCGTCGCTGTCGGCCTCTCCCCGATGTCGCAGCTCTTCAAGATGGATGGCTGCAATGTCGTGGATGACAGGAAGCGCGGCGGCCAGGTTCCGGTCGTGGACGACCTCGGCGAGACGTCCATCCCCGGCATCTTCGCCGCAGGCGATGTCTCGGGCATCGAGGAAGCATCCTCTGCCATGATCGAAGGCAGAATCGCTGGACTTGCTGCCGCCTCCTACCTTGGCTACATCTCCGAGGACGAGATGAAGGAGGGCGTCGGTGCAAACGAGAAGGCGCTCGATGGTCTCCGTCAGGGCATGTTCGCCCCGAAGAACCGCGGCAAGAAGATTGAGCAGACCGAAGAGGGCATCCCGGTCTCCCAGAACCTCCTGCTCCACGGCTATGTGGAAGACGACGAGATCGAGCGCTTCCCGGGCGTCACGCACCGTGTCGGCATCCATCCTGTCATCGAGTGCACGCAGAACATCCCGTGCAACCCCTGCCAGGACGTCTGCCCGAAGCACTGCATCAAGGTCGGCGATCACATCACGGCGCTTCCCCAGCTTGAGCCGGATGCTACCTGCATCGGATGCGGACTCTGCGTCGCTTCCTGCCCGGGCCAGGCCATCTTCCTCGTGAACGAGAAGACGGAGCCGGGATATGCCGAGGTCACGTTCCCCTACGAGTTCCTGCCGCTGCCCGAGAAGGGGCAGAAGGGCACGGCACTCGGCCGTTCCGGCGAGCCGGTCTGCGAAGCGGAGGTTGTCGGCGTCAAGCGCACGAAGGCCTTCGACCATACCGCGATCGTCACGATCAAGGTGCCTCGTGACATGGCAATGAAGGCACGGTTCTTCAAGGCAGCAGACGCTGTTGCAGAAGCCTAGAGGGGGAGTGTTCCAGATGAAGGATATCAACGACCGCACAAGGGACCTCGGCCCCTTCGAGCCGAAGCCAGGAGATGACATGATTGTCTGCCGCTGCGAGGAGGTCACGCAGGGCGAGATCAGGAAGGCCGTGCATGAGGGCCTCTTCACGATCGCAGAGATCAGAAGGTATCTGCGCTGCGGCATGGGCCTCTGCCAGGGACAGACCTGCGCACGTCTCGTGAAGGGCATCGTTGCCCGGGAGCTCGCTGTCTCGCCTGACGAGCTCGAGCCTGCAAGCTCGCGTGCTCCCATGCGTCCGATTGAGATGAGCGTATTCGCGAAGGAAGGTGGAAGGGATGGCGAGTGAGATGGCAAAGGGAACGACGGCCGACATCCCCGAGCGCACGGCTGACGTGATCGTCGTCGGCGCTGGCATCATCGGCTGCGCAACGGCCTACTATCTGGCAAAGAAGGGCACCTCCGTCATCGTGCTCGAGGCGTCTGACATCATCGGCAATGGCGGATCGACGAGGAATGGCGGCGGTGTCCGCCAGTCCGGCCGCGACCCGCGCGAGCTTCCGCTTGCGATGTATGCCGTGAAGCATCTCTGGCCGACCCTTTCCGAGGAGCTCGGTGCCGATGTCGAGTACTGCCAGGGCGGAAACCTCCGTCTCGGCAAGACCGACCGCCACATCAAGATTCTCGAGGGCCTGCGCGACAAGGCCGTGGCCCAGGGCCTCGACATGCGCATGATCTCGGGAGACGAGGTCCGGGCCATCAACCCATACCTCTCCGACGAGGTCATAGGCGCCTCCTGGTGCCCGACGGATGGCCATGCAAACCCCCTGAAGGCCACCTATGCCTACTACATGGCAGCGCGCCGCCTCGGTGTCCGCTTCTATTCCGGCATGCCGGTCACGGAGCTCAGGAAGGTGCACGGCGCTGTCCGCAAGGTCGTCTGCCCCGAAGCCACGTTCGAGGCCGACCGCGTGATCGTCTGCGCAGGCTATGCCTCCCGCAAGATCCTCGGCACCGTCGGCATCGATGTGCCGATGTCGAATGTCCTCATCGAGGCGCTTGTGACCGAGATGGAGCCGAAGATGTTCCCACAGATGCTCGGCACAGCTGACGCCGACTTCTACGGACACCAGACGAAGCACGGCTCGTTCGTCTTCGGTGGCGACTCCGGCTTCGAGGATGTGAACAAGGACAACGGCCACGATGCCACCTCGTCCATCACGGCTCCTGCCATCTGCCGCGGCATCCTGCGCTACATCCCGAAGCTCGCCGATGCAAAGATCGTGCGCACCTGGGGCGGCTACGAGGACGTCTGCATCGACGGCGTGCCCGTGCTCGGTGCCATTGACGAAGTGCCGGGTCTTGTTGTCGGCTGCGCCTTCACAGGACACGGCTTCGGCATCTCCCCGATTGTCGGCACGCTTCTCTCCGAGGTCGCACGCGATGAGAAGACGACGCTCGACATCTCGGCCTTCCGCTACGACCGCTTCCATGCCCGTGCCTAGACGGCAGGTATTTCCAGCTTTCACGTGCGGTGCTGCCGCCTGACAGAAAGGACCATTCCATGGATACCCGCATCGATTTCCTGTACCTCAGCGAGCCTGACATGATCAAGGCGGGCGTGAAGAACATGCCTGCCTGCGTCGACTGCATGGAGGAGCTCCTCGTCACGCTTGCCAAGGGCGACTACGTGATGGGCGGCGAGAACCATAACTCGCACGGCACGATGATCATGTTCCCGGACGACCCGAAGTTCCCGGGCATGCCGAGAAACGGCGAGGATAGAAGGTTCATGGCAATGCCTGCCTACCTCGGCGGCCGCTGGCAGATGGCGGGCATGAAGTGGTACGGCTCCAACATGGAGAACAAGGCCAAGGGCCTGCCGCGCTCCATCCTGATGATGATGCTGAACGACAAGGATACCGGCGCCCCTCTTGCCCTCATGTCCGCAAACCTCCTCTCCGCCTACCGTACGGGCGGCATCCCCGGTGTCGGCGCCCGCTATCTTGCACCGAAGGATGCCAGAATCGCCGCTGTCGTCGGCCCTGGCGTCATGGGCAAGACCTCTGCTGCTGCCTTCGTGGCAGCCTGCCCCACGCTCGACACGATCCGCATCAAGGGCCGCGGCAAGCGCTCGCTTGACTCCTTCGTCTCCTTCGTGAAGGAAGAGCTTCCGAGCATCAAGACGATCGAGGTCGCCGATACGATCGAGGAGGCCGTGAAGGACGCCGACATCGTCTCGTTCACGACGACCGTGGCAGACGACATCTCCACCTTCCCGAAGGTCGATGGCTCCTGGATCAAACCGGGCGCGCTCGTGTCCATGCCCTCGGCTGCCCTCTTCGACGAGGAGTTCCTTCTCAAGAGCCGCCTCGTCGTCGACAACATGGGCCTCTACGATGCCTGGGAAGAGGAGTATCCGTATCCCACGTATCCGAAGATGGGCATTATCGGCTGCGCCTTCACCGACCTTGCGCATGAGGGCAAGATCGAGCGCTCCTCGATCGTGAACATTGCCGACGTTATCACTGGCAAGGTGCCGGGCCGTGTGAGCGAGGACCAGACGATTGTCTACTCTGTCGGCGGCATGCCGGTCGAGGACATCGCCTGGGGCGGCGATGTCTACCGCAAGGCCAAGGAGCTCGGCATCGGCGTCAAGCTCAATCTCTGGGACAAGCCGGAGATGTTCTGATGGTTTGCGGGGGCGGCAATCGAAACGGTCGGGCAACAGGCCTGTAACCGCCCCCGCAAATCCCTGCAAAGCGCGGCTTGTACCTTTGAGGCAATGGGAAAGCCGCGCCAACAGGGAGACGCTGCTTTCCGACACGTTGTGGGAGGCAGCAATGGCCGGAAGTGCAAGGCGTGTATGCGGCGTGTCCAGTGGGACCGGTGCCGCAAAGCAGGAGACCGAAGGCACGCAGGAAGATGGTCCAGCACTCGAGAGGACGCATCAGCCCTATCTTCCGCTCGGTGTTCTCGACTACCACGAACAGAAGCTTGCCGGCAGCAGCGCCTCGCTCGTCTATGCCTTCTCTACCGGATCTGAGGCGGCGCATTCGTGGGCCGTTCCGGATGGCTGCGTCGACCTTTCCTTCGGCATCGGTTCTTCCGATATCGTTGCTGTGATTGGCGGCACGGTCTCTTCTGCCCGTACCTGGGCCTTCGCGGAAGGGCGTTCCTGGGTGGGCTGCCGCTTCCGTTCAGGTGAGGCACCGCTTCCGAAGGGGCTCTCTCCTGAAGACCTCGTCGACGCCGATATCGTGCTCGACAAGGATGCTTCGGAGGGCAGGCTCGCAGACCTTCTCTTCGAGGCCCCGGACCAGAAGGCGCGCATGCAGGTGCTTGCCTCTGCCATCGTGACCTGGGAACAGGACGAAAGCATTCCTGCAGCAAAGCCTGGCACCTCCAAGGTGCGCGAGCTCGAGCGCTTCGCCCGCCACGAGATCCTGCGCACGAGCGGATCTGCTCCGATCTCCTCTGTTGCAGCAGCTGCAGGCGTCTCTCCGCACTATCTCAGGAAGGCGTTCGCCGAGGTGCACGGCTTCTCTCCGAAGCTCTATGCGCGCTTCGTGCGCTTCCAGCGTGCAATGGAGCTCATCTCCGGCGAGAAGGATATCCAGAACGCTCCCGAGATCGCCCTTGCCTGCGGCTATGCGGACCAGTCGCATCTCGTGCATGAGTTCAACGAGTTCGCCGGCATGACGCCAGGGCAGTTCCGCCTGACCGTCTCTCCGGCAGCCTAGACTCTTCCAGCCTGGCAACCCCAGGAAATCCAATCAACCAACCTAAAAGCAGGGCACGGCGTGTCCCAGACGAGGGCGCTTCTGCGCCTGAAGGAGGCTTCAATGTCTGACGTATCGAAGATCGACATCATCACCGGCATGGAGAAGTTCGACGGGCTGCGCCGCACGCTCAGCAAGGCCCATGTGCGCGGCATGACCGTGATGCAGGTACTTGGCTGCGGCGTCGAGAAGGGCACGAAGGAATACGAGGTCGACGAGAACTACGAGATGGAGCTTCTGCCGAAGACCATGATCTCTGTCGTCGTCGAGACGAAGCGCGTGCCCGAGCTTGTCGACCTGATCGAGAAGGAGCTCTATACGGGCCACATCGGCGACGGCAAGATCTTCGTGAGCGACCTTGCACAGGTCGTGCGCGTCCGTACCGGCGATGAGGGTATTGACGCTATCTAGGAGGGAACATGGCTAACGACACGGACAAGCCGCTCGGGCTCAGGAATGTCGTCTCTGTCTCGATGGGCCTCATCGTCTCGATGAGCTGCCTCGTATCGCTTGGACAGGGCGCCGGTGAGGCGGGCCTCATGTTCATCCCCGCAATGGCAATCGCGCTCGTCCTGAACCTGTGCTCGGCTGCCTGCATGGCAGAGCTCAACAGCCTCATGCCGAATGCGACAGGAGGCCTCGTCCAGTACACGCTGGCAGGCCTGGGGCCGCTTCCGACGCTCGTCACGATGGTCGGCGGCTATCTTGTCTGCAACATCCTCTGTGGCGGCGTCGAGGCTGCCATCTTCGGTTCCGTCATGGCAGCGACCCTGCCGATTCCGATTCCGGCTGCGCTCTGGCCGACGCTCGTCTCTGCTGTCATCGCGATCTGTGCCCTCATGGGTGTCGATGTCTTCGCAAAGCTCCAGGACTTTGTGTCCTACCTGCTTCTGATCTCGATGATCGTGATCGGCCTCATCGGCGCCTTCAGGCTCGGCACAGGCCAGGTCGTCCAGCAGGAGGCTGCTGTCGCAACCGACCCCGCTTCGGTCATCGCTGCTGTCGGCACGGCATCCTGGCTCTTCGTCGGCGCCGAGTATGCAATTCCCATCTCGAAGGACGTGCGCAATGCAAAGCGCAACATCCCGCTTGGCATGGCGCTTTCGCTCTGCCTCATCTTCGTTATGGATTCCATCGTCGTTGTCGGCTTTTCGAACTACGTGCCCTGGGCAGGCCTTTCCGAGTCTGCCACGCCGCATCTGCTCTACGGCGAGGACCTTCTGGGCAGCTTCGGGAAGATCTGGATGTGCGTCGTCTCGGCGCTTGCCTTCACAGGGTCGCAGAACTCGACCGTGAACGGGCTTTCCCAGATCACGGACGGAATGACAAAGGTGAACATGATGCCGCACTTCTTCGCAAAGAAGAACAAGCATGGGGCACCGGCTGTGGCCATTCTCTTCGTCACGATTTCCATCTGCGTCATTGCCTTCTTCTCGGGCGACTCGTCCGATGCGATCTCGTTTTTGATTCTCGTCGTGACGGTGCTCTGGCTCGTGTCCTACATCTTTGCGGATATCGACGTGCTGGTCCTGAGAAAGCGCTTCCCGAAGGCGCCGCGTGCCTTCAAGGTCCCGGGCGGCCCTCTCATCCCCATCATTGGCATCCTGGGCACGATATTCATGATCGCAAACATCTCGTCCGACCCGGACGAGGCCCTTGCGATCTGGCTGCTCTCGGCTGCCTGCTTCCTTGTGCTCGGCATCTACTCCTGGATCTGGATCAAGAAGAAGATGCATATGGCACCATGCAGGCCTGTCCCCATCCCCGAGGTCCTTGCGATGGAAAACGACCTCTACTACACGATCCGCCACAGGCGCGGCATCTGGAGATAGGGGAAGAACCAAGAAAGTTTGAAGCCCCTTTCCGGTCATTGCCGGGGAGGGGCTTCGTTCATGGGGGATGCCTCGATCTTGCTTGCAAGGCCTGAGGCTTCGTTTTGAGATGCCTAGTCAGCCTTGGGGCGGATGATAAGGAGAAGGGCGGAAAGCCCGATCATGATGCCAGGTGTGGCTCCCTGCATGAAATCGCCGAAGGGGCCGCCTGCAAAAAGGCCGATGCAGCCCATGATGCCGCAGGCAACGCCGATGGTGCCGATGACTGCAAGTGCTTTCGAGATGCTCTCCATGGTCATGCCTCCCCGGAATCGCGTTTCCTGGCCAGGATGATGGCCTTGGCAGAGGCAGTGGCAGTAAAAGAGACCACGTCGTAGCCATCCTGCTCGAGATTGTTCGCCCTCTGCTCGATCGCTTCTGCCATCCTGCCAGCATGGGGACTGCAGGGAATGACGAACGTCTTGTGCATAAGCCCCCATCATCTGAGAACTGTCCTGCCTTCAAGATAGCTGACCTGCTTATGCAGGGCATCTGCAGCGCGTAAGGATGCAGTAAGGCAAGGTTGCAGGAGGGGAGAGGCGGGCTGTCAGAGATGGCCTATGCCTCGTTTGCGGGGCGGACAATCTTTTCCAGGATCTCTTTGATGACCCCGTCATCGTTTGTCGATGCAGCCCTATAGTCTGCAACCCTGTCGAGGCCGTCACGTGCATTTGCGACGCAGACGCCTACGCCTGCGGCATCCACCATGCTTGCATCGTTTGCGGCATCGCCCACGGCTATCGTCTCGGCAAGATCGATATGGAGGAGATTGGCGAGATTGCGAAGACCCTGGCCCTTGTCGACGCCTTCGGGATTGAACTCGAGATAGCGCCCCGAGCTGAAGGTCGTCGAGGTGCCCTGCTTGAGCTCTACGGGCATCTCGCGCTCGATTCTCTGCAGTTCCTCAGTCCCGTCAGGGATGCAGTAGAGCATCTTTGCAATGGGCACATCCTCGAGGAAGTCGAGCGAGGCGGCATCTGTCGGCTCGATATCCATGTGGCCTGCAAGATAGTCCACTTCCTCAGGCTGGAGATTCCAGCCCCAGACCTTGCCCGATACCTCATAGACGTGCATGCTCACGCAGCCGAGCTTGATGCCGTACACATAGAGCGCTTCTGCCTTCTGATGGGGAAGCGTGTGGTAGGAGAGAGGTTCTGCGTCTCCTATGCGGTTCAGGCATCCGCCGTTGTAGCTGATGAGATAGGAGCCTTCGAGGAGCTCGGGGGGAATCGCATGGAGGGATTCCATGACAGAGCCATAGGCTCTGCCCGATGCCGGGACGAAGAGGCAGCCAAGCTTCCTGAGCTCGCGTATTGCCTCGATATTCGTTTCCGGCACCTCATGGCCGGAATCGAGGAACGTCTCGTCCATATCGCTTGCCACAAGCCTGTACATGCGGGTATCCCTTCTGGCGCATTGCTGTCTTCCGTCCTCTATGCTACGCGGATTGGATGGCAGCAGATGGCAGGCCCGAGCAACTTTTTCTGCTCAATGGCCAAGACGTTGCTAGGGGGTGACGGTTTTCCAGGTCTGGGAGATGCCGGCTCTGCCTGCGCTAATCTGGCACATGTCCTGGCAGGCTCGGCAGGGAGGCTCTTCATGCGTATCAATACCGATCAGCGTGTGGTCATCGCTCTGGGCGGCAATGCCCTCGGAGATACGCCGGAAGAGCAGATGGCGCGCCTGCGCGCCATCACGCCGTCTCTTGTCGAGATGATCTCCCACGGCAACGAGATCATCATCACCCACGGCAATGGTCCCCAGATTGGCATGATCCAGGACACGTTCAGCTATGCCTCCGAGGCGGGCATGGCTCCTGCCATGGGGCTGCCTGAGTGCTGTGCCATGAGCCAGGGATATATCGGCTACCACCTCCAGCAGGCCCTTGGTGTCGCTATGCACAAGGCGTACAAGCGCTGGCATGTCGCGACCGTCGTGACACAGATGGAGGTGGATCCGGACGATCCTGCTTTCGCGCATCCGACCAAGCCGATCGGACCCTTCCTCACGAAGGAGCAGGCAGATGCGCTCAAAGCAAAGCATCCCGACATGTCCTTCATGGAGGACTCCGGGAGAGGCTGGAGAAGGGTCGTCGCCAGCCCCGAGCCGAAGAAGATCGTCGAGGCGCCAAGCATCCTGAACCTCCTCGACAATGAATTCATCCCTATCGCCTGCGGAGGCGGCGGCATCCCCGTCATACGCGACTACTCGGACAAGGGCGCCTACAAGGGCGTTGCTGCGGTGATCGACAAGGATATGGGCGCAGAGCTTCTGGCGGAGGACTGCTACGCCGAGCGGCTCATCCTGCTTACGGCGGTCGAGCATGCCTGCACCGGCTTCGGCACGCCGGAGCAGAAGGAGATAGAGGACATCGCGGCGGATGAGGCAGAGCGCCTCGCCGATGCAGGAGAGTTCGGGAAGGGTTCGATGGAGCCCAAAGTGCGTGCTGCCATCAAGTTCGTGCGGAGCCGCCCGGGCCGTACCTGCGTCATAGGCTCGCTTGCGAAGGCCCCGGATGTGATCGACGGGCTCTCCGGCACGACAGTCCATGCCTGATTGCGCTGCATGAATGCAGACAACAGCTTCTCCATATACCTGTATTTGCTAAATAGAAAGCGCATTTCATGCAGAAAGTAACGTTTTCCCAGTTCATCTGCATACCGATTGCCGACAAAACGATGCGTTCTGCCGAATAGTGTTTCAAGCATATTACGCAGGGCTCAATCTGGCCAAGTTTTCCTCTCCTGACCGTCATAGTCTCACTCAACGCGAGCGCACAGGGCGCACGCACACCCGAAAGGATCTTTCACCATGGCAAGCCTGATTACCAACATCGTGATTATCTAGGTGCAGGCTGCCATGCATTGGCTGCCTGCACCCTTGCAGGCAGCCACGGTTGAGGAGGCCCGGGGCTGCATATCTGCAGTTCCGGGCCTCCTGCTATATCTATCGAAAGGAAAAAAGATGGCATCAGACGCAATGGCCGTGAATCCGGCCGCAGATACAGAAGAGCCGCACCGCGACTCCGTCCTCGAAGTGATGGCAGCCTCCATGATCGGTACCGCCATCGAGTTCTATGACAACTACTGCTACTCGATCGCTGCTGCAAGCTATTTCGGCCTCGTCTTCTTCACGGATGTCGCGAAGTCCAATCCGTTCCTGGCGACGCTCCTGTCGTTCGTGACCTTCGCAGTCTCCTTCCTGGCACGCCCCTTCGGCTCGCTTCTCTTCGGCCACTTCGGCGACCGCCTCGGCCGCAAGAAGACCCTGGTCATGGCGCTCATGATGATGGGAACGGCGACGTTTGTCGTCGGCGTGCTGCCGGGATACGACGTTCTCGGTCCTTTGGCTGTCGTCCTGCTCTGCGTCTGCCGTGCCTGCCAGGGCCTGGGCCTTGCCGGCGAGTGGTCAGGAGCAGCGCTTGTGGCAACGGAGAACGCTCCTGCCAACAAGCGCGCCCTCTGGGGATCCTTCCCGAATCTCGGCGCTCCGCTTGGCTTCTTCTTCGCCTACGGCGTGAACCTCGTGCTCGAGTCGAACCTCACGAACGACCAGATGGTTGCCTGGGGCTGGCGCATCCCGTTCCTGCTCTCTGCCGTGCTTGTCGTCGTGGGCCTCGTTGTCAGGAACCGCATGAGCGAGACGCCGGTCTTCCAGAAGGCCGTGAAGGAGGACCGTGTCGTCAAGAGCCCGCTCAAGGAGCTCCGCAAGTACTGGAAGCAGGTCGTTCTTGGCACCTGTGCCATGGGCATCACCTACACGCTCTTCTATCTGCTCGGCACCTGGTCACTTTCCTACGGCGTCAAGACCCTTGGCTTTGCGCAGACCGACTTCCTCAAGCTCGAGCTTGCCGCTATCGTCTTCTTCGCTGTCTTCATCGTCGTCGGCTGCGTCGAGGCAGACAAGCGCGGACGCCGTCCGGTGCTTCTGCTCGCCACCTTCCTGACGGTCGTCTTCAGCTTCTTCGCGCCGCAGCTTCTGACGACGCAGAACTCCCTTGCCGTCTATGTCTTCCTCGCTGTCGGCTTTGCCCTCATGGGCGGCCTGTTCGGTCCCTGCGGCGCCTATCTGCCTGAGCTCTTCCCGGCAAACGTGCGCTATTCGGGATCTGGCCTTGCCTACAACCTCGCCTCGATCCTGGGCGGCGCCTTCGCCCCGACGATCGCTACGGCACTTGTCGCTGCCTTCGGCATCCAGGGTGTGGGCTGGTACCTTGTTGCCATGTCCGTCGTTGCCTTTGTCGCGCTCCTCATGATCAAGGAATCCAAGGACATGGAGTTCGAGGCATAGCATTCCTGAAAGATGCAGCCAGGGCCGCTTTCCCGATGGGAAGCGGCCTTTTTCTGTTTCGGGAGGCAGGATGCGTCCTGCCTGTGCAGGCACCGGGTACCGGTCCTGTCTGGGCTGCTATGCACCCATGATCATGTCATTCAGCTTCCTGGCAAACTCGTCGTAGATATCCGAGCGGGTCAGCTGCGTGACCTTTGCAGGATCGGAGAGAACCTCGAGCAGGCTGTCGAAGAGAATGCGGAATCCCTTGCGGTCTGCTTCTGAGAGGCCCATGAGCATGATGAGGCTGACCTTCTGCGTCCCCCATGCCATCGGCTTGTCGTTGACAACGACAGAGAGGAACGACCGTGCTGTCGAAGCGCTCATGGAATGGGGGATGGCAACGCCGTTGCCGAAGGAGGTCGGGGAGAACTTCTCGCGGTCGAGCACTTCCTGGACATAGCATCCGGGATTTCGATGCCCGAAAGAGGCCCTGCTGCCGAGCAGATGAGGCGGGCCGCAAGATAGTCGGGTGCCTTCCGGGTGCGGGCAAGCGCCTCGTCCTTGGGCATGTTCTTGCCGTGAGCATGCGGTCTGCCATGGCTATGAGGCGGATCGTGATGTCGTTGAGCCCGTAATCGTCTGCAGCAGAACGGGCATGGAGGCTCTCCTCCCTGTCTTTGGGAGGGGGAAGCCTTTCTGTATCCGGGCAGCAGGGCGTCTGTGAGCTGTCCATGCATCCTGGGGCATGCGCTTTCAGGCAGCGGCCACAGCGTGGTGGAACACGATAGGCGCTAGCGCGTCAGCTCGGGATGCTCTTCCTCGATATAGCGCAGCGCTTCATCCCACTGGCTGCGGAGCACCTCGTCCTTTGCCTTCCTGCGCTGCTTTGCGGCCCACGCATGGACCTTTCCGGGTGCCTCGCCGGCATCGAGCCGGTCTGAGACCAGAAAATAGGGATCGTCGTCTTCGAAGAACTCGTCGGCCATGGATGCCTCCCTGCAACGCTTTTCCTGAAAGGCTGATACCCGTCTGGGAAAGAGTCTAGCCAGCCGGGAAGATGTGGCGCCGTATGGCTGCAGCCAGCTCTCCTGCGGCAGCGCCAGCGATGCCGGGCACGATCCAGCCGAGGCCGAGCGAGGATGCCGGGAGCATGTCTGTCGGAAGGAAAAGGCCGGGACAGATCGCATCGCGGATGGCCGAGGCCGCACTCTGGATGCCGATGGCAGCCATTGCGCCGCGCCAGAGAAGCTGGTGGGAACCCGAGTGCGGCACAAGGCCCATTGCGACAGCGCAGATGCCCATCGGGTAGAGCGCCATGAGGAGCGGAACCGAGAAGGCAAGGATAGCGGTGAGTCCGGCATTCGAGAGAAGACAGGATATGGCTGCAATGAGGATGGCCCACGCCCGAAAGGAAAGCTTCGGAAACGTCGTGCTGAAGTACTCCGCGATGGAAGAGATGAGGCCTGTGCAGACATTGAAGCAGGCAATCAGGAAGATGGCTGCAACAAGCAGTGTGCCGGCATGGCCGAAATGGACATCTGCCGAAGCGGAGAGCACTTCGGCGCCGTTTGCTGCATCGGGCAGGGCCGTGCCCATGCGGGTCCCGAGATAGCTGAGCGCACCGTAGACTGCAGCCATAAGAAGGCCGGCCACGATGCCGGAGCGTGCGACCTGGGCAGCCTGGTCCTTATGGTCCGCGATGCCGCGGGAGCGGATGCTGCCTGTTACAACGACACCGAAGGCAAAGGAGGCAAGGAGATCGAGTGTCTGGTATCCCTCGATGAAGCCAGCCACAGCAGGCGCTTCGCGGTAGGCTCCTTCGGCTGCCTCGAGCGGGCTTGCCGCCGGAGCCAGGATCTGGGCGAGCACCATCAGCACCAGAAGCCCGATGAGGAGCGGTCCTGTGACCTTGCCCATGAGACGGACAATCCGGGCCGGCCGAAGCGCAAGCGCCAGGGCGAAGGCAAAGAAGATGGCAGAGAATGCGAACCGGACAGCAGCGCTTCCGCCGCCTTCGAGCAGCGGCTTTGCCATCTCGAAGGACGTGGAGGCGGTCCGGGGAATGGCGAGAGCAGGGCCGATAGCGAGATAGACAAGGATCGTGAAGAGACGGGAGAACCTGCGCCCGATGCGGGAGAGGAGGTTTTCGGCCGTGCCGGCATGGGCAAGGGCGATGATGGCAGCTATCGGCAGGCCGACGCCCGATACGAGGTATCCCAGCGTTGCAGCTAGGGCATGAGGCCCTGACTGGACGCCCAGAAGCGGTGCGATGATCAGGTTGCCTGCTCCGAAGAACATCGAGAAGAGCGCCATGCCCACCTCGAAGGTGCCTCGAAAGCCAAGCGAATGCCTGGCAGGCGTGCTGTCCTCATCCATAGCGCTGCTCCTTTCGGCTGGATGCGATGCCCAGACCTTCCAGACTAGCATGGAAGGGGTCACGGGGTGCACTGTCTTGGCCGGATGGAGCTCTGCTTCTGCAGCCGGACAGAATCTTCCCCTCATGATTGTGAGAACAGACTAACATTTTGTGTGGCGAAAGCCGGAAGGAGCGGTGAGCCATGAAGAACTATTTCTCGGTTGAAGGAAAGAATGCGATCGTGACAGGGGCTTCATCGGGTCTGGGGAGGCAGTTTGCGCTCTGCCTTGCCGAGCAGGGTGCCAATGTCTGCATCTGTGCCCGCAGGGTGGACCGTCTCGAAGAGGTCAAGAAGGAGATCGAAGCCTTGGGCGCAAGGTGCCTGGCCGTCCCATGCGATGTGTCGGACCAGGACAGCGTCAGGAAGATGGCTAAGGCGGCAGAAGATGCCTTCGGCCGCATCGATATCCTGATCAACAATGCCGGCACGGGATTCTCGACGCCTGCTGTCGAGGCAGATGACGGATCATGGGAAAAGACGATCGATACCAATGTGAATGGCGTCTTCTACTGCTGCCGCGAGGTCGGCAAGATCATGCTGCGCCAGAATTACGGCAAGATTGTGAACATCGGCTCGTTCCACTGCGTCGTGACGATGAACGGCGTGCCCCGAAGCGCCTATTCCGCCTCGAAAGGCGCCGTGCTGATGATGAGCAAGGCGCTTGCCGCCGAGTGGGCACAGCACAACATCACGGTCAATGTGCTGGGACCGGGCTATTTTGCATCCGAGATGGCGGACAAGGTCACGAACCAGGCGTATGAGGATGGCATAAAGAATGGCTGCCCGATGGGAAGGCGTGGAAACCCAGGCGAGCTCAATGGCACGATGCTCTATCTGGCATCCGATGCGTCGAGCTATGTGACAGGCCAGCTTGTGCTTGTGGATGGCGGATGGACCATCGTGTAGGCGGTCTCGGCAGGAAAGAAGCAGCCTCTGGAGCTATGCTGGCTCCAGGGGCTGCTTTTGTCATGGTGCTGGGCGTACGGGCGAAATCTGCGGGCGCCTGCTTGTTGCGGATGTCCAGGGCAATGCTGAAAGATGCCTTGTGCCGTCCGCTCTCTGTCTGGGCAGCCCCTCTTTGCGCAGCCCGTGAACCATTGAGAAGAACGGAAAGGGGCTCAAAACAAGCTGCAGGGATGGCGGATGGCCAGACGAAAAGGCCTGGATATCTGTCAGTACCAGATCGATATGCGCTCGGCACGCCGCGACACATGCTTCGTCGTGGCAGAGGCAATGAGCACAAGCGCAAGGAGGAACACAAAGAAGACAGCGTCTGCTCCCTCGATGCCTGCAAGCGTGTCATAGACACCGTGGCAGAAGATGGGCACTGCCAGGGAGAGAAGGCCATTCCAGAGGCGAGGGATATGCCGCTGCTGTACCTGTGCAAGCTTCGTCCTGCCATAGAACGAGCCCATTAAGACAGCGAAGACGCAGTGGCCAGGAATGGCAGTGAAGGCACGGACGACAGCGGCACCTGGTCCGAACGAGAAGACGTAGCTGATATTCTCTGCCACAGCGAAGCCAAGGCCGCAGAAGACGGCATAGACGATTCCGTCAAAGACATAGTCGAAGTTCCGGTCATGCCAGGAGGCAAGACGCAGGAACACATATTTCGAGCATTCCTCTGTCACGGCGACGATACCGAAGTTCATGAGAAGGAGGGAATGGAAGTCCTGGGGCATGCCACCTCCAAGCAGGGCATCAGATCCTGCTGTCTCGATCAAGATGGCGGGAAGGGTGGAGAGTATGCCGAAGAGGAAGAGCTTTGCGAGAAGGGACAGAGGCTCCTTGTCGACAGGATCCATCTGCCAGACATATGCCATAAGGAAGGCAGCAGGAAGCACTGCCATCATCAGAAGGATCCTCATATCTGCCACCCCACAGTCTTTCATATCAATAGTTGGACCTAATAGTATAGGACCGATATCGATATGAGTCGAGAAACGCTCCTTCTTTGAATGATGCCTGCCAATAGCCATGTAGTGCGGAGAGGCCAGAGATTCAAGAGGTCTGAGATCGTGGTCAGGGAACAGGATGCAAATAAATACGGCACTGCTTGCGGCTATCCTATTGAGATGAGTGATGAGGGCATGCGCCTGCTTCCAGAAGGAATGACAGGACGAAGGACTCTATGCGCTTGCGAACGGGAAGTCTGAGACGATGCACGTTGAGCCTGAGGGGGGAAGAGATGCTTGCTAGGCGCACAGTGACACCCATAGCGAGTATGAATCTGTAGCTTTGACCTGATTGGAGGAGAGATGGCTGAGTACAAGATCAAGGGCGGTCATGCTACCTCTGATGAGAAGATAGAACGCTTGGGTGAAGCATGCGATGGTGGGGATTATCCCGGTGAGCCTGGAGAGTGGATTGTACAGCCCGAAGTGAACAGAGAGATGCCAGACAGGTCGGGCAGTGCAATGCATGGCTCTGTAGAATCCTCTGATCTGAGGCGTTGCCAAGCGTAGGGAATCATAAAATGTCGAATTTACGACGAGTATAAATTCGTCATTTTTTAATAATGGCAACGCTCCAGCGGCGCGGTTGATTCCTATCTGGCAAATGCCATAACCATCATACTTGCAACCATAAGGCTAAGTACTGCAGGTGGGTGCTTCGAATAGGTCTTGTGGTAGACAGCGACAAGATGTCAAAGCAACGACAATTGAGAGCTTGCCAATCGGCATGATAGCGGATCGCTCTTAAATGGGGCTCCACTGGCTTGCTGTGGGTAGTTGTTAGATGGCAGTGGAGGGTAGAATATGAGCAAGACAATCAAGGAGGTGGGATGTATGGCAACATCCAGTATTGGGCGTCCAGTTGTTCTGACGACTGAGCAAGCAAGGAAAATGGCGAAGATAATGAGCATGCCAGCGCGTCCTGCCAAATCTGCATCTGGCAAGATACTTGTCCTTTCGGACAGGAAACTTGATCCGAAGAAGTTCAAGTAGCAGGAGCATAGATGGATGTTGAGCTCTTCAGTCTATCGGCTCTGCTGCAAAGTGGCTTCACCAAGTCAAGCCTCAGGAAGGCCTGTGCTCGGTTCTCGTGCAAGCGGGATGCTGATATCTCGCTCTTTCTGAAAGCTCTGTCTTTACGTAACGAAGAAACGGGAGCAAGTCGCACATATCTTGTGCTCTCGAAGAAGTCTCTCGACGAGGGAAGGCTGGAAATCGTTGCCTTTCTCACGCTAGCTCTGGCTGTTGCTGATTTCTCCCAGGTGGATGATTTGGAGAAGGCTGCAGTTCTAGGAAAAGTGCCTGGTGTCGCAACGCGCAGCGCATTCCCTGGCTATCTGATAGCACAGCTTGCAAGGAGCGATGAATTCTCTCATGATGACTTTGATGCATCCATGCTGCTTCCCTTTGCTGAGAATCAGTTTTGTGAGTGCATCAGGCGTATAGGTGGGTCAATCGAGTATGTCGATTGCAGGGAAGAACTACTTGGCTACTATGAGCAGCAAGGATTCTCCGAACTGTATTTCGATGAGAAGACTCAGCTATTCAAGCTGTTCAAGGATCTGAGAGAGATTGCTTAGCATGTATTTGACTGCCGGAGATTGCTCGGAAATTGGATAATCGCCGCAGCATGCAATGCATCAGCCTGATAACGAGTGCGAGAATCGGCATTAGATCTATTTCGCCATACTCAGCATGGGATATTAATTCCTGCATTCTCTGTCTTGTGACTAGCTGCTCCCGCGATGGTTCCTCTTGGTTCTATGCAGAGACATGCAATCCTGCCTACACCTCTTTTGGCTTCAGCAGCTCTATCTGATGACTGCCATGGCAATGGTGCTCGCGACAATCAGGGCAAGGCCGGTGAGCGAGCGCTTCGTATAGGTCTCATGGAAGACGGCGGCAGAGAATGCCATTGCGACGACGATCGAGAGCTTGTCGATTGGCACGACGATGGAGACGACGCCGGTCTGGATTGCATAGTAGTAGCAGAGCCAGGAGGCGCCCGTAGCAAGGCCGGAGGCGCAGATGAAGCCGAGCTCGCCCTTCTCGATATGGCGCACCTCGCCGAGCTTTCCTTTCAGGGCCACGACAACCCATGCCATGACCAGCACATAGCAGGTGCGGATGGCTGTGGCGAGGTTCGACTCGACGCCTTCGATGCCGACCTTCGCAAGAATGGATGTGAGGGCTGCAAATACGGCAGATCCCACGGCGTACCAGATCCAGGAATTGCCTTCGACAGCGTGGTCCTGCTTCTTGCGCTCGATCATGAGGAAGGTGCCTATCAAAATGCCGGCAGAGCCTATGAGCTTCACGGCGAGGGCATCGGTCTCGCCGAACAGGACAATCGCAAGAAGGATGGTAAGGACAGCCGAGCACTTGTCGATCGGCACGACCTTGTTGACATCACCCATGGAAAGCGCCTTGAAGTAGCAGATCCAGGAGGCACCTGT
Organism: Olsenella kribbiana; assembly: GCF_036408795.1. Taxonomy (NCBI): domain Bacteria; kingdom Bacillati; phylum Actinomycetota; class Coriobacteriia; order Coriobacteriales; family Atopobiaceae; genus Olsenella; species Olsenella kribbiana. The sequence goes on from NZ_JAZGJP010000007.1 coordinate 28,564, forward strand.
CGCCATTCCCGAAAGTGCAAGGAAGAGCATCGAGTGGGCAGAGATGGATCCGATCGTCGAGATGGAGCCGACGAGCGCTGCCATGAGCCAGGCAAAGAGAAGCACGACGACCGTGCGCACGGCGGTGGCGACGTCCGAGTCCGTATGGCGGATGCCGCACTTGGCGAGGATGGAAGTGATGCCGGCAAAGAGTGCCGATGCGCAGGCTGCAAGGATCCACATGGCAGATTCCTTCCTGTCGATCTATTATTAGGAACTATTATCATTATAGATCCAGAAGGACAGAAGGGAAGCGTCTTTCTGGAAGATATTGCTGAGACGGCAGCAATATCTTGGACAGACTTCTGTCTTGTGTCGGTCAGCTTCGGATAACGGGTCCATCAGCCGACAGAAGGTTGCAGAAGGCAGGCATCTGGGCGTGCTATGGTAGCCTGTAGGCACTGACACAACCAGCTGGCTGGGAGGGATACATGATAAAGCTTGTCGCTACTGATATGGACGGAACGCTCCTCGATGAGAATTCCCAGGTCCCGCCCGAGACCTTCAAGATCATCCGCGAGCTCAGGGAGCAGGGCGTCCATTTCTGCGTAAGCTCAGGCAGGCGCTATTCGACGCTCAGATGGTTCTTCGCACCGGTCGCTGACGAGATCGACTATGTGGCAGCGCTTGGCGCCCAGGTCTTTGCTGATGGGCGCTTCCTCGACCGCGAGGTCTTCTCAACGAGAGGGATTCTTCGCCTCTTCCGCACCTGCCAGGCATTCGATGAGCTCCATCTTGTGCTCTATGACTGGGAGCATACCTACCTGCTCGACGACCAGTCGAGCTATGTGAAGGAGCTCGACAAGGATCTGCCGAATGCGCAGCGCCTGTTCGATCCGCCCTCGCCTGATGTCTCCATCATCAAGGCAGCTGTCTGCTGCGAGCGTCCCTCCGAGATCATGGACATGGTCTATGTGCTCGAGCGCGAGCTCGGCGATATCTTCACGTTCATGCCGTCAGGCAATACCTGGATCGATGTGATGCCCAAGGACATCTCGAAGGCAACAGGTCTCGAAGCCGTACTGTCCTATTACGGCATCGACTCTTCTGAGGTCCTTGCCTTCGGCGACTCCATGAACGACTACGCGATACTTCGTGCGGTGGGACATCCCTATGTGATGGGAAATGCTCGCTATGCCGTGAAGCAGATTGCCGAGCGCGTCATCGGCACGAACAGGGAACATGCCGTGCAGGCAGAGCTCCATGCGCTGATACAGGAGCTGTCCGCGGAAGATTAGCACGTGCTGCATCCGTGCGGAAGCGCATCGGAAACGTTTTCGGCAAACGGCTGTAACAGATAAAACGCTTTGTCTCCGGGCTAATAATATAAATAAATGCATATAGAAGTAGATATATGCATACTAATAATCAATTGACCCGTTTCCTTGATTATCGTCAAGGAAAGACAATAAATCGAAGATTATTTATAATGCATCGATGGATGGATGCAGAGCATCTGCCTCTATCCTGTCCTGTATGCCTGCGCTGGGAAGCTGGGTGGGGATTCTTGCTTTCTGGTGCATCACGCATGTGGAGCTACACCCGTACAAAGCAAAGGAGTAACGGATGTCACAGGAAAGCATCATCGACAGCGTAGAGACGCTGGAGGCCCATCTGAAGACGATGCGTGCCGCCCAGGCTGAATTCGCGACGTTCAGCCAGGAGCAGGTCGACAAGATCTTCAAGGCTGCCGCTCTCGCTGCCAACAAGGCGCGCATTCCTCTGGCGCAGCTGGCCTACGATGAGACCGGCTACGGCGTCATGGAGGACAAGGTCGTCAAGAACCACTACGCCGCCGAGTTCGTCTACAACAAGTACAAGGACACGAAGACCTGCGGCGTCATCGAGCGCGATCCTGCGTTCGGAATGACGAAGGTCGCAGAGCCGCTCGGCGTCGTCGCTGCTGTCATCCCGACGACGAACCCGACGTCCACGGCCATCTTCAAGACCCTGATCTGCCTGAAGACGCGCAATGCCATCCTGATCTCTCCGCACCCCCGTGCAAAGAAGTGCACGACCGAAGCTGCCCGCATCGTCCGCGATGCTGCAGAGGCAGCAGGATGCCCGAAGGGCATCATCGACTGGGTCAGCGTGCCTTCCATCGAGCTCACGAACACGCTCATGCAGGAAGCTGACATCATCCTCGCGACCGGTGGCCCGGGCATGGTCAATGCTGCCTACTCCTCCGGCACGCCGGCTCTGGGCGTCGGCCCGGGCAACAACCCTGCCATCATCGACGACACGGCAAACGTCGTGGACTCCGTCAACTCCATCATGCATTCCAAGACGTTCGACAACGGCATGATCTGCGCGACCGAGCAGAACGTGATCGTGCTCGACGGCGTGTATGACGCGGTGAAGGCAGAGTTCCAGAAGAGGGGCGCCTACTTCCTGAATCCGGAGGAGGCAGACAAGGTCGGCAACATCGTCATTGTCAACGGCGGCGTCAATGCCAAGATGGTCGGCCAGCCGGCAACGAAGATCGCTGCTGCTGCAGGCGTCGAGGTTCCTGCCTGGACGAAGATCCTGATCGGCGAGACCGACTCCGTCGAGCCCTCGAACCCCTGGGCACACGAGAAGCTCACGACGATCCTCGGCATGTATCGCGCCAAGGACTTCGACGACGCCCTCGCAAAGGCTTCCCGCCTCATCGCTGACGGCGGCTACGGCCACACCTCTTCGCTCTTCATCGACACGCGCGAGACCGAGAAGGTCGAGAAGCACTACAACATGATGAAGACCTGCCGCATCCTCATCAACACCCCGGCATCGCTTGGCGGCATCGGCGACATCTACAACTTCGAGCTGGCACCTTCCCTGACGCTGGGCTGCGGCTCCTGGGGCGGCAACTCCTTCTCCGGGAACCTCGATATCCACCAGCTGCTCAATGTCAAGTCGGTCGCAGAGAGGCGCGAGAACATGCTCTGGTTCAGGACTCCCGAGAAGGTCTACTTCAAGAAGGGCTGCATGCCGGTCGCTCTGCGCGAGCTCAAGGAAGTCTACGGCTGCAAGCGTGCCTTCATCGTCACCGACTCCTTCCTCTACACCTCCGGCTTCACCAAGAAGATCGAGAAGCCGCTCGACGAGATGGGCATCACCCACTCCAGCTTCTGGAGCATCTCTCCTGACCCGAAGCTGCAGGACGCCGAGAAGGGCGAGGAGCTGCTGCGTGCCTTCCAGCCTGACGTGATCATCGCAATCGGCGGCGGCTCCGCCATGGATGCCGGCAAGATCATGTGGACCATGTACGAGCATCCTGAAGAGAAGTTCGACGATATGGCTGTCGACTTCATGGATATCCGCAAGCGTGTCTACCGCTTCAAGAAGATGGGCGAGAAGGCAAAGTTCGTCGCAATCCCGACCTCCTCTGGTACCGGCTCCGAGGTCACGCCGTTCGCAATCATCACGGACGCCGAGACCGGCATCAAGTGGCCTATCACGGACTACGAGCTCATGCCGACGATGTCGATCGTCGATACCGACAACATGATGACGCAGCCGAAGGGCCTCACGTCTGCTTCCGGCATCGACGTCCTCACCCATGCAATGGAGGCCTATGTCTCCATCATGGCATCGGACTACACCGACGCTATCGCCCTCAAGGCCGCAAAGCTCGTCTTCGACTGGCTGCCGAAGGCCTACGCCGAGCCCACGAACGTCGAGGCCCGCGACCACATGGCCAACGCATCCTGCCTCGCCGGCATGGCATTCGCAAACGCCTTCCTCGGCCTCAACCACTCGATGGCTCACAAGCTTGGCGCCTATCACCACATCCCGCACGGCTGGGCCAACGCTGTCATCCTCACCCGCGTCGCCCGCTACAACGCAGCTGAGCGTCCGACCCGCATGGGCACGTTCTCCCAGTACCAGTATCCGCATGCCAAGGCGCGCTACGCCGAGATGGGCCGCTTCTGCGGATTCACCGGCAAGGACGACGACGAGGTGTTCGAGAACTTCATGAAGGGCATCGAAGACCTCAAGGAGTTCATCGGCGTCAAGAAGACCATCGCCGAGTACGGCGTGGATGAGAAGTACTTCCTCGACACGCTCGACGAGATGTCGCTCAATGCCTTCAATGACCAGTGCACCGGCGCCAACCCGCGCTACCCGCTCGTGGCAGAGATCAAGAGCCTGTACCTCGACGCCTACTACGGCCGTCCTGCGACGTCCTATGAGGACGAGGGCCTCGAGATCCGCGAAGAGATGAAGGAGACGCCTGCTCCTGGCCAGGTCGAGGCCGAAGAGGCAGCAGACGAGAAGAAGTCCGAGTAGCAGCTGGGTCAAAGCATTTCCGAGAGGAAGAAGGAAAACATGAAGCTTTCCGATGATAAGGTCGAGCTTGCCCGCCGTCACAACAAGGTCGTCTACAAGGACGGCGACCGTACCGTCAAGGTCTTCGTGCCGACGAAGCCCGACATCGACGTCTTCCGCGAGGCACTGAACCTCGCACGTATCGCAACCGCCGGCCTCAACACCCCGAAGGTCCTCGAGGTCTCCCAGGTCATGGACGGCTCCTGGGCCTTGTCCATGGTCTACCATCCGGGCACGACGCTCCATGAGATGATGGTCGAGGCCAAGGGCACGCCGAAGTTCGACGAGCTCCTGCAGCTCTTCGTCGACCTCCAGATCAAGGTCCAGCAGACGCCTGCTCCCGCCGCCCTCACGGCTCAGGGAGACAAGCTCGTCCGCATGATTGCCCGCGTCAAGGACCTCGATCCTTCCGTGCGCTATGACCTTCAGATGAAGGCCGACCGCATGAAGCGTGGCTTTGCCATCTGCCACGGCGACTTCAATCCGACGAATGTCGTTATCGGCGAAGGCGAGCCGTTCATCTGCGACTGGACGCATGTGACCGTGGGCCTGCCCGAGGCTGATGCAGCCATGACCTACATGCTGCTGAAGCTCGAGTTCCCTGAGGCTGCTGACAAATATCTCGACCTCTACTCCAAGAGCGCCGACATGCCGAAGCAGAAGATCATGTACTGGCTGCCGGTTGTCGCAGCAGCAGAGCTTTCCCGTGGCCGCAAGGGCAACGAGGAGTTCCTCAAGAGCTGGATCGACGCAGCAAGCGACTACGAATAGCCTCAAGAGACTATTTCAGAACAGAGGAGACGTCCTTCTGGGGCGTCTCCTCTCTTTCTCTCTGTGGAGCGCATATTCCGGCAAGTTTCTCTGCAGGCTGGGGTAGAAAGCAGCCAGCAAACGAGATGCTCAAACGAAAGGAACGTCTATGGCAAGCAAGCGCAAGGTCGACTGGGAGGACTACGCATCGGATATCGTGCGTGCCATCCCTCAAGGCGTGCTCTTCACTACGAAGGCAGGAGACAAGGTCAACACGATGACGATCGGATGGGGAACGATTGGCACGAACTGGGCTCTGCCCGTGTTCGAGGCCTATATCCGCACGAGCCGCTATACGGCCCAGATGCTTGACCAGAATCCCGAGTTCACAGTGAATGTGCCGCTCACAAGCTTCGACCGGAAGATCATCGGCATCTGCGGCCGCTTCCACGGCAACGAGGTCGACAAGATCGAGAAGGCAGGCCTGACGCTTGTCGATTCCGATAAGGTGAGCGTGCCGGGCATCAAGGAGCTTCCGCTCACGCTCGAGTGCAAGGTCATCTATCGACAGGTGGAGGAGCTTTCCCTCTATCCTGAGAGCATCGCGAAGAAGTTCTATCCGCAGGATGTGGACTCTTCAGCAAACGGCGCAAACCGCGACCCCCACATCATGGTATTCGGCCAGATTGTCGGTGCCTACATCATCGAGGACTAGCGCAGCCGATGCAGATCTTTGCATGAATGCCGGGGCAGTCATTCTATAGGCTGCCCGGCATTCTCTTGCCTGGCCATCTCTGTATCGCGCCTGCTAGAATCCCATTAAGACAGCTTCTTCGTCTCAATACCGGTCGACGTCTATCGGCATCCCCAAGATAAATACATCCATGAGTGGCGCGCGATAGGGGCGCAGTAGACATGGAAGAGCATAGATTGTCATCCTGAAGGGAGGGACATTCATGCGGAGGAAGATTGAAGCGCAGCTTGTCGAATGGAAAGACAATCCGCACAGGAAGCCCCTTCTTCTCCGTGGTGCTCATCGCACAGGCAAGACCTGGCTTATCGAGAACTTTGGCAAGCGCTACTTCAGCGATACGATCAAGATAGATTTCATGCATGATGAACGGGCAAAAGGACTCTTTGAAGGAGACCTCGATCCCAAACGCATCATACGTGAGATCGAGCTGGTGCATGGCAAGAGCATCAATCCTGAGACGACGCTTTTGGCATTCGACGAGATACAGGAAGTCCGTCGCGGTCTCACTTCGCTCAAGTATTTCTGTGAGCAGGCTCGTGAATACCATGTCGTCGCTACCTGCTCCTATTTGGACAGAGCGTTGAGGAGACCGGGAGAGTCCTTTCCTGTCGGGAAGGTGAATCGGCTCGTATTGCATCCTATGGATTTCGAGGAGTATGTACGTGCACGTACTGGAGCTCCACTCGCGGATACGCTTGCCGAAGCAGATATGGACACGCTGTCAAAGATGCAGGAGCGTCTTGTGCCGCTCCTCAAGGAATACCTTGTCGTCGGGGGAATGCCCGAAGCAGTCGAGTCTTTCATCGAGGAGAAAGACTTCAGAGCAGTCAGAGAGATACAGAACGGAATCCTTGAGGGCTACAACGACGATTTCGCGAAGCACGCACCTGGCAGAATGCTCGAACGCATGCGCCTTGTTTGGAAGTCGCTGCCGGGACAGCTGGCCCACGAAAACAAGCGCTTCGTGTATGGAGCTGTCCGTCCTGGAGGACGTGCGCGCGATTTTGAGGAAGCGCTTCAGTGGCTCAGGGATTACGGAGTGGTCACAAAGATACCTCGTGTCGAAGCCCTGCGTTTTTCGCCTTCGGCCTATGAGGACCTCTCTTCTTTCAAGCTGTTCTGCATCGATACAGGGCTGCTCTGCGCTCTGTCGGATCTCGATCCCACGATAGTGCTGGAAGGTTCCAAGCTGTTCACAGAGTTCAAGGGCGCTCTGACGGAGCAGTATGTTGCTCAGCAGCTTGTGGCGCAGGGATTTGAGCCCGTCTACTGGTCTGCATCCAAAGGCGCGGCCGAGGTTGATTTCGCTCTGTCTCAGGGGACGACAATAGTGCCTATAGAAGTGAAGGCAGCCGAGAACCTCAAATCGAAGAGCCTCAAAGTAGCTTGCCAGGAGTTCCAGCTCGAGCGGGCGGTACGGACATCTCTTTCTCCCTACAGGGATGAAGGATGGCTCGTGAATGTGCCGCTCTGGGAAATCGATGAGATAGCCAGATTCATCTAAGCTTGCCTGCCATATCCGTAGCAAGGCAGGCAAGCTAGGCATCTTGATTGGGTGCCTTCTCTTTCTTCGGCATGCTTTCGAACCAGGTGGAGAACTCATCCATCTGCGCTGCGACGGCACCTTCTGCATCTCTTTCTCGGATGAGGTCTGCCATATGGCGGAAGAAGGGGAGTGACCTCATTGGCCCATAGTAGGCCTGGGTCGCGCGGTAGAACGAGACATAGATGTCCTTGAACGTATTCACGAGCATCGAGTACACCATGTTGCCCGAGGCGATTGCCACCTCATGGTGGAAATCGAATGAGAGCCCCGGCATCGTCTCGTCGGTCGCCTCTACCATCTTGTCGACAATCGCATCGATGCGGTCGAGCTCGTCTGTAGTCGCATGCTCGCAGGCGCCATGCACGATCTGGGGCTCCAGTGCACGCCTGAAGCTGATGATGGGCTCCAGAAGGCTTGTGTCCAGAGCCGTGCTCGTATAGTCGAGCATCGAGACAAGCGTCTGGATATTGCCGTCACGGGCGATGTCTGCCACATAGACGCCCTGGCGGGGCTCGATGCGCACGAAGCCACGATCCGCAAGATTCGTGATTCCTGCATTCACGACCGAAAGCGAGACCTTCGTCTCGCGGGCAAGCTCGCGCTGAGAGGGAAGCCTGTCTCCAGCTTTGAGCTCTCCAGAAAGTATCATCTGCTGCAACTCGTCGATGAAGAGCTGCTGGCGTGTCGGCGCCTTTATCTCCCTGAGTGCCATGACATTCCCTTCTCTGGTTACTGATATTGATTGTATCAGAATCAGTTAGGCTTGTAAGCTGGGAAAATGCTGAAATATAGCTATCAGTCAGAGAAAACTACGTGATACAATCACGATTGTGTGAGAAAAGACGCAATTTCGGCTTCGGTGATGAGGGGATTTCCATGAAACGGAAAGACGTCGATGTCGTAGTGGTGGGAGCGGGCAATGGCGGCCTTGCAGCAGCGCTTGTCTGTGCCCATGCCGGTCTCGATACGCTCGTGCTCGAGAGGCACAATCTGCCAGGAGGAGCAGCCTCGTCCTTCGTGAGGGGTCGCTTCGAATTCGAGTGCTCGCTCCATGAAGGATGCGAGGTAGGGGAGCCGGGCTCGCGTGGTTCCTGGGGTGCATTCCTCGATGCAATGGGTGTCGATATCGACTGGCGCTATGAGCACTGCACGTTCCACTGCGTGATTCCGGATGACGGGATCGATGTCCTCATGCCCTGCGGCAGGAAGGCCTTCGCAGATGAGATGGAGCGCCAGGTGCCGGGCTGCCGCGAGAGCATCGATGCGTTCTTCCGTGTGGCAGAGCAGGCACAGGCCGGCTTCAACTACATGATCTCCCATGCACCGAAGAGCTGTTTCCCAGGCACGGCGACCTACGAGCGCGACAAGCGGCAGCACGACCATGAGCTCATGAAGCTGAAGCTCGTGCTTGCGACCCGCTATCCCGATTTCCTGCGCTGCTCTGCAGTCTCTGTCAAGGAGGGGATGGATCTTCTCGGCATCCCCGAGAAGGCGCAGCACATCCTCTCGCAGTACTGGGTCTACCTCGGTGCCTCGCCGAGCAATATGGACTTCATGACGAACGCCGTCATGCTCATGGCATACATCGACCAGGGAGCAGCTCTTCCTGCCATGAAGTTGCATGAGATCTCGCTTGCCCAGGAGGCACGCATCCGCGAGCTCGGCGGCGACATCTGGCACTGCTGCCCGGTGCGCGAGTTCCTGATGGAGGATGGCCGTGTCGTCGGCGTGCGCACAGACGAGTGGGAGATCCATGCAAAGGAGACCATCTCGAACCTGAATCCCCACATCGTGCTTGGCAGCATGCTCGACCAGAAGAAGGTGGCGCCTTCGGTGCGCTCCTACTACAGCACGAAGCGCATAGCCTTGAACCTCTATACCTGCTATCTCGGCCTCGACTGCACGGCAGAAGAGCTTGGCATCACCGGCTACTCCTCCCTCCTGAACTCCGATCCTGACGGCGACGATATGGCAGAGCATGCCCACCAGCTCTACTCGAACGGCTACACGATCGTGAACTGCCTGAACGAGCTCATCCCCGAATCCTCGCCAGAAGGCACCTGCACGCTCTTCTTCACAGGAATGACGTTCGGGGATGTCTGGAAGGATGTCTTGCCCCAGGACTACCGCCGCGTGAAGGAGCGTCTCGCAGACGAGATGATCTCCCAGGCAGAAGAGCAGATGCACATCAGCATCCGTCCCCACATCGAGGAGATCGAGATGGCAGCAGCGCCGACCTTCGTGCGCTACATGGGAACGCCGAACGGCACGCCCTATGGCTACCAGGTGAAGCTCGATGACGGCATACCGATGCGCTGCATGAACGAAGGAGAGTATCACCAGATACCGGGACTCCACTTCTGCGGTGCGACCGGCATCCTGACCGATGGCTACAACTGCTCGGCGCTTTCGGGTGCCAAGAGCGCGCAATACGTCGTCGAGCGTCTCTGTGCTCTCGATGGCACATCTTCACGCTAGGAGGACGGCATGGGAACGAATTTCAATCAGGTGAAGATTGCCGATTTCACACGCCTGGCAGCTTCGCGTGCTGCACATATCCAGAATGCTGTGGCAAGGAGCTTCCCTCCCGAGGAGAGCTACTCGGCAAACAGGCTCGCTGAGGAGCTCCATCCAGCACACCAATATCTCGTCGTGCAGAAGGTCACCGAGCTCGCTGACGATATGAGGTGCTATACGCTCGCGCCTGATATCGAGGCGGGCACGGAGAAGATTGCCTGGTTCTCTGCAGGACAGTATCTGAGCCTCAACCTCGAGATCGATGGTATGCCGGTGACGCGTGCCTACTCCATCTCTTCCTCGCCGAGAAGCACGCTTTCTGGCACTATCGAGATCTCCGTCAAGCGCGTGCCGGGAGGCCTCGTCTCGAATCATATCCTCGATACCTGGAAGCCTGGCACGAAGGTGGATGCCTCGGGTCCTCTGGGTACCTTCACCTATGAGCGTCTGAGAGATGCCCATACCGTGATCGGCCTTGCGGGCGGCTCTGGCATCACGCCGTTTCTGTCGATGGCAAGAGCGATTGCAGAGGGAGACGAGGACTTCGACCTTGTCCTTCTCTATGGCTGCAGGAACCTCGAAGTGATGGCATACCGCGAGGAGCTCACAGAGCTTGCGCAGAAGACGTCCAAGGTGACGTTCGTGCCGGTCCTGAGCGATATCGCAGAAGGGGAGGATGTTCCTTCCGGCTGCGAGCGCGGCTTCATCACGGCTGACCTCATTCGTGCCTATGCACCTAAGGGCAGCTATTCGGTCTTTGCCTGCGGCCCGCAGGCGATGTATCGCTTCCTCGATACGGAGCTTCCGAAGCTCGGAATCAGGCGCAAGTTCATCCGTCGCGAGCTCATGGGCGAGCTCCACGATCCGAAGAAGCTCGATGGCTATCCCGTTGATGCAAAGGTGCCTGAGACGGTCTCCGTCACGGTTGTGCGCGAAGGCATGAAGGAGGTCGTCAAGGGCTCCTCGAACGATTCGGTCCTCCAGATTCTCGAGAAGAACGGCATTGCCTGCCCGAGCCACTGCAGGAGCGGCGAGTGCGGCTGGTGCCATTCGCGTCTTGTCTCAGGCGATATCTTCTGCCCTGCGTCAGTTGATGGCAGGCGCGAAGCCGATCTCAAGTTCGGCTACATCCATCCCTGCGCGTCCTTCCCGCTCACGGATCTTGAGATCGAGGTGCCACGAGCGGAGTAGCAGCTCCAGTCAGACCCAACCTGCCGAATCCCATCGCATAGCAGCCCGGCAGGCTGGGTGAGCTCAAGGGCACGCGTGCTCCTTTCCCTTGCAGCCAGAAAGCTCGCCTGTGGGCTTTCTGGCTGCATTGCTCTCTAGCGGCCTTCTTTGAGTGCCCGCCATTCATCATCGAGGATGGCCATGAGGATATCGTCGCAGTATTTCTCGCCGTCCTGCTCTGCATCGCGGAGCACGCCTTCTGTCTTGAAGCCTGCCTTCTCGTAGACGTGCTTCGCGCGCGGATTGCAGGAGAGCACATCGAGCGAAAGCCGGTGGAGCTGAAGTTCCGAGAAGGCATAGTCGCGCATGCACGTGACGGTCCAGGAACCAATGCCCTGGCCGCATTGCTGGGCGCTGAATAGTGCGATGCGGAAGTTTGCAGAGCGCAGGAACCAGTCGATCTCGTTCACGACCGCCTCGCCGAGGATTGTGCCATCCGGTGCGCAGATGAGGAAGTCCCTCCGGTCTGGGTCTTCGAGGCAGGCCATGAAGAAGGACTTCACCTGCTCTTCGGTGAAGGTCTCACGTGTCGCGGTCAGGCGGTCGACTTCCGGATCGGGATGGGCAAAGCCAGCCTTCCAGTAGGCGTCAACATCCTCTGCTCTCGTGCTTCTGAGCACATATCCGTCATGCTCCCACGAGCAGGGAATCTTCTCTGGTGTGGATGGCGTATCCATAGCATCCTTTCGGGCAGGCAATCTGGTCTGCTCTGAGGATAGCAGAGACTCCATCGGACGTGCCGTTCACGGATTGGAAACAATGCACGGCAGAAGGCCAAGAATGCTGTCCTGCCATGAAGACGTCCTCAAAGATGCAAGCAAAAGCGCAGGTAATCGAGCGGTGCCTGTATCTGCTGCGAACCATCAAGCTCTTGAAATATCTAGAGATGCCTGTACAACCTGTATCGCTATGAGGCATAGGGGTGCATGAACCGCTGGCAGATGGAATCTCAAAGCAGGCTGAACGGAGCCTATGGTGGGAGGACCGGCCAGAGGCGTTGCCTGTTATGGAAAGGCAACTCTGCCGGTCCAGACCATGCTTACAGGAGAGGGATGGGAAGGATGGCCAATCCATATTGCGAGGAGCTGGGGAAGACGTATACCCCGCTCACCATCGAGGAGGAAGCTGCACGCTGCCTTCTCTGCTACGATGCACCCTGCTCGAAGGGATGCCCTGCAGGGACCGACCCTGCGCGCTTCATCAGGAGCGTGCGCTTCAAGAACGTGAAGGGCGCGGCCAGGACGATCCGCGAGAACAATGCACTCGGTGCTGTCTGTGCACGCGTCTGTCCGACAGAGCGCTACTGCGAGCTCGCCTGCTCACGCACGGGCATCGACCACCCGATCGATATCGCAGGCATCCAGCGCTATGTCACGGATATGGAAGAGGCGCTCGGCCTCGAGCTGCTCCATGCGGGGAAGGCGAATGGCAAATCAGTCGCAATCGTCGGATCCGGCCCTGCCGGACTTCAGGCGGCAGCATCGCTTGCAGAGCTTGGCTACGCTGTGGAGATCTTCGAGGAGGCCGAGAAGGCAGGAGGCGTGCTTCGCTATGGCATACCGGAGTACCGTCTTCCGAACGAGGTTGTGGACCACGAAATGGCACGCATCGAACGTCTCGGCGTGAAGATCCATCTGGGCGCCAAGGTCGGACGCGACATTGCGCTCTCCGAGCTCGAGAAGACGCATGATGCCGTGCTTCTTGCAGTCGGCTACTCCGAGCCGAAGATGCTTAGCCTCTTCGAAGGCAATGATGCAGCTGAGACCGCCGTCTCATTCCTGCATCGCGTGAAGGAGGCCAAAGGCGAGCTCGACCTGCCGAAGAGCATGCTTGTGATCGGCGGTGGTGACTCCGCTATGGATGCAGCGACCTCAGCAAAGAAGGCAGGAGTGCCCTATGTGACCGTCGTCTGCCGCAAGTTTCTGACGGCGTTCAGGGCCTCTGCCGCCGAGCTCTCTGCTGCCCAGGCAGCGGGTGTCACGATCATCGATGGCTATGCGCCCGAGAAGGTGGATGGCCATACAGTCACCTTCAGGCACAGAGAGGCAGAGGCGACCTTTACCTGCACAGCAGATCTCATCGTCCTGGCGGTCGGCCAGAAGGTGGACGCAGAAGGTCTCACGCTCGACCTTTCGAAGGATGCAGAAGGCTATGCCACATCCGACCCCAAGCTCTTCGTCACGGGAGACATCGTTTCGGGCGACAAGACGGTCGTTGCCTCGGTGAAGCGTGCCAAGGAAGCGGCTTCTGCCATCGATGCTGCTCTCAGGAAGGAGGGGTGCTAGCCATGAAGGACCTTTCAATCGATTTCTGCGGTGTGCACTTCGACAATCCGTTCTGCCTTGCTTCGTCTCCCGTCGGCAACTGCTACGAGATGTGCCGCAAGGCCTATGAGGCAGGCTGGGGAGGCATCTACTTCAAGTCTGTCGCTCCTGCTTCCTTCGTGATCAACGAGGTCTCGCCGCGCTTCGATACGCTTTCGAAGGAAGGAACAGACTTCGTCGGCTTCAAGAACATGGAGCAGACCTCGGAGCGCCCCTTCGAAGACTCGATGCGGGACATGGCAAGGCTCAAGAAGGAGTTCCCGGACAAGGTGCTCATCGCCTCGATCATGGGGCCGACCGAGGCTGACTGGACCGAGCTTGCGAAGCGTGCGACCGCAACCGGTGCCGACATGCTCGAGCTCAACTTCTCCTGCCCGCAGATGACGACACATGCGATGGGGTCGGATGTGGGTGCAAACCCTGAGCTCTGCGAGAAGTATGTGAGAGCTGCCAGGAAGGGGACCGATCTTCCGATCATCGCTAAGATGACGCCGAACATCACGGATATGGTGCCTTCGGCAGAAGCGGCGCTCAAGGGTGGCGCAGCCGGCATATCTGCCATCAATACCGTGAAGTCCATAGCCAATGTCGACCTCGGCAATCTGGTAGGCATGCCGATGATCAACGGGAAGTCGTCGATCTCTGGCTACTCCGGCAAAGCAGTAAAGCCTATCGCCCTGCGCTTCGTGAACGAGCTTTCCCAGCGCATCCCCGATGTCCAGATCTCCGGCATTGGCGGCATCGAGACCTGGCAGGATGCAGCGGAGTTCATTCTGCTCGGTGCCCGCAACCTCCAGATCTGCACCGCAATCATGGAGTATGGCTACCGGATCATCGACGATCTGACCGACGGGCTCTCCTGGTACATGGAGGAGCGAGGTGTCGAGCATCTCGAAGACCTCGTCGGCCTTGCTTCGAAGAACATGGTGCCGGCAGAGCAGCTTGACCGTACCTACAAGGTCTATCCTGCCTTCGACGATGAGAAATGTGTCGGCTGCGGACGCTGCTACGTGTCCTGCTTTGATGGCGCGCATCAGGCGCTTTCCTGGGATGACGAGAAGAGGCGTCCGGTGCTTGACCGTGAGCGCTGTGTTGGCTGCCATCTCTGCGCGCTTGTCTGTCCGGTCAATGCTATCTCCAAGGGCGATGTTGTAATCAAGCCGGGCTTTGAAGGGGACCCTGCTGCAAAGAAAGTGTGCTGAAGCAGCCTGCACATACGAATTCGCTGCATGAGAGGAGGTGGCCTTCGCAGGCTACCTCCTTTGTTTAGGAACGTATGGAGGAAAGGTCTGCTAGGGTCGAAAGATGTGTGGAATGAAGGGAAACCTTCAAAACGTGCAATCTGGGGGCTCTGCTAACCGTTTAAAACGTGCAGATGCGCTGGTCAGAAGAGTGAGAGCGATGCGTGGGACTCTATGGCGAGAACGAGGGACAGACAGTCCGTTCTTCTTGTCAATGCTCTGCACAAATACGAGATTTCGGATGTCCAGAACCGATGTTTTTCCAAGATATTCAGAGACTGATTTCAACACTAATCCGAAATTTCGTCTGCCGGCAGCATTCTTCTGCCTCTAACGTTGCGACATGAGAATGCCCCGCTTGCAGAAAAGCGAAGCGGGGCATTTCCATCTATATCGGTGAAGCTATGGCTATGGGGTGCTTTGTCCCCACTGCATTGTGCAGGGGAGAATCTGATGCGGATCTATCTTGTCAGCACCGCTGATGAGGCTGAGGAGGATCTGCGCTGCCTCAATGTATCTGTCGGAAGTTTTCCGTCCTGGGCTGTCTCATGGCCTTGTATCAGCTAAAAGATGCGGATAGATTCCGTCTCGTTCAGGATTCGTAATGAAGAGCCCCGAGAAGGAATATCGGTACGTAGAGCACGTTGTCCTTTGCGAAGATATTCGATTCGGCAAAGACGTAGGCATTGTCGATTGAATACTCAGGCACTTCGAGTGCATGACTGAGCGCTGAATGTGTCAAATACGATCCACCTGGCTTTATCTCAATCGCATCGATTGCACCATCCTGGTGCTCTGCCAAGAAATCGAGCTTTCCGATTTTCTTGGATGTGAAATAGCGCAGCGAGAATCCATGTGCTGCAAGCTCCTGTGCCGCGAATGCTTCATAGGCAGCACTCATGTTGACGGTTGCCTTTCCGTCGAGCAGGCCCTGATAGCTGTTCTTTGGCAATGCTGCAGCAAGCATTCCGGCATCAAGGTAGAAGAGCTTGAACTTGTTGCGCTCTTCGTTAGCTAGAAGCGGCGCAGTAGGGGCGACGACATTGTAGACTGCCAAGGCGACACCCGCCTGTACAAGCCAGAGGAACTGAGTCTCTACCTGCGTGAAGCGCTTGACGCCCTTGATCGAGCCCAGATTGAAGCGGCGTGTCCTGGAGAGCGCTTGGCTTGGAATCAAGTCGTAGATCTCCCGAATGGTCAGACGCAGCTCAGGTGGTGCGTACTTCGTGATATCGAGCCGGTAGAGGCTATGCAGGTCCTGCTGGACCGTTCGGACAGAGTCGATATTGTTTGTAGCGAGGAAGGTATTCACGGCATCAGGCATTCCGCCGACCATAAGATAGCGGTGGAAGAGATCGAGCAGCCTTGTGTAGAGGAATTCAGGCAGAGCACGTCTTTCCTCGAAGCATTGAACGGCCTGTTGATATATCGCTTCATTGAGACCATTGGCCCAGCAGAATTCCTCGAAATCGAGAGGATACATCTGCACCTTCGTGACATAGCCGACGGGCAGGGAATCGATCGAATCGAGGCGCACACCGAGGAGGGAACCGGTGAGTATGAACCGATACGTGCCTTTCTGAACCAGATATTTGATATAGGTGACGATGCTGGGGCATTCCTGCACCTCGTCGATGATGATGGCAGTCTTGTTCGGCACGAGAGGAGACGTTGCAGCTACGGACATGCGCAGTTCGAGATCGTCCGCACTCTTGGCGGCGGAGAATGAGTCTCGTATATCAGCATTCTCGATTAGGTCGAATTTCATGACATTCTCGAAATGGTCGCTGCAGAAGGCATCAACCAGATAGCTCTTGCCAACCTGGCGCGCACCCATGACAAGAAGCGCTTTCATGGAAGGTGCTTCGAGCCAGCTTTCGAAGAGCCTATAGGCTTTCCTTTTGAGCATCCTGCTTCTCCGCTTCGTAAGACACAAATGCGTAAATTTAAATCAGAGTATATGACAAAAATCCTAAATTTATATTCTTGATATATTGCAAAAATCCAAGATTTCAAAGATATGCAAGCCAACATCTCTTGCTTTCTGCCGATAGCTGAGCTTGGAAAGGATGGATAAACAACGCTCGTGTGCGCTCGCTGACCTGGCACTCAGAGGCCTCCGAGAAAATGACACAGCCTCCTTTCCTGAAGGGAGAGGAGGCTGCTTCATGGATAATCTGGCAATTGGACTACAAAGTGCTCTGTCCCCATTGCACAGTGCAGGGGAGGACCTGGTGCGGATCGATCTTGCCGGCACCGCTGATGAGGTCAAGGAGAATCTTTGCCGCCTCGACGCCCTCTTCAAAGGCAGGCTGCGCGATGACAGAGGCGCTTGGAGAGGCGACTGCTGCCCAGTCGGTGTTGTCGAAGCCCAGAAGGCCTACCTCTTCCGGCATGCGTCCATAGAAGTCGCGCATAGCGACATAGATGTCGGGCAGGGCCCAGCAGTTCGGAGCGAAGACGAGCGTCGGCACCGTGCATTCGTCGAGCTGCTCATGCAGCCATGCCGTGAGCCCCTCTTGAGGCACACCCCTGTCGGGAATCACGAAGTGCTCGGAGGGGAGGCCCAGGGCTTCGATCGTATCGGTTGTGCCCTGGAGGCGTTCGGTCCTCGAGCTCAGAAGCTGCGGCTCTGCCGCCACGACGAGCACGCGCTCATAGCCTTTGGCAAGCACCTCGGAGAGGGCCCGCTTCGTGGCTTCGTAATTGTCGGTCTTGACCCAGCTTGCCGTGTAGTCATAGTACTTGGAGTCGAAGAAGACGAGCTTCTTGCCGGAGCTTCCGATCGCCTCTGCCACTTCGCGGAAGCGTGCGGTCGGCTGCACGATGAAGCCATCCACCCCGACCGAGATGAGGCGGTCGATCAGGGCATGCTCGTTGTCGCGGTCGAAGTTTGAGCTCGATATCAGAAGGCGGTATCCTGCCTCGCTTGCCACCGAGTCGATGCCTTTCACAATCTGGTTCGAGAAGTGGTTCGCGATGTCGCCGACGACGACGCCTATCAGATAGGTCTGCTTTGCATTCATGCTGCGCGCCAAGGGGCTCGGCTCATAGCCGGTCTCGCGGATGACCTGGCCGATCCTGTCATGGGTCTCCTTCGACATGCGGTCGGTGTGCCCATTGAGATAGAAGGAGACCGTCGTCTTCGATGTTCCGGCAAGTCGGGCAATCTCTGTGATCGTGACACGCTTCTTGGTGGCTGGCATGGTGCTTCCTTGGGATGCAAACGGTTTAGTAAACCAATAATAGCATGGGACACGGAGAAGTCATGCTTCCCGTGTCCCATGGATGATGCTCTGCAGCAGCTGCTAGGCGAGAATCTCCTTGACGGCTGCAATGACCTCGGCATCCGTTGCCTCAGCGAAGAAGTACTCCTGGAAGTGCTCGCCTGCGAAGGCACCCTTCACGAGGTCGCGGTCGAGGTCGCGCAGGAGCTCCGTGAACGGACGGAAGTTCGTGGCGCGCACCGCATCGAGGATCTTCTTGTTGCGCTGCTCGGGCTCGACGCGCTCTGCCGGATAGCCATTGCCGGAGCCGAAGCCGAAGAGCTTCTCGAACGTGTACTCGAGGTTGAGCTCCTGGCCCCAGCCGTTCTTGAGGGCGAAGGGCATGGCCACGGCGTTGCCGTCATTGATCTGGGCGAAGGTGTAGGCATCGAGCGGATCCTCGACGTGTCCGCAGATGACGCCGGGGAAGGAGTTGAGCGCGAGCATGGCGCCTTCCCCGGTGCCGCAGCCGGTGACCACATAATCTGCTGCCTTGCCGTTCAGAAGCGTTGCGGCAAGGATGCCGTTCTGGACATAGGTGAGCTGGGCAGCGTCGTCTGCGGCATACATGCCGTAGTTGAAGACCTTATGTCCCATCGGCTCTGTGACCTTGCGCAGTGCCTTCTCGATCATGGCATTCTTTGCTGCCTGGCTGTTCTCGTTGATAAGGGCGATTCTCATGATGGTGTGCCTTTCATGCTTGAAGGTTGTTCTGAGGGAGGCGGGCGCCAGGGGGAGAGGCGCCCGCCCCGTGGCGCTACTGCGGCTGCTTGCCGATGTAGGCGAGGATGCCGCCATCCACATAGAGGATGTGGCCGTTCACGAAGTTCGAAGCGTCGGAAGCAAGGAAGACGGCCGGGCCCTTGAGGTCCTCGGGCGTGCCCCAGCGTCCTGCCGGCGTCTTTGCGCAGATGAACTGGTCGAAGGGATGGCGGGAGCCATCAGGCTGGATCTCGCGCAGCGGGGCGGTCTGCGGCGTTGCGATGTAGCCCGGCCCGATGCCGTTGCACTGGATGTTCGCGCCGCCGAACTCGGAGCAGATGTTCTTCGTGAGCATCTTGAGGCCGCCCTTGGCTGCCGTGTAGCCGGCAATGGTCTCACGTCCCAGCTCGCTCATCATCGAGCAGATGTTGATGATCTTGCCGTGACCCTTCTCGATCATGCCCGGGATGCATGCCTTTGCCATGATGAACGGTCCGACAAGGTCGATATCGACGACCTGGCGGTAGTCCTCGACGGACATGTCGAGCATCGGGATGCGCTTGATGATGCCGGCATTGTTCACGAGGATGTCAGGCGTCGTGCCGAAGGTCTCAGAGATCTTGTCCATGAGGCCCTTGACCTGATCCTCGACCGTGACATCGGCCACGAAGCCATGGGCTGTGATGCCGAGCTCCTTATACTTCTTCTCGGCCTCGTCGATGCGCTCCTGACGGCGGTCATTGAAGGCGATCTTGGCGCCAGCCTGTGCAAGTGCCGTCGCGATGGCAAAGCCGATGCCGTAGGTGGCACCGGTCACGAGGGCAAGCTTTCCCTCGAGGGAGAAGCTCTTCTGGGGGTCGAATCTCTCTTCCATCCATATCCTCCTAGAGGTCTCATATCAGCGTTCCTGCTGTGCAATTCTGATAGTAAACCAGTTTTGCAAACTTGCAAGAGAGCAAATGCCTGATCCGGAGAAATTGACTGGAAAGTTTGGTATCAGCCACGTGTTATGCAGAAAGGATGCCTATGCATCTCATCGGGCTAGTAGCAAAACGGTTTAATAAACAGGCAGAGCAGGACACAGGGAGCCCCTGTGCGGGCGCGCAGAGATCCTGGCCAAGGACAGGACAAGGAGCCCTGCCGGCATGGGCCAGCAGGGCTCCTTGGACACATCACGCTGCTACAGCAGCTCTCTCAGCGTTCGGGGACGAAGCCATCCGAGTAGTCGGGCTTTGCGAGCCAGCGCTTCCTCAGAAGGAAGGCAACGGCCTTGGGCTGGCGGTCGCGGGTGAAGGCGCCCTTCCTGTTGCCATCGACTCTCATGATGCCCTCGGTGGTCTGGAAGTCGCAGAGGTTCCAGGGCTGCTCTCCGCAGATCCAGTCGAAGGAGTCGAAGATCCTGTGCTGGAGCTCGAAGAACTCGAGCTGGTACTCCTCGCTCCACATGACGCTCGGCAGCTTGTGCACTCCCGCCATGGTATCGGTGCCGTACTCGGTGAACATGAAGGGCTTGTCAGGCTCGAGCTCCTCCCACTTGTGGAGCTCCTCTGTAAGGATCTGCTCGGCATCCTGGATGCGCGGGCCGCCCGACACATACCACCCGTCATAGCGGTTGAGCATCATGAAGTCAGCAAGATGGGTGCATTTGTCGATGCCGGCACGGCACCGGGTGACATTCGTGTAGCTGCGCGGGCGCTTCTGCGGGTCGAGCTCGAGAGCGCGGGCAAAGACCTTCTCGGCGTAGGGGACGGCTGCCTCGGAGGAGAAGTCGGGCTCGTTGAAGAGCGACCAGGCACAGACGCTTGCATGGCGCTTGTCGCGCTCGATGAGCTCTTCCACAGCCGCAAGATGTGCCGGCAGGGTCTTTTCCTGCACGGCAGGATCGTCGAAGAAGGTGGCGCCCTGCGCCTTGGTCGTGGCATCGGCGAAGTTCTTGGTCGAGCGCAGCATGCCGACAGCGGCTACCTCGTCGATTACGAAGAAGCCTTCGCGGTCTGCCTCGTAGAGCTGCTCCTCCGCATAGGGGTAGTGGCTCGTGCGGAAGGAGTTTGCGCCCATCCACTTCAGGAGCTCGAAGTCGCGGTGATTCACGACAGGATCCGTGCCCCTGCCATGGACCGGCGAATCCTCGTGGCGCCCGAAGCCCTTGAGGTAGACCGGGTGGCCATTGACGAGGATCTGGCGGTGCAAGATCTCGACGGTCCTGAGCCCGATCTCGTCGTACCACTCGTCGACGAGCGTGTCATCGTCCCAGATCTGCACGGAGAACGTATAGAGATAGGCAGCGCGCAGGTTCCAGAGATGGGCAGATTCGATTTCGATTGTGCCGGCAGAGCCCACAGCCGAGGCGACCTCGTCTCCGTCCTCGTCGAGAACATGCACCTCGACGCGGTGGGTGCCTGTCGTGCACACCGTGTAGCTGACACGGGCCGTGGAGCCACCGTCTGCCTGGGGCACGATCTCGGTCGTGACCGCAAAGTCCTCGATGCGCTCTTTTGGGGTGGCAAGCAGGCGTACCGTGCGGTTCAGACCGCTGTAGTTGAAGAAGTCGAAGTAGGGCGCGCAGATCTTCGTGCCATCGCGCAGCGTCGCCGTGCCGCCACAGGGGATGGTTTGCTCGGTGAGCTCGTTGTTGACAAGGACGGCGACCGTATTCCAGTCGTTGTACCGCACGTGCCCATTGAGATGGGCCACGAAGGGCGTGAAGCCCCCTTCGTGGGAGGCGACCTCGTCCCCGTTCACGAAGACCCGTGCACGGTGCGTCGCGGCATCGAAGCGGATGTCGAGCTCCTTGTCCTGCCACTCGCCGGGGATGAAGACCTTCCTGAGATACCAGAAGTCGCCGTAGTACTCGCGGCTCGCCTTGTCGGTGAAGATGTCGTTGAAGCTGGCAGGCACCGGCATCTCGATCGGGTCGGGGAGGCCTGTGGCCCACCCCTGGGAGACTCCCTGGCGCTCGGGATCGAACTGGAAGTCCCAGACGCCCGAGAGGTCCTCGATGCGGCGGGTGCGCGTGATGCGCGGATAGAGCGATGCAAAAGACATTTCGGAACCTTTCTTGTTGTACAGGCCCTGGTCCGTGGCGTGAGCGGGTGTGGCCCGAGGTAGTATGGGGCAAGTATTGCAGATTGGATCTTGATGGCTTGACGCAGGGCCAGGATATGCGCATTCGGTCATGGCTGTTCCGCATCAGGTCCCTTCTCGGAAAGGTATGGTGGAGCCGTGACGCCCGAAGAGCTCGACAGGCAGCTGAGGACGCTTTCCGACCATGAGCGGCTCTACCGCGAAGGAGCTGTCCCTGCGCCCGAGCAGCGCCGGTTCGTGGAGGTTGGCGGCCAGCAGGTCATGCTCTCGCGCTTCCATGCAGGAAAGCCGGGGACTTTTGGCATCCCGTCTGCGTTCATCCGTGCCAAGCGCCACTCCCGTTTCCGGAACTACCCGCTGCATATGCATGACTTCGTCGAGCTTGCCTACATGTATAGCGGGCATTGCCTCGAGGTCGTGAACGACGGGATACTCGACGTGGCGAAAGGGCAGGTGCTGCTCGTCGACTCCGACACTGTCCACACGATACAGCCGCTTTCCGAAGACGATATCCTCGTGAATGTCCAGATCGACAAGCGCTACTTCGATACGAGCTTTTTCAGCAGGTTCGACTCGGACAGCATCGTGACCTCCTTCTTCGTGCGCTCGATCTCGAAAGGGGCAGCGCATGACAGCTTCATCCTGTTTCCTTCCCAGGAAAGCCGCCGCCTTCCGCTCTTCATGAACGAGCTCCTCTGCGAGGCATTCGATCCTTCGCCGCGTTCGGAGGAGATGGCAGATGCGCTGCTGACGCTCGTGCTTGCAGAGCTCGTGAACGTCTGCGAGCAGAATGCCAGCTCGGGGACAGCGCCGATCGCGAGTCCGGCACTCGATGTGCTGCGCTACATAGAGGCCAACTACCGTACCTGCACGCTTTCCGGGTGTGCCCGCGAGCTCGGCATGAGCACGAGCTATATCACGAAGATGCTCAGGTCCGAGTGCGGCCAGACCTTCAAGGAGCTGGTCCAGAAGCAGCGCATCATGGTCGCCGAGCGCCTGATTGCAGGAGGCGTGTCCTCCATTGCGGATGTGGCGTCAGAAGTCGGCTATCAGAACATGAGCTACTTCTACAAGATCTTCGAGCGCGAGTGCGGCATGCTTCCGGGTGCCTGGCGTCAGCACTGCCTCGAGCAGGCGCAGAACAGATAGCAGAAGCCTGGCAGCAGCGCAGGCTGCTGCCAGGCAGGAAATGGGGGCGAAGCTAGTCTTCGAGCAGCGCCGGATCCGTGATCATCGAATCGTCGAAGCCGAAGAGGTAGGTGCCCACAGCTGCGCCGACAAAGCCGATGGCTGCGCAGATCGGGGCGGCCCAGCCGCCGGGGAAGAAGAACAGTGCCGGCATCGTGATCAGGTTCACGCCGATGAAGGCCGTGCGCTGAAGCCCTGCCACGGCGATGGGCACGGAAGCGGCAGCAGAGGCGATGCAGGCAATGACAAAGGGCTTCTTGAACTTGAGGTTCACGCCGTAGATGGCAGGCTCGGTCACGCCGGCAAGAAGCGCCGTGATCCAGTTCGGGCCGGCAAGCTCCTTGAGCTTGAGGTTCTTGGTCTTCAGGAAGACGCCGAGGCAGGCACCGGCCATTGCGAAGTTGCAGCCCCAGGAGAGCGGGGAGAGCCAGTCATAGCCAAGCGTGGCCATGTTGTTGAGGACGATCGGCGTGAAGGCGGCATGGGCGCCGAAGATGATGAGGATCGGCCAGAGGCCTGCGAAGATCATGCCAGCGATGATTGGAGCGACATTGTAGACGGCCAGGATCGCATCGGCGATGAAGGTGCCGGCAATCTGGAAGATCGGGCCGACGCAGATGAGCTCGACAGGCACCAGGACAATCAGGCAGATCATGTAGCCGAAGAGCGAGAACAGCGTCTGGTTCATGTGGCCCTTGAGGAACTTCTCGAGCTTTGCGAGCAGCCAGGTCATGATGACCGGCGGGATGACAGAAGAGGCATAGGAGACCAAGGTCACCGGGATGCCGAAGAAGTCAAGCGGCGTATGTGCAGCGTAGGCTGCGGTGATCGTGGAGTAGAGCATAGGGAACACGACGGCAAGTGCCACATACTTGTTCGTCTTGAACTTCTCGGCAGCCGAGACGGCCAGGACGAAGGGAAGGAACTGCATGAAGCCGTCGGCACCGGCATACAGGACTGTGTAGGCACCGGTCTGGCTGAAGCTGGGGATGAAGTTGGAGAGCATGATCAGGAGCGCCTTGAGCATGCCGGTCGCGATGAAGCCGCCCATGAAGGGGAAGAAGATGCCGGAGACCGTCTCGGAGAAGCGGTCGAAGACATTGCCCTTCTTCTGTTCATCGTCTGCGGGGACCTCGCCGCCGGCAAACTGGGTGCCGAGCTCGGCGATGGCAGCATCGTATGCATTTTCGACATCGGTGCCGATCACGACCTGGTACTGGCCATTGCCGTGCACGACATTGATCACGCCCGCAGTCTTCTTGACGGAAGCATCGTCTGCCTTGGACTCATCCTTGAGGACGAAGCGCAGGCGGGTGACGCAGTGCGTCACGGAGACGATATTGTCCTTTCCACCGACCTTGTCTATCACAGACGCTGCGAGAGCCTGGTAATCCTTTGCCACGTCGCATCCTTTCTCCCAGAAGGCATCGTGCCTTCCCCTGTGTGCTGACAGCCTTAAGTAAACCGGAATCAAGGGATCGGCACGATAACGTAAAGCGGAGAAGAATTGACCAAACTGTTATAACAGTAGAGCGACAGACGGCTGGAATATGGCTGTGAACGGTTGGAATGTACCGGAAGACTGACCAAATCAGGAGCAGATGGGGCGCAAACAGATATAACAGATAACGGAGCTCTTTCTGCACCATGTGCGCAGTGCCTGCCAAAAGCGCATGACATGGTCCTGCACGTGCCAGCCATCGATGCCGTCAGTACTCTGACTGCTGTCTGTGCTCCTGCCTTCTCCGATGTCCCAAAGGCATGGCAGGTGCCTGACAGAGCCCTATGCCTGCTTCGTGAAGAACCTCGGCTCCTCCTATGCCCAGATCTTCCCGCGCGGTGCCTGCACTGCGGCAGGGAATGCTTGGGACAGCGGCGCGGACTGCATCGGTACCGGTCCCTACAAGATGGAAAGCAACGATGATACGACCGAGGTCGTGCTCGTGCGGAATGACTCCTACCATGGAGGGAAGCCTCCGCTCGACGAAATGCACTACCGCTACTTCGATGATGTCAACACCAAGATGCTCTCATTCAAGAACGGAGACATCGACTGGTGCGATCTGGACGGGTCGCTTCTGGCAACTTATCAGAAGGACCCCGATGTCCAAGACCTGATCGTCTCCTACGACACCTTGGGCACCTATTTCGTGGCACTCAACCTGAGCGAAGGAAAGGGTCTCGAGGATGTCGATATCCGTCGGGCGCTGTCTCTGGCGATCGACCGCGATACGCTTGTCGCGACCGTGCTCTCAGGTGCTGGCAGGCCGGCAAGTGGCTTCTTGACACCGCAGGAGCCGGGTTTCGACGACGATGCGCCGGTCTTTGCCTACGATCCAGATGAGGCGGCACAGATCATGGCGGAGAAGGGAGAGTCTCCTGCCCTTTCGCTTCAGGTGAGAGCCCAGGACCAGAACGTCGCTGTCGCCCTTCAGGACTTCTGGTCGAGGGCAGGCATCAGCTGCGAGGTGAGCACCGTCGACAACGGTGTCTGGGCACAGGATAGGGCAGCGGGCAATCTGCAGATGACGCTGCTGGGGTGGTTCCCTGCCTACGCAGACGGCGACAACAACATGTATACCTACTTCTTGAGCACGACAGCACAGAAGAACTCCTCCTTCTGCAGCAATGCCCATGTAGACGAGCTCCTGATTGCCGCCCGGGCATCGACTGACGAGGAGGCACGGGCAGACATGTACAGGGGAGTGGACGATATCGTGACGAGACAGGACTACGCCGTGCTTCCGCTCTTCTATCCGAAGCACCAGTTCGTCGCAAAGGATTACGTGGAGGGTGCAAAGGTCGGAAACCTCATCTATCATGTGCGCGGAGTCGACATCGATGTCTCGAAGGAAGACTACACGGCAGGCTGATGCCAAAGCATTCGGAAGCGCTGCCTCTTGTGGCAGTGCTGCATCCAGTCTTCAACAGGCCGGAAACTGGCTGCGCCGTCCATGCTTTGCATCCTCTTGATTGGCGGCATCTTCCGGCGGTACAATGCAAGACAGGCGGACGGATTCGCCCCGTCCCCGAATCCCTGACAAAATCGTTAGGGTTTTGACTAAGCTCCTGCGCTATCTGCGCGGGGGCTTCATCTTTCTCGCCTCCTCGTAAAGACGGAGGGTCGACAGGGCAAGCTGGGCTACAAGAATCAGAATTTCAAGAACATCGTGAATTTCTTTCATCTTCGTCTCCTTATCCGGAATTCGGAGACGGTCCGCCGCCTGCCTTGCATCATGCCGCCTCTGCAGCCAGGAGCTTCGGCCTGCCCGCAAAGACGAACGCGTGTTCTATACTGCTATCATAACGGCTGGATATGACGGAATCAAGAGGGATCCTGGCCATAGCGTGCTGCTGGATGTCTTCGGAGAGCTACGTGCCAAGCGGCCTTGCTCACTTTACAGATGGGCTTCCGTCCGGTGCATACTGATGGAGGGCGAAGAGGAAAGGCTGCTTGCTGCAGAGCCTCACGAACGCATCCTCCAGGACGCCAGAGTCGCTATTCCCGCAATGGAATCCGGGAAAGCCGCAAAGCGGTGGCACATGACACTGTTGTGGCAGCGAGGGGCAGCTTGTCGTTGGCATCCGCGCTGCCTCTATGGAGCGCCTTCGCTTCATAACCTCTCTGATTGGCTGTCTGCAAGCCTCGGCGCGGCGAAGGCAGGCTCGGAAAGCCCGCTTCAACAGCCAGGTCATCCCTTCCGGTGGCAGCAGTGCTATCGCTTCTCTGATATCGCTGATGCTACAGCCTGGCCATACCTGTCCGGATGTATGCGAGAGGCGTCCTGGCGGAGGTCTCTGGTCCTTATGGGAACCTCTTGCGGAAGAGGGGAGGAAGGCGCTACAACGCAGAGCAGGCGGCACCCGGGGTTGGCGGGAAGAAGGCCGCTCCATTTCTTTCGGAAATGTTGGCGAGTGGCCGTTTCCGCTTATGCGGGGCGGCTATTTGCTTCTTCGGCCTGATCCTGCAATCAGGATTCCGAGCGTGGGAGCGGCAATCAGGACATCTGCAAAACTGAAGAGCGTTCCGTATGTGCCTGCCGCTGCTGCCGGCAGGGGAAACATTGGCACTTCCCGAGACGGGCAGCATATCCGGCATCGCTTCGGTGACC
The DNA here is from genome assembly GCF_036408795.1 of Olsenella kribbiana. Taxonomy (NCBI): domain Bacteria; kingdom Bacillati; phylum Actinomycetota; class Coriobacteriia; order Coriobacteriales; family Atopobiaceae; genus Olsenella; species Olsenella kribbiana. Next base: position 55,628 of record NZ_JAZGJP010000007.1, read on the forward strand.
AGTCTTGCATCATCGGACGCTGCAGCCATTGACGGCATCGTTTCGCTCTTGAGGCGGCATGGCAGCAGATAGCGAATGGCAGAGAAATTCCGGGTCCTTCAGCCGGCAGCGGCGTGCTGCCGGCTGCAGCCCGAAAAGCTGTGCCATGCCAGAAACCCCTTTGGAAAAGTTTATGCAATGCCAGAAAAGTCCCTTGGAAAAGCTGCTGCATCGGCAGATCAGTGCTCTAGCTGCTCCTTCTGGAAGGTGCCCTGCTCGATCTCCCGGAAGGCAGCGAGGAGCTCCTCTTCTGTGTTCATGACAATGGGACCGCCCCAGGCAATCGGCTCATGCAGGGGAAGAGAGCTCAGGAAGAGGACATGAGAGGGGGCATCGGCATCCGCTTCGATCTTCACCCGGTCGCCCTCCTCGAGCTTGATGGCGGTCTTGGCACCGAGGGGAAGGCCTCCTATGGTGGTGCTCCCTTCAAGCGTGAATGCGATGGCTGAAGCCTCCTGTGCGACAGGAAGCGTGGCCACAGCTCCTGGCTCGAGAGCGATATCGTAGAAATCGAGAGGCAGATGGTTTCCGGCATATCCCTGATGCTGGGTCCCTTCTCCATCTGTCAGGGTGCCAGCAAGCAGACGCACGCTCACGCCCCGATCCAGCGCTATGGTCTCGATATCGCGCTTGTGTATGGCATGGTAGCTGGGATGTGCCATCTTGTCCCTCTTCGGCAGGTTCAGCCAGAGCTGGATGCCGAGCAGGCGCTTGGCGGGCGGGATCTGCTCCTCGTGCTCGATGCCCGAGCCTGCGCACATCCACTGCACCTCGCCGGTGTGAATCGTGTCGGAAAATCCCATCGTATCGCGGTGCTGGATGGCGCCTTCTGCCAGATAGGTCACGGTCTCGATGCCGCGGTGGGGGTGCAGGGGAAATCCTGCCGTATAGGCATCAGGGTCGGTGCTGTCGAAGGAGTCGAGCATGAGGAAGGGGTCGAAGGCGGCTGCAGTCTCGGCTCCGAGCACGCGTACGAGGCTCACGCCGGCGCCGTCCTGGGTGCGGTATCCCTTCACGACATTGGTTCCGTGGCGGAACATGGCATATCCAATCTTTCGAGGAGCATCTGCTCCGGTGTCATCTGCAGCAGGTGTACCCGGACGGAGTATATGTATGTGCTTATATAGCATATGCATAGGATGCACACGGAAGCAGAAGATGATGAGGAAACCGTGCCGAAGCGGTGCCCACAATGTTACAAGATCATGACACAGGGCAGATTCAAATGGAGTTTTACGGCTGCTCTGCCGAAAGCTGCATCTCCGCTCTAGACTGGCATGCGAACGGTTTCATCTTGACTGCGCCCGTCGGCGCCAAGGAGCTCATATGCAGAATAAGCGCCTGTTCGCTTATGCACTCATGCTGCCCTGTGCGGTGTTCATTACGCTCTTCCTGCTCATCCCCATGTTCGCCACCTTCCTGTCGACCGTCACCGGTACGGGTGCCTTCTCACTGGATGGGTATTGGCAGACGCTCACTGACACCTATTTCCAGCAGGTCTTCTGGCGCACCATCAGGCTGTCCCTGATCACGGTGGCCATCTGCATCCTGCTTGGCTTTCCGGCAGCCTACTATGTGGCACGTGTCGCGAAGAAGAAGAGCCTCTTCATCGCGATGACACTGTTCCCGCTCATGACAAGCCCGGTTGTGCGCTCGTTCAGCTGGATGGTGCTTCTCGGCAAGAAGGGCACAGCCAACACGCTTCTGCAGTCTCTTGGCATCATCTCTTCGCCCATTCCGATGCTCTACAACGAGTTCTCGATTGTCGTCGGCCTGGTGCAGCTTTTCCTTCCGCTGATGATCATCTCGACGGTGGGCGTGATGGAGAACATCGACGAAGACCTGATGCTCGCATCGAACAGCCTCGGTGCAAGCCGTACCACGAGCTTCTGGCGCATCATGTTCCCGCTTTCGGTGCCGGGCCTCATCACGGGCTCTGTGCTCGTCTTCTGCGGCAGCCTCACTGCCTATACGACACCTCAGCTCCTCGGCGGCTCCGATACGCGCATGCTGGCGACGCTGATCTATCAGGACGGCCTCTCGCTCAATGACTGGACCGCAGCCTCTGTGGTCGCAATCATCATGATCGTGATTGCGGTCATCGCAACGCTTCTTATCGGCAAGCTGGCCCGCAAGGTCAATCCGGCAGCAGCCTGATGCTGCAGCTTTCGAAGCAAGATTTTTCGGACGTTTAGGGAGACCCATGGCACTTCTGGAACTCAAGGATGTCACAGCCGGCTACGGCGACAACATGATCTTGAAGCATTACAACATCGCGATCGAGAAGGGAAAGCTCGTTTCCCTGCTGGGCCCTTCGGGCTGCGGCAAGACCACGACGCTGCGCCTGATTGCCGGCTTTTCTGAGCCCCGGTCGGGCGAGGTGCTCTTCGACGGCAAGGAAATCACCCGCATCCCCCCCCAACAAGCGCAACTTCGGCTTCGTGTTCCAGAGCTATGCGCTCTTTCCGCACATGACGATCTTCGACAATGTGGCCTATGGCCTCAAGATGCGCGGCGTCGGCAAGGCAGAGATTGCCGAGCGCGTTCCCGAGATGCTCAAGACCGTCGATCTCGAAGGGCTCGAGAAGCGCTATCCGCGCGAGCTTTCCGGCGGCCAGCGCCAGCGTGTCGCCCTTGCCCGTGCTCTTGTCATCAAGCCGGACCTGCTTCTGATGGATGAGCCACTCTCGAACCTCGATGCAAAGCTCCGCGTGAAGATGCGTGTCGAGATTCGCCGCATCCAGCAGGAGCTGGGCATCACGACCATCTACGTGACGCATGACCAGGAGGAGTGCTTCGCTATCTCCGATGAGGTCGCGATTATGAACAACGGCGTCATCGAGCAGATGGACGATCCGCAGCGCATCTACCAGCACCCTAAGACCGAGTTTGTCATGAACTTCGTCGGCTTCGACAACCGCATCGAGCTGGTACGCGAGGATGGGTTCTGGAAGGCCAAGGACGGCACGAAGATCGAGGCCGCAGAGCCGCTCGATGCCGCAGAGGCGCTTGCCTATCTCCGCTCGGACGATGTGGAGCTTGCGCCCTGGGGCACGGAGGCCAAAAACTCTGTTCCGGGCACGATCGATGTCAAGACCTATCTGGGCAGGCGCTATCAGTACAACATCACGACCCCGCTTGGCACGCTTGTCGCCCGCGTCGAGGATGGATCTGGCAAGGTGGGGGACAAGGTGGCGCTCGTGCTGCTGCCTGAACGCATGGCTCTTATCCGGAAGCCGCAGCACTAAAGGGGAGATGGCTTTCGGTTTGACAAGGGAGAACGAAAGGATGCCGCACACAATGAACAGCAACAATCTGAATCCGCAGGTGACCCGTCGCTCGATGCTCGGCCTTGTGGCTGCAGCAGGCTCTGCGCTTGCGCTCTCTGGCTGCGATACGGACTCTGATTCCGACGCCAGCTCGACGGGCACGGTTGCCACGATCGAGGGTGCCTACGATTCCAATGGTGCCCAGCTCGTGATCTCTACCTGGGGCTTCAACTCCGACCAGAAGCGCGAGCTCGTGTTCGAGCCGTTCGAGAAGGCCTTCAACTGCACGATCACGGTCGAGGAAGGCAACAACGGCGACCGTCTTGCCAAGATCCAGCAGAAGCCGGAGTCCTACGATATCATCCAGCTCTCCGACTACTACATGCAGCAGGCCATCGATGCCGGCCTCGTCGCCAAGATCTCTCCGAGCGATCTTTCGAATTATGATTCGCTCTACGACAAGGCAAAGACGCCCAACGGCGAAGACTATGGCCCGGCCTATACCTTCACCCGTCTCGGCATCGTCTATGACAAGTCCGTCATCACCGAGCCGATCACGTCCTGGGCAGATCTGTGGAGGTCCGACCTTGCCGGAAAGCTTACAATTCCCGACTTCTCCACGACGGCAGGCCCGTGGATGCTGAACATCGCGGCCGGCCAGCTTGGCCAGGAGCTCACGGCCGACAACGCCCAGGCTGCCATGGACAAGCTTGCCGAGCTCAAGCCGAACCTCGTGAAGATCTACACCAAGTCCTCCGACGTCGTGAACATGTTCAATCAGGGCGAGGTCTCCTGTGCCGTCATCCTCGACTTCTCGTCGCTGACGATCCAGGAGGCATCCGACGACTTCGTCTGGGTCGATCCGACCGAGGGCACCTGGGGTTCCACGAACGTCACCGATGTCTGCGCAAAGAGCGCCAATGCCGATCTTGCCAAGGCCTTCATCAACTACACCCTCGACAAGGACGAGCAGACCCGCAATGCGCAGACGGGCGACGCGCCGTCGCGTCCGGATGTCGAGCTCACCGAGGACGAGGCCAAGGGCATGACCTACGGCGAGGATGTCGTGAACTCCATCCAGCTGCCGGACCTCGAGCTGCTGATCGAGAACAAGGCGACGTGGCAGAGCATGTGGAACAACCAGCTCAACACGAACGCCTAGCACGCACCGTGCTCCCGGCGCCTCGCAGGGGCGCCGGGAGGTCATTGCACGCCTTTGCAGGGGAGAAGCATGAAGCGCCGCACAAACCATACTCTTGTTGCCATCCTGACCGCTCTGGTCTACCTCTTCCTGGTAGGCCCGCTTGTGGTCATCGCTGTCTCTTCGTTCGGCAAGGAGGAGTACCTGCAGTTCCCGATTACGGGCTTCACGACGAAGTGGTTCTTCCACATGTTCAAGGTGGGAGACTTCGTCCCTGCCTGCGTCATGAGCCTCGAGATTGCAGCGCTTGCGACCGTGCTTGCCCTTGCGATCGGCGTGCCTGCCGCCTATGCCTATAGCCGCCATGAATTCCCGGGCAAGGCTGCCATCAATGTCATCTTCCAGTCGCCTGTCCTTATCCCCGGCATCGTAATGGGCTTTGTCCTCATGCGCTACATCGTGGTCCTCTTCAATCTCCCGATCTTTGCAAGCCTCCTTGTCGGACACACGCTCCTGTGCATCCCCTATGTGATGCGCAATGTCGCCTCTGCCCTCCAGAATGTGGATGTCTCGGTCGAAGAGGCGGCTCTCTCGCTGGGCGCCACAAGGACGCAGATGCTCACCGGCATCGTGCTTCCGAACATCAAGTCGGGCATGCTTGCTGCCTGCATCCTGTCTGTGATCAATTCCTTCAACAATGTCCCGCTGTCGGTCTTTCTGTCTGGCCCGGGCACGACGCTTCTTCCCATCGCGATGCTGAACTACGTCGAGTACCACTTCGATCCTACTGTGGCTGCCCTATCGACCGCTCTTATGGGCGTCACCATCATCGTGATGATCGTCGTGGACAAGACGATGGGACTCGACAAGATCGCTTAGGAGCTTACCTATGAAGGCAGATCTTCTGCTGCAGGGCGCACAGGTCTTCGACAGCGCCTACCGCTGCTTCCGCACCGCTTCTGTCGCAATCCTGGATGGCAGGATCCTCTATGCCGGCACAGATGAGGAAGTCTTGAAGCAGATCGAGCCCCAGGAGGTCGCAGACCTTTCCGGACGCTGGGTCATTCCGGGACTCATCGATATCCATATGCATATCGAAAGCTCGATGGTCACGCCTCCGGTGTTCCTCAAGGCCGCCCTGCAGCATGGCACCTCGACCTGCATCGCGGAGCCCCATGAGATTGCCAATGTCTTCGGCACGGAGGGCATCGAGGAGTTCATCCGGCTTGCGCCGGCAGACGATCCGGAACATGCCGAGGTCTTCTTCGGGGCACCGAGCTCCGTTCCCTCGACAGATCTCGAGGATGCCGGCGCTGCTGTCACCCCTGAAGACATCTCTTTCCTTATGAAGAATCCCCGCGTGCGCTGCCTCGGTGAGGTCATGGATTGCCGTACGGTCATCTCCGACCCCGGATCGCGTGCCGCACGTGTCGTGAAGGCGGCCGAAGCATCCCGTACGGTGCCCATCATCGAGGGGCATGTGCCGGCATTTCTGGGCCTCGACCTTGCGCGCATCCTCTATGCCGGCATCGACTCGGACCATTGCGAGCAGACGCCCGAGCGCATGCGCCAGCGCTTCGAGATGGGCATGTTCGTCGAGGTGCAGCTCAAGTCCGTGACAAAGGAAAACATTGCGTATCTGGCAGCGCACCCCGAGCTCACAGGGCTCTGGAGCTTCGTGACCGACGATGTGATGGCGGACCAGCTCCAGCACGATCACCTTGCACGGGTCGTGCGCCAGGCAATCTCGTATGGCCTCGACCCTGCCTCTGCCATCATTGCAGCCACATCGTCTCCTGCAGCACGCATGGACCTGCGCGACAGAGGACGCATCGCCCCTGGACGCCTGGCAGACCTCGTCGTGCTCGATTCGCTTGAGGGCTTCCATGTGGCTTCTGTCATGCATCGCGGCTGCTGGGTGGACAGAGACTCTGCCGACACTTCGTCCCGCCATGACTTCCCTGAGCGCTACTACGAAAGCATCCACCTCGCGCCACGGACGCTGGACGATTTCGCGCTTTTGGCCCCCGAGGGTGCCGGCGCGACCGTCAGGGTGCACACGATGGAGATACAGAAGAGCTCGACCTTCACGCCGGATGTGGTGCGCGAGCTTCCTGTGAAGGATGGCCGCATCGACTGGAAGGGGACAGGCGGCCTTGCGCTGGCACGTGTCTTCGAGCGCCACCACGGCCTCGGCCTTTCGGGCACAGCCCTTCTTTCGGGCGCATGCCTCAAGGAAGGAGCCGTTGCCTCGACCTGGGTACATGACCACCACAACCTGCTCGTTGTCGGCGCAAATGAAGAGGACATGGTGCTTGCCGCGAATTCCGTCATCGCACGCCAGGGAGGCCTTGTCGTCGTGCGCGATGGCAAGATTGTGGCAGAGATGCCGCTGCCGGTAGCAGGCATCCTGACGGAAGATCCGCTTCCTTTGGCAGCGCAGAGGCTTGCAGCCGTGACACGTGCCCTCAAGGACCAGGGATGGGGCAACAGCAACCCGGTCATGTCCCTCTGCACGATTGCGCTTCCGGTCAGCCCGGCGCTCAAGGTGACCGACCGCGGGCTTGTGGATGTGCGCCAGGGAAAGCTGGTCGATCTTGTCCTTCCAGAGGGAGAGGAGGCATGAGAATGGCAAGAAAGGTCCTGATGGATGCCGATCCGGGAAACGACGATGCGCTTGCCCTCATGATGCTTGCGGCGCAGCCCGACATCGATCTGGTGGCGCTCACGACCGTGGCAGGCAATGTGCCGGCAGATGTGACAGCGCGCAATGCGCTCGACCTTGTGGCATTCCTCGGCCTCGATATCCCGGTCGCCCAGGGATCTGTACCTCTCCTTGCACCCTATGAGCGGCTCTCCGCGAGCCTCATGGGTCCGCGGGGACTTGGGGCTGCCGAGCTTCCTCACACAGAAGGCACGCTCTCGGAGCTGCCGTCTGCCGAGCTCATCTGGCAGATGCTGTGCCGCTATCCGCACGAGCTCGAGATTCTGGCGACAGGGCCGCTCACGAATCTGGCGCTGCTCATCCGGCTGCATCCTGAAGCACCCCGCCTCATCAAGCGGCTTGTCCTTATGGGCGGTTCGCGCTTCGGCGGCAATACGTCTCCTGCTGCCGAGTTCAATATCCATACCGACCCTGAAGCGGCACATATCGTGTTTTCCTCCGGTGTGCCGCTTTCCATGGTGGGACTCGAAGTCGGCTACGACCACCGGCTCAAAAGGGACGACTTTGCCCGCCTGGCCACGTGCGCTCCCCGGATCGGTGCCTTTGCAGGCCAGCTCTTCTTCTATCCCGGAACGCCGGAGCACAGCCTTTCCGGGCGCGGGTGGCCGGTCTTCGACTCCCTTGCCGCTGCCGTGCTCATCGACCCCCAGTGCGCCCAGACTGCCGAGTGGTTTGTTGATGTGGAGACCAAGGGTGCCCTTACGTACGGCGAGACGCTGATCGACGAGAAGGGGCGTCTCAAGCAGAAGCCCCAGACAAAGGTGGTCCTCGGCTATCCGCACGACCGCTATCTGGAATTGCTGACGCAGAGCTTGAAGGCGCTTGACTGAAGGCTTCGTCTGCTCGGCCCGGACAGGCGGGAGCATCCTCTGGAGATGGAGAAGCAGCCCAGAAACGTGCTCTGGGCTGCTTTTCTGGTTCTGGCACCTGCGATGCGGGCCTAGCTTGTGCGGGATGCTTCGGCTCTGCGCAGGAGCTGCTCTGCACGCTCGGCACGCGCGAGGAACTGCTCGAGGCTGAAGTATCCTCCAGCCTCCGCCCAGAGCTGGCCGTCTGCGTAGAAGCGGAGCGTCGGGGCAGAGAGCACATCTGCCTGGGCTGCAAGGGCAGGGTGCTCGTCGAGCGAGATGTAGACGGCTGCAAGCGGAAGATGCTCCGGTACCTTTTCGCGTTCGTCAAGCCAGGAATCAATCTTCTGGTGCAGCGCTCCGCAAGGTGCGCAGGATTGTGTCCCGAACTGAAGAAGCGCCAGGGGAGAGCTGGCGATGATATCCTCCAGCTGCTCTCCTGGCGCAAGCTCTCTCAGGTGCATCCTGAACTTAGAGCTGGGCGTCGATGCGGCCCTTGAGCATTGCCTTCGGCATGCCGCCCACCATCTGGTCCACGACCTTGCCATCCTTCAGGATGAAGAAGGCCGGGATGCTCATGACATTGAACTGCTGGGCGAGCTCGGGCTGCTCGTCGGAGTTGACCTTGCCGACCTTGAGGCGGCCCTCATACTCGTTTGCGATATCCTCGACAACCGGCATCATTGCACGGCAGGGGCCGCACCAGTCTGCGTAGAAGTCGACGAGGACGGGCTCCTTGCTGTCGAGAACCTCTTTCTGGAAGTTGTCGGCTGTGAACTGATACTCCATCGTGTCTACCTGCTTTCTTGTCTCATGCACGCTCTGCGTGCTTCGTTTTGTTGATACCCATTTTATGAGGTATAAAATGCGGAGCAAGTACGCAGTTTTAATAGATGTGGTAAGGAAAAACTGACCATGGCTACCGGCAAAAGCTCTCTGGCACCCTGCTTCGCAAGTGCCGATGCAAGTATCACGGGATCGGGATGCGCCCTGAGGCGTGTCCTCGACGCGGTGGGCGGCAAATGGAAGATCCTGCTCCTCGTTGCGCTCTCGCAGTCAGAGGAGCTGCGCTACGGCGAGCTCAGGAAGCTCGTCTTCGGTATCACGAACACGATGCTTGCCTCATCCTTGAAGGAGCTCGAGGCAGACGGCCTTGTGGAGAGGCATCAGTACGACGAGATGCCGGTGCGGGTCGAGTACCGTCTCGCGCCGCGTGCCCGCACCCTCATTCCCATCCTGATGGAGCTCAAAGATTGGGGAGAGGCCCATCTCATGCAGGCAGACGAAGCCTGATCAGGCCCAGCTGCAGCCGCCGTCGATCTCGGACCTGTCGCCGATGCCGAGCTCGTAGCGCTCCGTCGCCTTCATCATGTTGAGCTCGGCGAGCTCGATCTCCCCCTCGATATACGGCTCATAGAACTTGTCGATGCCGCAGGCATCGAGCGAGCAGTCGCCGCAGTCATCTCCCCAGGAGAGGGCTTCTGTGACGATCTGGATGCGCTCCTCGCGCGTGGTATCGGCAATCTTCGTGCTTCTCATAGCGTTCCTTCCGACCAGTCTGTCTCCAGTATGGCACGAAGAGGGAGGGCTGACATATGTTCTGCCAGCCCTCCCTCATGTTCGCTCCTGCCAGATTTTAGACGTTTCCGCACCGGACCCGGTCGAGATAGTTCTTCGCTACATCTGCCAGATGGTAGACGGTCTCCACGGGCGTCGGCTCGTCCGTGTTCATATGCCATCTTGGGAAGAAGCGGGTGATGTGGAGCGTGATGGGATCTCCTTCCGTCGGGATCTCCGAGAGCCACTTCGCGATGCTCTCCACATCCTCGTCCTTGTCATTCATGCCGGGGACGATCAGGGTCGTGACCTCGAGGTGGCAGGTCGGCGTCGCAGCCAGAATCTCGATTGTCTTCTGGACAGTCGCGAAGTCTCCGGCACAGTTGTCGTAGAACTTCTGGCTTGGTCCCTTGAGGTCGATGTTCGCCGCATCGATCAGGGGCGCAAGCTTGCGGATGATAGGCTCGTTTGCGCAGCCATTCGAGACAAGGATGTTCTTGAGGCCTGCCTGATGTGCCAGCACGCTGCAGTCGCGCACATACTCCCAGCTGACAAGCGGCTCGTTGTAGGTATAGGCAATGCCCGAGACGAAGGGACCTTCTTCCCGGAGCCTCTGCGCCGAAGCCACAAGCTCTATCGGCGAGACTTCCTTCCAGGGCACGCCGCCTTCTCCGGTCTGCGAGATCTGCCAGTTCTGGCAGAAGGGGCAGCGCAGGTTGCAGCCGTAGCTGCCGACGGAGAGCACCGTCGTGCCAGGCATGAAGTCGGAGAGCGGCTTCTTCTCTATCGGATCGAGCGCTATGGATGTAAGCCTGCCGTAGCTCTCAGAGACGATCTTCCCGTCTCGGCATGCACGGGCACGGCAGAATCCAGCCTGTCCCTCCTTGAGATGGCAGGCATGCGGACAGACCGGACAGGTCACAGTGCTCTCTCGCTTCTCTTCCATCAGATGTGTCTCACCACTTCGAATCGTTCGAGCTGGACGTCTTCCTCTTTCGGATCGATGCCGCCCTTGCGGGCTGCAATCTTCACCTGCTCCTCTGGCGTATCGATGCCGTCAAGATCGGGCAGCAGGAGCCCGCGCCTGCCGTCGGGCGTCGAGACGATGACGCCGAAGCGCCTTGGGTCGAGCTCAGAGAGGCTGTCGATCGGCTCGGGGTCTCCAAGCACATCGACCGAATAGACAAGCTCGGGAAGCTCCGATTCCTTCACGGCAGAGAAGCGCGGGTCTCTCGTGGCGGCAGAGATAGCGTTGGCGCAGATCTCCTCGGCGAGGTTTGCCCTGGTCGGTGCAATCGTGCCGATGCAGCCTCTGAGCTCGCCGTCCTCCTTCAAGGAGACGAAGCATCCAGCGCGGGGCTCTGTGAGCTCGGCTGGAAGGCTGGCATCAGGAACGATGCGCTTTCCTGTCTTCACATAGGTCTCGAGAGACCTTCTTGCCAGCTGGACGAAGGGGTCCTCATGCTCCTTGCGCTCGTGCATCTTCTCCGTGTGCGCTTCTTCGTACGCTTCGAGGAAGCAGCGGCTCTCGTCGCGCTTGTCGGAGGTCGGCGTGAAGGCGGCAACGCCGTAGCCGACACCGAAAGGGCCTTCGTGGGACAGAAGCTCTGAGGAGACAGGGATGCCGTCAAGCACTCCTGCCATGATCTGGAAGCTCCGAAGACCGCATTCTGCGGCACGGTCTGCAAAGCCCCGGTCCATCGTGAGCAGGCGCAGGAAGTCTCCTGTCTGGAAGATGTCGCAGATCTCCTTGTCGAACTCGGGGCCTTCCTTTGCATATCCATAAGGCCCATCAGCCTTGAGCTTATGGGAGAGGTCGCCCGAGGCGACGAAGACGCATTTGCGTCCGAGCTTCTCTGCGGCTGCCTGGATGGCCTGGCCGAGCTCATAGTGGGCAGCAGGGGAGAGGCCAGAGAGGCCGACACGCACATACTTCGCGCCCTTGTAGTGGTGCTCGATGAAATGGACCGGGATCATCGTTGCATGGTCGAGCGAGCTGTCCTGCTCATAGGAGGTGCCGGCAGAAAGGTGGCGCTCCTGCGCAAGCCTGTCGATCTCGTCCGTGAATTCCTCGTCGTAGGCAATCTCGTAGCGTGCTTCCGGTGCTCCGAACTGAGCGAAGGAGCCACGTGCTCCCTTGCCCGGAGAGATGTGGTTGTAGTCCCGGTACATCACGGTATGGGGAGAGGAGATCACTATCGTGTCAGGAGCTATGGCAGCGATGCGCCTGCCCACTTCCTCGTAGGCATCTATCGTCTTCTGGATGCCCTTCTCTTCGCCCCGGCCGACTTCGGGGATGATCAGTGGCGGATGCGGAACCGCGAATGCAGCAGCAATGCCCATGATGTGCCTCCCAAATGCGCATGCACGCGCGACAGAGCCTGCAATGCATTGCTGTATATACCCAGGCATAAACTTTTGAACATGTGTCGGGTTTCATAGACGGCAGGGTTCTGTCCTTGAAAGGACTATGTGCAGCAAAGAAACAGAAAGGCAGAGATAGCTGCTCTTTGGCTATGCTGGATTCGATGCAATGAGGAGGACGGGAGCCGATGGAACAGCGGAGCAGCAGAGGCAGCGTGCGCAGGGCACAGGGGCTTGCCCAGGCAGGAAGGCGTCCGGATGAGAGTCCGGAGGAGTTCCGTGCCTGTGCAAGGAAGCGCCGCTATGCGACGGCTGTCGAGGCGAAGAAGGCTGCAGCCCATGGTGCGCACAAGAAGGATGCGCCGCAGCTCTATGTCTATGCCTGTCCCTATTGCGGAGGCTGGCATCTCACGCACAGAAAGCCGCGCTCTTGAGTGCAGTTTTCGGACAGATGGGCATCCATCTGCCGTATGCTTGTCAGGAAGATGAGTGAAAGCTGCGGGAAGGGGAGCCCATGGACTTCGTATCCGACGATCAGATATTGCTCGGCAGGGAAGCGGAAAGCCGCCATGAGCTGCTCCGCATGCTCTGCGCACAGGCCGAGGCCCTGGGCATCGTGAAAGACGACGAGGCAGCCTATCAGGCCTTCCTGGCAAGGGAAGAGCTCGGTGCAACCGGTCTCACCGAAGGCTTTGCCGTGCCTCATGCCAAGAGCGCCACGATTGTACGCCCTGCGGTCATGGTCTGGAAGAACAAGACCGCCGTACCCTGGCCTTCCTTCGATGAGAAGCCGGTCGATATCGCGGTTGCCCTCTTCGTGCCTGAAGCAAACAGGGAAGAGCATATCCGTCTGCTTTCGAAGACGGCTGTCCTTCTGATGGATTCTGCCTTCCGCAAGATGCTCCGGGAGAGCGAGGACGCGCACACAATAGCTTCTGCCATCTCGGATGCACTGGCGCAGGAATAGCTGCCCTGCGTTTTCCTGTCCTTTTCCGCCTGCGCCCTTCCAGCATCCGCTGGGAGGGCATCTTCTTGGAGTATTTTGGGGCTTCGGAGATTTTTGGCTACGGGCTCCTTCTTCGGGTAGGTCTTATATGTGCGCGAAGGGAGCGAGAAGAGATGGACAGCATCGAGGAATGGAAAGGGCGTCCAAGCGCAGAGCTTCCGCTCGAGATTGTAGGCGCCTTGGCGAATCCGCATATCACATTGGTGCCTGAGGGGAAGGCAGAGGCTTTGGTGAAAGACTCCGCCCTGGCCCAGGAGACGGGATATAGGCTCGACGACGATGGAGTATGGCAGATTGCCATCTCCTCAAGCCTTCCCGGCGTCACGCCTGACATGCTGCGCTGGCTCTTCTGGTGGTGCCCCAAGGCGGACGAGCGCTTCTGTGCCCTCTATCCTGAATCGCATGAGACGATCCTCTTCCGTGAGTCGGACAGCTCCTATTTCGAGCGCGCCGAGCGTCCCCATTTCCAGGACAACATGGTCTATGTGACGGAGCGCGTAGGCAGAGAGGGGACAGCTTCTGCCATTCGCTTCGTGAAGCCGGAAGAGTGCGCGCTCGATCCGAAGAAGCTCCACCAGGAAGGCGTGCCCTATGCGCTCTGCGCAGAGATCGGCACGAACCGCGGTGCCATGATGCATACGCGCTTCATCGGCCTCTTCCACAAGACAGACGAAGGGCTCCATTTCACAGGCCGCTTCTGGGTTGGCTCCATGCTTCCCTGGAAGTGGATGAGGAAGAGGATGCACTCCGAAGAGGGTGCCCGTGCACTCTGCGAGCATGCCTCCATCGAGGCCAGGAACCTGGCAGAGCGCCTGCCTTCGCTCTATGAAGCCTATGGGCCAGGAGATGAGCGCTACAGGCAGGAACCTGAGCCGAAGAAGCAGAAGAAGCACAGGAAGCGCTGAGAAGAAACGAGGCCAGAAGCGCATGCTTCCGGCCTCGATGCTTTTCCATGCTTTGTGGCAAGATCACTTCTGCTCGGGCTTGTCTTCCTGTACAGACTGGATGAAGGCGACGGGGTCAATGGCAGGCAGGATGAAGCCATTGAGTGCCGTCTGCGCCGTGAGTGTCACGAAGTTCGAGCGCATGTGCGAGTAGAGCGCCATGACGCCCTGGGTGCGGAGCACCTCTGCCGGATCGGCGTCCTTGCCGAGAGCGGACTTCGGGACAGCGACCACGGTGTGGCCTTCAAGCGTCGAGCGCGCATAGACCTTGTCCTTGTTGCCGGTCTCGGTGAGGGCAAGCTTCACTGTCAGGGGCACATCGATGCGCCAGAGCGCCTCGTTGTCCTCTGTGGCCTCCTCGAGCGGCTGCGGGATGGTCGTGAGCGTGAAGCTCGCATCATAGGTATCGGGAATCTCCTCTTCTGCCGTGAACTCGACGCGGGTCAGGCAGAGGACCTCGATGCGGAGTGGTGAAAGAAAATTCTTGCTCATTGAGCGGATCCTTCCAAGCGTGCGGGGCCCGAAGGCCAATCCGGAATCATTCAGACTTCGATGGTAACGCAAATCCGTAGCCCCAAGCCTGGCACATCTGCAAGCGCAGAAAACGGGACAGGGGAGCTCCAAGGTGACCGTATGGCTTTTCAGGTCTGGACTCGTACCTCGGCTATGATGGGATGATGCAGAAGAGCCTGGAAGGGGAGGCAATGGCAGAGAAGAAGAGCGCAGGCACGCATGCAGCAAAGCATGTAGCAAAGGGCAGGAAGGCATCTTCCAAGAGCACTTCTTCTGCCAAGAGCGCCTCTTCCAAGAAGGGCAGCTCTGCCAAGCATGCGAAGGGCGGCAAGAGCAAGAAGAAGCTCACGAAGAAGCAGGAGCTCATCCGCCACCGCGTGAAGCTTGTGGCAATCATTGCCGCTATCGTCTGTGCCATCGCCGTCGGCATCCGCCTCTTCATCTTCGAGCCGACGGTTTCGGGCACATTCCATGGGGCAGAGCTTCCGAGTGCCGAAGCTATCGAGACGAGCCCCTATGACTGGAACTTCCTCCTCCGTGGTGTCGATGGCAGGCTCCACTATGTGGTCTCCGGCACAGAGGAGAGCAGGTCTGGCATCGATGTGTCGGCTCATCAGGGAGATATCGACTGGCACAAGGTGCGTGCAGACGGCATCTCGTTTGCAATCATCCGTCTTGGCTACCGCGGCACCGAATCCGGCACGATCCAGCTCGACGAGCGCTTCAGGCAGAACCTCCTCGGCGCCCAGATGGCTGGCCTCAACATCGGCGTCTACTTCTACTCGCAGGCAACGACCGTGGCGGAAGCCGAGGAAGAGGCAGACTTCGTGCTCTCGGAGCTTGGCGCCACGCAGCTTGTGTATCCGGTCGTCTTCGACTTCGAGCCGACAGGATCTGATGGGGCACGCATCTCTGGCATGAGCGCAGACGAGATGTTCGCCGTGGCAAAAGCCTTCTGCGACAGGATTGCTGCCTCAGGCAGGACTGCCATGCTTTACGGCAACTACTACGACCTTCAGGATATGGAGTATACGGGACTCTGGCAGTATGGCTATTGGCTGGCGTCCTATACGGACCTGCCGTCGGCTGACATCCCGTTTGCGATCTGGCAGTACTCGGCAGAGGGTACGGTCTCAGGGATCGATGGGTACGTCGATCTCGATATCGACCTCTCGAAGGTGCTCCAGGCTTCGCTTGCCTAGTCCCTACCAGGGAATGCTGTCATCGAAATCGCAGTTGTAGGGACCGGCATCCTCTGCCGCTCCGTCGTCTTCGCCCTGGGCGAAAGCATCCATCTCTTCCGGATCCCCGTAGAACTCTGCCTCGGTCACCTCGTGCCAGGAGTCATCGGTCCAGTCAACGACCTCGTCTTCTGCACGCGGACGGTTCATGAAGGCCGTGAAGGCAGCCTGGGCCTCCTCGGAGCGCTCCTCCTCGATCCAGCGGCTGCGCTCGGAGACGAGCGTCACGGCCTCGTCTGCTGCCTCCTCGAAGGAATGGGGACGGCAGCGGCGCAGGTATTCTGCCATGCGCTGCATCGTCTTGGGGCCGCGCACGTACTGCGCGAGCGCAAGGCCGAATTCCTTCGGGTAGCCAATCTCCTGCGCTGCCGACACGAGGTCCTGAAGCGCCTGTCCATACTCGTCCATCGTGGCTTCCTTTCTTTATGCATGCTTCCTTGCAAGCATAGCTGTCACGCCGGCTGTTGCAGCGGCAAGAACGGAGAGCGCACCTCCCACGAGGCCGAGCATGGAAAGGCCTGAGGCTGTCACGACTGCGCCGCCTACGGCCGTGCCGAAGGAGATGCCGACATTGAAGGACATGGGCTCAAGGGAGCTTGCAAGTGTCAGGGCCTTTGGATGGCGCGTGCGGGCAGCATGCATGAAGAGGGAGACGCAGGGAACGGAAGCCAGATACATGAGGAGGGCGAGGGCAAAGATCAGGACAAGGGCAGGGACGGCCGCTCCGCCGACTGCCCAGAGGCCTATGAGGACAGCAGCCTGCGCAAGGAAGGTGACGACCAGGGCGCGCACGCTGAAGCGGGAGTCGATCCAGCCGCCTGCGAGGTTCGAGATGAAGGTCACGGCGCCGTATGCCATGAGCGTCGTGGAAGCGGCAATCGTGTCCATGCCGAGGATGGTCTCGAGGTAGGGCGTCACGTAGCCGTAGAACGTGTAGACGGAGCCCTCGCCGAAGACGAAGATCAGCATGGCAGCAATGACCTGGGGCTCCTTGAAGAGGCATGCCTGCTCCCTGAACGTGGCAGGCTCGTCGGTCGCACCCTGGCGCGGAAGGAACCAGAGGCAGAGCGCGCAGGTAAGGATAGCGAGGGCCAGCACGCCGTACATGAAGACATGCCAGTTCGCGACATCGGCTATGAACTTGCCGGCAGAGGTTGCGACGACCATTGCGACGGAGTAGGACGCATAGACAAGCGAGAGGGCCCAGGAGCTCTTCTCAGGTGTCGTGAGCTCCGGGATGAACGTGAGGCCCACGGCCAGAAGCGCGCCCGAGACAGACCCGATCAGGATACGGGAGACCAGAAGGACAGAGAAGCTGGTGGCAAGGGCGGAGATGATGTTGCCGGCACAGAAGATGAGGCTATAGGCGAGAAGCAGGCTGTATCTCTTGAAACGTCCGCAGGAGAGCGCAAGCACCGGTGTCATGACCGCATAGGGCAGGGCAAAGAGGCTGATGAGCTGGCCTGCCGTGGCAAGGCTCACATTGAGGTCGGCTGCCAGGTCGGACTCGATGCCGATGACGGAGAACTCGGAGCAGCCGAGGGAAAATCCCAGAAGGACGAGGAGCGCCAGGCAGATACGGGCGCGGACAGGGGAGACGGAAGCTTGGACAGTGCTGGACAAGAGATGTGCCTCACTTTTCTGATCGGATGAGTCCTGTCAGCCTAGCATGCCTGGCATGGGCCAAAACCATCTTCACAGCGGCGCCATCTGCTGTGCTGCCTTGATGCTGTTCTGCAGCTGGCATGTCAGTACACCTTCCTGTCTGCCATGCTGTTTGGGTCTTCAGGAACTGCGTGAAAGGTGATTTCCAGTGACAGAGGAACAGACAGTCACAGGGGCTCCGCTCAAGCGCCGCCAGATGCTCGCGCTCATAGGCCTCGTCGTGGCAGCATTCGTCTTCAATACATCTGAGTTCATGCCGGTAGGCCTCCTTTCCGATATCGCGGCAAGCTTCGCTCTCACCGATGCCCAGGCAGGCTTCATGATCTCGGTCTATGCCGCAGGTGTCGCGGTGCTGTCCTTGCCGCTCATGGCATGGGCATCGCGCTTTGGCTTCAAGGAGCTCCTGCTCTCCGTCGTCCTCATCTTTGCGGCAGGACAGGTGCTCTCGGCCCTGGCACCGACCTATGCCTTCCTGATCTGTGCCCGTCTCGTCGTCGCCGTGGCCCATGCCATCTTCTGGTCGATTGTCATGATCTGTGCCTCGAAGGTGGCAGGTCCTGCTCACGAAGCCCAGGCCATGAGCATCGTGGCGACGGGTTCCTCGATTGCACAGATTGTCGGCATGCCGCTGGGACGTGCGATCGGCCTCGTTGTGGGCTGGAGGATGACCTTCGGGCTCGTAGGCGTCGTGGCTCTCATCGACCTTGCCTTCCTCTTCCGCGTCTTTCCTTCGCTTCCCAAGGTAGAGCGCTTCACGCTTTCCCGCCTTCCGCATCTGGCAACGTGTGCGCCCCTCATCGTGCTCTTCTGCGTGACCGTGCTTCTTGCGGGAGGGCACTATGTCGCCTATGGATATATCGAGCCGTACCTCAGGGACGTGGCAGCCTTCTCGGCCTCAGGCATCACGGGCGCCCTCATCCTCTTCGGCGTTGCCGGCCTTCTTGCCTCGGTGCTCTTCGGAAAGTTCTATGACGGACACAGGAGACGCTATCTTGCGGTCTCGACAGCAGCGTTCGCGCTTGCTCTCCTGCTGCTCCTTCCAGCATCCTCATCTGCCATCGGCGAGGCAGCGGATCTCGTGGTCTGGAGCCTCGGCCTTACCTCTTTCGGCATCGCCTTCCAGGCACTCATCATCGAGATTGCAGACCCGAGAGATGCCTCTGTCGCTATGGCTGCCTACTCAGGCCTCTACAATCTCGGCATCGGCGCGGGCACAGCCTTGGGCGGAACGGCACTCGATGGACTCGGTGCGGCATCGCTCGGCTTTGTCGGAGGAGGCCTTGCGCTTGCAGGCGCCCTTGCCCTTGACTTCCTGTTCCTTCCGCTTTATATGCGGGTCAGAGATGGCGTACGCAAGACTGCGTAGAGTGCGGGACGAAAACAGACAGGTGTCCATCCGTCTGCAGAAAACAGGCCTACATGCGGTCTGAAGCCGAAAGAGCGGGGTTGAGCACCTCACGTTTCGTGTCGGGCTCAAAAAATGTGCCCGGCCACTCTTACTGAAAAGAAGTTCGCGCCGCCACTTCACCCTTCCATTCTCCAGGCCGAATGGCATGCGGAAGAGTCGCCCGGAGAGCCTGAGATCGTCCGGCTCCTCGGAAAAAGACGATGGGGAAGGAGCGCTTCTCCTTCGTGCGCGCGGAGATTGTGCGCCTTGTACGGGCGGGCTTCGGCATCGAGAAGAGCGAATGCAGAGCCGCAGAGGCCGAAGGAGGCCCTGCCTCCCGGGCAAAGCGCTCCCTGCGCCAGGGACCCGAGATGAAAGGGACCCAGAAGGAGGCAGCGCTCAAGAGCCTCAAGAGGGCCGAGTATGTGCGCAGGCATGCTCATCGAAGACGTGTCCGATTCAGCGTCACAAGAGAAGACGAGAAAGCCCTTCTCCCACTACGAGGCGCTCTCTGCCGCCTCGCTGCCGCTCGAGGACTTATCGAGGGATCTTCGCGCCTAGGAGAAGATGGAGGCGGAGACCGAGGCCTTGCTCTTCGGCAACCATAGGTGCTCTATTTCAAGGACCGGGGAAGAAAGCAAAAGACCGGCCAGATGCTCCTGATAGCACGGCTTCACGAACGGCGGCGCCTGCCGGGAAGCGATTGTCTCTGCCCTAGGTTCCCGGGAGACAGGCGAGCTCGAGATGAAAGGCATCGAGATCCATGTGACTGAGATAGGGCGGGCAGACGACAGGCAGGCACAGGGCGTCTAACTGGGCGAGCACGTCGAGCGGCTTCCTGAGAAGCTCGCAAAGTAGCTCCGGCAGGGTGTTGCGGCTGCGTTCGAGGCAGGAGAGGATAGCGCTGCCTGACGAAATGAACGACAATGCTGATTGAAAACGGGTGCATGTCTGGATGGAGCTGGCATGGAAGAGCGTGGCGTGGACGGCAGGATACTCGGATATGACCCTTCGGACCCTCAGTCGATACTGGAGTATGCCGAACGGTTAGAAGGCCACACGCTCCGTCAGATGACGGATGCGGAGAAGATAGCTGATTCCAGGAAGCGCAAGGGCTCTTTCGGCAACGCTATGGAGGAATATTACTTCGACTATGCCCCGAACAGCAGCTCTGAGCCAGATTTCGCACAAGCTGGCGTCGAGCTCAAGACAACTCCGATGAAGCATGTGAGAAAGAATGACCTTGTCGCAAAGGAACGCCTGGTCATATCGATGATCGACTACATGGATGTCGTAAATGAAACGTTCGAGACAAGCCACTTCATGGAGAAAGCTAGGGATATCCTGCTTGTCACCTATCTCTGGGAGAAGGATACCGATCCTCTCGATTACGAGGTCATCATGGCAGATCTCTGGACCATTCCAGAAGAGGACCTGCCTCAGATAAAGCGCGACTGGGAAACTGTCGTCAACAAGGTGCGCGCGGGTCATGCAGAAGACATTTCGGGCTCGGATACGATGTATCTCGAAGCCTGCACGAAGGCGGCAACATCCGAGAATAGACGCAAGCAGCCGTGCTCGGATGTTCCAGCCAAGCCCCGTGCATGGGCTTTCAAGGCTTCCTATATGACTGCGATAGAACAAGGCCTGCTCGACAGGAAGACTGGAGCAGGAACCAGTCTTGCCAGGAAGGGGCAGGACATCAACCTTCTCGGGCTTGTGCGCGAACGGTTTGAGCCGTATTTCGGCCGGACAGAGGAAGAGCTTGCACAGCATTTCGGCATTTCGAAGTCGCTCAACCGCTGTGCACGCATAACCAAGCGGATTCTCGGAGTGGACGAGAATTCGAAGATCGAGGAATTCGAGAAGGCGAACATCAAGCCGAAGACCATGCGCATCAAGCGCAATGGCAGGCTGAAGGAGTCGGTGTCCTTTCCGTACTTTGACTACCGCAAGCTCGAGATGACAGATTTCGAAGATTCCGACTTCCACGATGAGCTGCTTCAGAAATACCTCTTTGTCATCTATCGGGAAGATGAGAGGGAAGATGGTGTCTATCGGCTTGCTGATGTCATGTTCTGGCAGATGCCGGACAAAGATCTCGATGAGGCGAAGCGCTGCTATGACCAGATGCGCCAGAATGTGAGAGAAGGGCATGCAGAGATATCGGTGAAGAGCACCGAGAACCGCTGCTGCCACGTGCGACCTCATGGCCAGAACGGTAAGGATACAAGGCCTCAGCCTCACGGCAGGCCGGTCGTGAAGAAGTGCTTCTGGCTGAATGCTGGTTATTTGAGCGACGAAATCGCCAAGGCCCTTTTCTGACAGCCATATGTGTCTGCGAAATGCGTCAGCTCTGTGTGTCCCGTCGAGCGTCCCGAGTTGTAGGTTCGGTTAGGTCGAGCGTTCCCTGCTGTAGGTTCGGTTAGTATAGGTGGGCACTGAGTCCACAGCAGCGATAGGAGAAACGTGGACAATGGCATCAAGATAGCCGAGCTCTTTGCAGGGGTTGGCGGGTTCAGGCTTGGCCTGGACGGCTACAGGAATCCGGAACACCCTGAGTGGGACCTGCCATCGGCAGGTCCTTTCAAGACCATATGGGCAAACAACTGGGAGCCGCCCGGAACGGCGGGGCGCCAGTTTGCTGCGCGCTGCTATGCAGCGCACTTCGGCGAAAATTCCATCATCAATGAGGACATTAATGCTGTCATGAACCAGGTCGAGGCCGGAGAGCGGAACGTTCCGTCTGTCGATATGGTTGTTGGCGGCTTCCCCTGCCAGGACTATTCGGTTGCGCGTCCGCTCTCTCAGTCGGGCGGCATCGAGGGCAAGAAAGGCGTTCTCTGGTGGGATATATACCGGTTCCTCAAGGTGCAGCTCGCCATGGATAAGGGCAATGCGCACTACTGCCTCTTCGAGAATGTGGACAGGCTGCTCAAGAGTCCTGCAGCGAGGCGTGGCCGTGACTTCGCTATCATCCTGAGCTGCCTTGCATCTCTTGGATACAACGTCGAGTGGCGCGTCGTCAACAGCGCTGCATACGGATTCCCGCAGCGCAGGAAGCGCATCTACATCTATGCAGAGAGGAATGCCTCCTGGGATCTCGAAACAAGGCTCGGCGACGGAATCATGGCAAGGGCATTCCCGATGCGTGAAGCGTCGGAGCGCAGCCATATTCTCATACCGGAAGATCCTTACGATGCCACGCAGCACTTCAACGAGGCAGGCTCCAAGATGTCTCCTTTTATGGAAGCTGGTGTCATGGTCGGACACGAGGTAGTCACCTGCAAGCCCGAAGAAATGTATGCTGGCAAACATGCCACACTCGGCGATGTGCTTGTTCCGGAGAGCGAAGTGCCGGAAGAGTTCTACATCCCGGACAAGCAGCTTCCCAGGTGGGAGTACCTCAAGGGTGCCAAGCGCGAGCCCCGCGTCGACAAGAAGACCGGACATGAATACTTCTACAGCGAAGGGGCTATGGCATTTCCAGACCTTCCGACGAATCCGTCGAGGACCATCTTGACAGGAGAGGGAGGCAAGGGTCCCTCTCGCTTCAAGCACATCATCCAGACCGAAGATGGACGATATCGTCGTCTTGTCCCGGAAGAGCTGGAACAGCTTCAGGGCTTCCCAAAGGGGTGGACGAACACCGGCATGACTGACGGAAACAGGGCCTTCTGCATGGGCAATGCGCTTGTTGTCGGCATTCCACATCTCATCGGCATTGAGCTGGCCAAAGAAATCGGCAAGTCTGAAGATTGAGACATGCCTGGTTGAACGGGGCAGACAAGCAGTGGTCTGTCCCGTCATCGTGCCGGTACGTCATGAGTCTCTATGCATGCTGCACCATGAAATAGCAGATATATTTCATTGCAGCAAATGTCTGACGCTCGGTGACGCCTATAAAACAGGATTCAGACAATCGGCGTGACGCTGCCTCGAAACCCTGAAGGTTCGTGGCGGCATGGGACTTTAGATATCATTCCTCTAATAGGCTTCCCGGAGCTTCTTCTCGAGCCTCTTGGAGATGTGGACGAGGATCATGACAATGATGTAGTAGATGACAGCGACAAAGATGAAGGGCTCGAAGGCACGGTAGGTGAGTGCCTGCACGGATTCGGCAGCGCGCATCATGTCGGCAAGCCCTATCGTCGCGACGAGAGACGAGCTCTTGAGCACCGTGATGACCTCGTTCACAAGGGCAGGAGCCACGGAGCGCAAAGCCTCCGGCAATATGATCTTCACCATCATGCTCCGGTAGGGAAGGCCAAGCGCGCGTGCCGCATCGTATTGTCCCCGGTCGACGCCCTGGATGCCGCCACGCAGGGTTTCTGATACCGTGGCAGACCCATTGAGCCCGAGCGTCAGCACCGACGCGGCAAACATCGTAATCTTGTAGCCTGTGAGCTGCGGCGTCGCGAAATAGGCAATGAAGAGAAGGACAATCAGGGGGATGCCTCTGAAGATCGAGGTGTAGAAGTCGAGTAGCGCCCTGAGCCAGCGTATCGGCAGGACCTTCAGCAGCGCTATCGCAGCTCCCAGGGCAAAGGCAAGAACAAGGGCGGCCCCTGTCACCTCCACGGTGGTCAGAAGGCCGCTCCAGAACAGGGGCATATAGGGATTGAGGACAGAGAAGTTCATGCCTGCGTCCGGGTGCTATTCACCGGTGCTGTCTCCGACGGTAGAGGTGCCGGCAGCAGCGAAGCCACCATCGCCCCAGACGAAGTCAGGACCGACATATTTGCTGATGTAGGAATCGATCGTACCATCCTCGAGCATGTCTGCGATGCAGCTGTCGAGTGCCGAGACAAAAGGAGCATCCTTCTGGGCCATGAGGCGGTAGACGCCGACATAGCTTTCGGTCTCGGAACGGCCAAGGAGTCCCAGCACGAGGCCGGGATTGGCATCGACCATCGACTGTCCCTCTGCGCCGTCGCAGACATAGGCATCGATCCTGCCGGCAAGCACTTCCTGCAGGCACTGGTCTCCGCCGTCATAGGTATGCACGTCGGCATCAGGCAGGACGGCTGTCACGAACTTGTTCTGGACCGTGCCGGTCGTGCAGGCAATGGACTTGCCCTTGAGCCCGTCGATGTCTTCGACCTTGTCTCCCATCGTGAGGACGCCGACGCGGGGCTCGTAGTAGCCGCGCGTGAAGTCAAAGGTCTCGAGCCTCTCTGCATTCGAGCTCATTGCCATCGTGAACGAGGTATCGGAGCTCTGTATCGTGGCAAGCGTCGCTGCAAACTCCTGCGGCTCGAAGTCATACGTGAAGCCAAGACGCGATGCCATTTCATCTGCGATTGCGATATCGAGGCCGACGGTCTTCTGGGAGCCGTCTGACTGCATCTCGATGTAGCGGTAGGGGGCAAACGCGTTGTCTCCAACGAAGGTGAGCTTCTTGCCGGAGATGTCATAGCTCGAAGAGCTGTCCGTGGAGGTGCTGGAAGAGCTTGAGCTCTGGGTCTGTCCGCAGGCAGTGAGCGCTACTGGTGCCAGGGCTGCCATACCTGCTGCAAGAGCGAGGAAGCTGCGGCGGCCCATGGGTGCGCTGAAGTTGCTGTGCTGTGTCGTGCTGTTCATGAAACTGCCTCCTGTCGAACAGATTTGGTTCAATCATTGTAGCCTGAAAGAATTCCTATTGCATTGCTAGGAAATATGGCGATATGGAATGGAAACGAAATGAGCACGTCAGCCGCACCGAAAAAGTCCCTGTTGCATGCCCCAAGGCTGCTGCCTGCACGGGAACAAACAGGCATTGCATACGAACATATTGTTTCCGTTGCCTCCCAAGAAGTTACGGCCTGGTAACCTCGTGAAAATATTTCAACAATCATGGATAAATATTCAATATTTAAGATACGGAACTGAAGGGCGCAGAAATCCTTCAAGGCTCTGTGCATCGGGTTCCCGCTCTTTGTCTGCTCAATGCACAGGGAAATGGTCGTCTGGGAGGTAGGGTATGTCGTATTCAATGTCTCGCCGCCAATTCGTCGGTATCGCTTCGGGCACGCTTGCTGCCACGGGGCTTGCTCTTGCTGGGTGCGGCAGCTCCCAGTCGAGCTCGAGTTCCGATTCCTCTTCCGGCTTCTCGAAGAGCTCCTATACGGTTGCGACCGATACGACCTTTGCTCCCTTCGAGTTCACCGATGCCTCGGGCAACTTTGTCGGTATCGATGTCGATATCCTTGCCAAGGCAGCAGAGCTTACCGGCTTCAAGTATGAGCTGAACTCGCTCGGCTTCGATGCAGCGGTCGCAGCCCTCGAGTCCAACCAGGCAGATGCTGTCATCGCCGGCATGTCAATCACAGATGCCCGCAAGCAGAAGTACGACTTCTCCGATCCCTACTATGATTCCTATGTCTGCATGGCCGTCAAGGCGGGCTCCTCGATTTCGGGATACGAGGACCTGAACGGCAAGACCGTCGCTGCCAAGACCGGCACGATGGGTGCGACCTGCGCAGAGTCCCTTGCCCCGAAGTATGGCTTCACGCTCACCTATTTCGATGATTCCTCGATCATGTACCAGGATGTCCTGACCGGCAACTCTGTTGCCTGCTTCGAGGACTACCCGGTCATGTCCTACGGCATCACCCAGGGCAACGGCCTCCAGATCGTGACGGAGGAGAAGGACGACTATTCCACGCCCTATGGCTTCGCTGTCATGAAGGGCAAGAACGCAGATCTTCTGTCTGCCTTCAACGAGGGTCTCTCCAAGATGAAGGATTCCGGAGACTACGACGCGATTGTGAACAAGTACCTGAAGGGCTAGTGCGTGCCGCTTCGGGCAGCCAAGAGATGACATCATGGGTGCCCGCCTTCGTGCGGGTGCCCCTTTGCTGTCTTGAGCCACAGGGTACAGGGAGGAAGCTTTATGGGTTTTGAATCTCTCGCCGCAACATTCGGCGATGTCTGGCCGATGCTGATGTCGGGCCTGGCAACGACGCTGCAGGTGACCATCATCTCGCTTGTCATTGCTATGCTCGTCGGCATTCTCGTCTGCCTCATGCACATCTCGCACGTGAAGGTGCTGAGAGGCATCGCAAAGTTCTATATCTGGATCATCCGCGGCACGCCGATGCTCGTGCAGGCCTTCTATCTCTACTTCGCAATGCCGCAGCTCATCCAGTATCTGGGCTATTCCGACTTCAGGATCGACGTCGTGACAGCCTCGATACTGACCCTCACGCTCAATGCAGGCGCCTATATCTCGGAGATCTTCAGAGGCTCGATCGAGGCGGTTCCTGCAGGCCAGATGGAGGCATCGCGTTCTCTCGGCGTCTCCTATGCCACCTCGATGCATAAGATCATCCTGCCGCAGGCAGTGCGCATCTGCCTGCCGACGCTCGTGAACCAGTGCATCATCACGCTCAAGGACTCCACGATCCTCTATGCAATCGGCCTGGGCGAGATCATGTACCAGGCACGCATCTATGTCGGGCGTACCATGGAATCGTTCGCGACCTACACGTGGGTCGCTGTGGTATTCCTGCTCATCACGAGCGTTCTCATGCTCGTCTCCCACACCATCGAGAAAAGGATGCATGTCTGATGTCTGAACCCAAGATCAAAGTCACGCAGCTCAAGAAGACATTCGGCGACAACCTCGTCCTCAACGGCATCGACCTCGAGGTCCAGCCAGGCGAGGTCGTCTGCATCATCGGTCCGTCCGGTTCCGGCAAGTCCACGTTCCTGCGCTGCATCAACAGGCTCGAGGAGCCTACCGGTGGTGACATTTCGATTGACGGCGAGTCCATCACGGCCAAGGGCGCCAATGTCGACCTCATACGCCGCCATGTCGGCATGGTCTTCCAGCAGTTCAACCTCTTCCCGCACTATTCCGTGAAGAGAAATGTCACGTTCGCGCCGGTCGAGCTCAAGCTCAAGACCCAGGAAGAGGCAGACAAGGACGCAGAGCGGCTGCTCACGCGTGTCGGCCTCGCAGACAAGATCGACGCAATGCCGAAAAGCCTTTCCGGCGGCCAGCAGCAGCGTGTCGCCATTGCCCGCGCCCTTGCTATGGATCCCGACATCATGCTCTTCGACGAGCCGACCAGCGCTCTCGACCCTGAGATGGTGCACGAGGTCTTGGACGTTATGCGCGAGCTTGCCGATTCGGGAATGACGATGCTCGTGGTCACGCACGAGATGGGCTTTGCCCACGACGTGGCCGACCGTGTCATCTTCATCGACGGCGGCGTCATTGTCGAAGAGGGCACACCCGAGGAGGTCATGGACCATCCCCAGAACGAGCGCACGAAGAGCTTCCTCTCGAAGGTGCTGTAATAAGCGTCCTTCATAGAGTGAAATGCAATCAGGGCGGAGCTGCCAGCCAGCTCCGCCCATTTTCTTGGAAATTGCCAGTTTCTGAGCTGTCAAAAAGACGCGGTTGCCTCTGGCGGTGTATTCGAAAATCAAACAATTATCTATCAGATATCAAACACATGTATCTAGCAGGTAGAATTAAGAAATAGATATTGAACATCTGTTGCAGTCACATGGCATTCCCTGTCAAGATGGATAGACCAGCGATGTCCGGATGCGGGCGGCGCCTCGATCTTTGGAGGTGTTGCCTATGGACGAACTTCATCTGCTCTTGAAGGGAATCCTTGAAGTCCTTCAGGCCCTCGTGCTCGTGGAGGGCCTCATCCGATCCACACTCGACCTCGTCGAGGAGGTGAGGAGACGAAAGAAGGAGCATAAGCATTGAACGGATAGTGCAGAGACGAAAACGGCCCGGTTGCATCCGGGCCGTCTAGTCAGTTAGTACTGCGCCGCCCGCAGACCTTTTTCACCGAAGATACGGGCATCGCTGGTACTGATTGAAGTATACCCCAGGCGTGCGACTGCCTGCACAGGTTACGGGGAAATTCTGGAGGCGTGCCGGCTGCTCTGCACAGCATGCTCAACACCCATGCCATATCTGACGGGATGGGGCAGCTGCGGCATGAAGCAAGTTTTCTGTGCTGGCAGATGTCTCTGCCGTGTACAACTGACGCATATCCGTGAGAAGGGATGGCTATGGCTACGATCGAGGATGTGTACGAGTTCCTGAAGCATACGGCACCGACCTATATGCTTGCGACAGTGGATAAGAAGGGAAACCCGAGGGTGCGTCCCTTCGGCACGGCAGACCTCTTCGAAGGCAGGCTCTATATCCAGACCGGCAAGAAGAAGGAAGTCTACAAGCAGATTGTTGCCCATCCTGAAGTGGAGATCTGTGCCTGGAAGGGCGCCGACTGGTGGCGCATACAGGGAGAGCTGGTGCCGGACGAGCGCATCGAGGCAAAAAAGCACCTGCTCGATGCCTATCCCGGACTCAGGAAGATGTACGACGAGAACGACGACAACACGATCGTGCTCTGCTTCAGGCATGCGACTGCCACATTCACCTCGCTTGCCGGCAAGCCATCCGAGACCGTGAGCTGGTAAGCGGAAGGCGCGCAGGCAGTGCAGCAGAGTCGCCCTCGGGCGGCTCTTTTCGTCTAGAGGATGCCTTCTGCCATAAGGAAGACGATGAGGAGGGCATCTATCGCAAGGAAGAGCCAGAGACCCCAGCGGAAGTAGGCCCTCCTTGTCTTGTGGTGGAAAAGATGCATGCCCAGAAGGGCGCCGGGGGTGCCTCCGGCAAGGCCCGCTCCCAGAAGGACTGCTTCAGGGATGCGGGAGCCGGCATGCACAGCCTGGCGCTTGTCGATAGCGAAAAGGGCAAAGGCTGCGAGGCTTGCAGCAAGGAGATAGATGGCAAGCGGCGTGTGGCCACGTGCAAGCGATGCGAAGAAGGCATCTGCCGTAACAGAGATGGCGCCCGATGCCAGGATCAGGATGAGGACCCAGAGGATGGAGAAGGCAAGGCCGCAGAAGAAGCGGGCGACTGTTGCTTTCGCTATGTGTGTGCGGGTCACGAGAAAGGCAGCAAGCGTGCCGAAGGCGCCTCCTGCGGCAGAGGCCACGGCCCAGAGCGGCCAGGGAAGAGGGTCTATGCCCTTCCGGTCACGTCCGAGATCGCAAAGCATGATTGCGAAGGCAACGAGGCTCACGGCAAGGATATAGGCAGGCAGGACAAGCTCGTGCGGCATGGTGGCTCCTTGGATTGGATCATCCCATGATAGCAGGCAGCACAGGAGGCTCCGGATTCGGCTCATCCTCCGATGCCCTCATCTGAACGGAAATACTGCTGTCTCGCATCCAATGCGCTGCACGCCTGAAAGCATGCTGGAAGACTGTCTTGCCATATCGCATGGAAGCAATATATGCCTCATCTTTTCCAGGGATGCGATGTCAGATGCCATCCCCTGCAGTAGGGGCAGCGGTAGACTTCGAGACCATAGGTACCGTGCTGGGCACAGGCGCGGGCGGTCTCTTCTGCCTCTGCGCGCGTTGCATAGCGCTGCTTCGAGAGGCAGGCCTTCATGAGGCGGGCTTCCTCCTTCTGGTCTGCCGCTTCGCGCTGATGTGCCTCTTCTGCGGCAAAGGCATCATCCATGCCGCCAAGGCCCGAGAGGAACTCCTCCCGCTCTCTCGCACGTGCCGAGTGCTTCCTGCTGCCCATGGTCTTCCTCCTGCTCTGCTTCAGGAGACATATTGCCGAAGAGTCCTGCTCTATGCAGAACGTAGGACCGATTCCTCCAAGCTCCCACAAGAAGGGCATGTCTGCCTGATATGTCTGGCATCTATGGCAGAAACGTATTTGGGGCATGGATGTCCTGATGGACCGAAGGGTAGAAAGAGACCGATGCAAGGGCTGTCCCGGCTGGGTGCCGGGATGCAGAGGAGGACATGATGGAAATTCCGGGAAACAAGTCGGTCATGACACCAGAAGGCGTCTATATCATCGCTACCTACGACGAGAACGGTGTGCCGAATGCGATGAATGCTGCCTGGGGCGTGCAGTGCGGAGAAGGGGAGATTGCCTTCTTCCTGGGCACGCACAAGACGACAGAGAACCTCAAGGCCACAGGCGCCTTCACGGTCTCATTCGGAACGGCGGATACCGTCGAGATATCTGACTATTTCGGCATTGCCACAGGCAGCAAGGTGAACAAGATCGAGCAGGCTGGCGTCCATGTCCATAAGAGCGCCCATGTCGATGCTCCTGTGATCGAGGAATATCCGCTCACGCTCGAATGCACGGTCGAGCTCTTCGACGAGGAGCATGGCCTGCTTATCGGCAAGGTCGTAGCGGAACAGGCAGATGAAAGCATCCTTACGGATGGCCATGTCGATCTCGGCAAGCTTCGTCCCATCATCTTCGACCCTTCCGTCAACGGCTACCGTGTGATTGGCGAACAGGTCGGCACGGTCTGGCATGACGGGCTGGGACTCATGAAGAAGTAGCTGGAGGCCGGCAAAGGAAATGGGGGCTGCCATATCGCTGTGGCAGCCCCCATTGCTCTGCAGCTGGATCTGCCTGAGCAGACCTAGTGGGGCGGCGGAGCTCTTTGGCAGGTGCAGGGGCTGGCCTACTGCCTCCGGAGGAGCTCTTCCATATAGAGCCCGACGCCTCCCTTGTCATTGTCTTGGACAATATGGTCTGCTGCGGCAAGGCATTCAGGCCGTGCATTTGCCACGGCCACGCCGTCTCCTGCTGCCTTGAGCATCGCGATATCGTTGCTCGAGTCGCCGAAGGCAACGGTCTCCTCCACAGGCACGCCCAGGTGGTCTGCCAGCCAGAGGAGCCCTGCTCCCTTGTCTGCGCCGTTCTTCGTGACTTCTACGTTGCAGGGCTGCGAAGAGGCCCTGATGAGGTCGGAAAACGAGTCCACGACTTCCCAGACCCTGTCTCTTGTGTCGTTGTCGAGATAGAAGATGTTGATGCGGCAGATGTTTTTGGCTGCATCGATCATGTCCTCGACGCTTCCCGGATAGCAGGTCCTGACTTCTTTGATGTGAATGCGGGTGGGCTCGGTCACGGGAATCTCGTCGAGGAAACGCCAGCGGTCCTCTGCGGTCAGGACATGGCCATCCGCGAAGAGGTCGAATGTTATGGGCAAGCCCTCGAGGGCACGGAAGAGCCGGCGGACCTCTTCTTTTTCGATGTCCACCTCATGAATCACTTCGCCGCGATCGAGATCTGCGACGAGGGCACCGTTGCAGCAGACGGCATAGTGGACACAGCCGTAGTCTGCAATGGCAGAAGGTATGCCATTGATGTTCCTGCCGGTGCAGGGGACAAACTGGATGCTTTTCCTGGATGCCTCTTCGAGCAGGGCGCGGTTTGCGTCCGGTATGGTCTTGTCTGCTGAGAGGAACGTGTCGTCCAGATCGGAGAATATGAGGCGTACCATGGGTCTCCCTTGCATAAGGGCCTGTGGGGTCCTTCTTGTCGTAGTTCTCAAGCCTATGCTTGTCCAAGACGAGATGGCAGGAATGCTCTGCGGTGCAGCCAGGTCCGCAGAGAAAGAACAGGATTCGGGGCGAGGAGCGGCATATGCGGTATACGAAATGCACATCTCTTGGGACAAGGCTCTCCTCTCTGGGGGCCGGCACCTGGTCCATGGCAGGGAAGAATGCCTATGGACTCGTCTTCGGAAGGGCTGATGAAGCGCGTCCGGTGGAGACGCTGCGCACGCTTCTCGACGAAGGCGTCAATGTGATCGATACGGCACCGATCTATGGGATGGACTCTGCTGCAGAGAAGCTTGTCGGCAGGGCGCTCCAGGATGGCTACCGCGAGAAGGCATTCCTTGTCACGAAGTTCGGCGACTATTGCAATGCCAAGACCGGTGCACGCGAGATAGATGACTCCAGGGAAGACATCCTGCGCGAGATCGAGGGGTCTCTCGAGAGGCTCAGAACCGACCATATCGACCTCTATCTCATGCACTATCCAGATGAGAAGGTGCCGGTCGAGGAGACCATGGATACGCTGAATGGCCTTCTGGAAACAGGGAAGATCTCTCATATCGGCGTCAGCAATGTCAGCATTCCTCAGCTTGAGGAGTGCATGCGCTATGCAAAGATCGATGCGGCCGAGCTCAGGTACTCGATGCTTGACAGGCAGAACGAAGAGACGATGAAGTGGGCACATGACAAGGGGCTGGCGACGCTCACGTATGGAACGCTCGGCGGCGGCATCCTGACTGGTGCCTTCAGGACCCTTCCTCACTTCGAGGAGAAGGATATCCGCTATACGTTCTATACCGGTTTCAAGGAGCCCCTGTTCTCGAAGGTGCAGAAGCTGCTTTCCGATATGGATACCGTTGCAGCGAAGCATGGGCGCCCCGTCTCCCAGGTAGCGCTTGCCTGGACAATGCAGAAGGAGTTCGTGACGACAGCTCTTGTGGGATGCTCATCTCCTGCGAGGGCGAAAGAGAACTGCGCCGCTGCGACGCTCGAGCTCACGGCAGACGAGATGGCGCTTCTGGATGAGTCCATCGAGAGCAATCTCGCCTAGCTGGCTGCATTGTCTTCGGGCTGCTGGACAGGCTTTTCTTTCAGCAGCTCATCGACGAGGGCATCAGCTACAGCGAACTGCGTGAATCGGGAATTGAGATCGATCTGGTTGATGCTGAGCGTGTCGGATGCTGCATGCAGGGCGATGCCTGCCATCTTGCAGAGCGGACTCTCCCGGTCAGAGCAGATGCAGATGATCGTGGCCCTGTTCTTCTTCGCTATCGCTGCGGCCTTCACGACCGGTATGGTGCGGCCACCGGCCGAGAAGATGACGATAGCATCGCGGTCTGTGAAGGCTGCTGCATCGCGATAGACAAAGGGCGGATCGAGATAGCGCCGGCATGGCCTGCCGATGCGTGCCAGGTATTCGGAGAGATACTCTGCTGGAAACTCAGACAGTCCCCGCCCGAAGAGGACAAGGCTCTCTGCCTGCCAGATTGCCTCTGCCGCCTGGGACAGAAGCGCCATCGACGGATCGCGCAGGGTAAGACGCGCCTCTCTGAGCAGCGCATCCTGCGCAGCTGTGGCGCGGTAGGCGGAAATGCCGTCCTGTGCGGCGATGGCGCGTCCCTTCAGCTCGTTTCTGATCAGGAAGCGCAGCTCGGCATAGCCTGACAGATGGAGCTTCTTGCATGCGCGCTCGATGACAGGGGCAGAGGCGAAGCTTGCGGCGGCTGCCTGGTCCAAGCTCCATCCTGCAATCTCCGCGAGATGCAGCTCTGCGAAGTAGAGGAAATCGAGCTCGCCTGGTGTGAGCGTCGAGAGGATATCGTCCCGGAATGCCTCGATCATGCGCGTGCCTCCTTTTCGATGACCTGGCCGGTGTGGTGGCGATGGGAATAGGTGCGGGCTATCTCGTCTGCAATCGCGACGATGCCCAGGCGCGAGGCAATGCGGCTGTCTGTCCTCGGTGCACTGGTGGCCAGAAGGCAGATATCGCAGAACGTGACAAGGTCGCTTGTGAGGGAGCTGGTGATGCCTATGACAAAAAGGCCACGGTTATGGGCCTCTCTCGCAAGGGCAAGCGTGGACCCTGTGCCCGAGACGCTTGCACAGAGCACGACCGCATCGGGTCCGGCGCTTGCTATAGCATCAAGCGAGAGCTCGTCATTCGGCATGCAGATCGTGGGGCAGGAAGCCGAGAAGAGGTAATGGTGCAGATACTCAAGTGCCGTATGCGTGAGGCCGCCGCCGACAAGGATGACGGTATCGCGCTCGGCAAGCAGATCGGCTGTGCGCTCGATATCTGTTGCCTGGTTGAGATGGGAGGTCGCCGCTGTCTCTGCAAGGATGTCCCGCTGGGGCATGGATCCTGCAGAAACGGCAGGATGCTTCTGCCTTCTGAGCGCGAAGCGGTACTCCGTGTAGCCCGAATAGCCCAGCTTGCGTGAAAGTCTGACCACAGTTGCGGCCGAGCATCCAGCCTTGGCTGCCAGCTCTCTTGCACTCAGGTCAGGTACCGTCTGGGCATGGGACTGGATATAGCGCAGCAGGACAAGCTCTGCTGATGTGAAGCTTGATGTAGCGGCATCTGGCATATGTTCTGCTCTCCTCTGGGTCCTAAGCTGCATGAGCGTGTTTCTGATTCTGAAACATGTAACAGATTATGGCACGAGTTTCTGTAACAGCTCCAGGCTCTTCTGGGAGATTCTCTAGGCGCTATCTTCATGGTGCACGCAGGGAAGAGAAAAAAAGACCCAAAGTACCTGCGCAGATATGCGGATCGGCAGGACAGTGGCATGCCTGCTCATATCTATCTGAGAGGTGGATGCAATGGCAGAGAAGCGTTACAACGTATGCATCGTCGGCGGCGGAAGCACCTATACACCGGGCTTCCTGAAGAGCTTCGTGAGGCTCCAGAAGGACTTCCCGCTCAGCAGGCTGGTCCTCTTCGATATCGATGGCCCGCGTCAGGAGCCGGTGGGCAAGTTCGGAGAGATCCTGTTCCGCGAGATGTATCCGGATGCAGAGATCAGCTACACCACGGATGAGAAGACCGCCTACACGGGCATGGACTTCATCTTCATGCAGATGCGCTCCGGCGGACTCGAGGGCCGTTGGTCGGACGAGCACACCTGCTTCGACCATGGCATCATCGGCCAGGAGACGGTCGGTGCCGGCGGCATGGCGTACGGCATGCGCTCCATCGGCGACATGATCCACGCAATCCATGCCATCCGCCAGTATTCGCCCAATGCCTGGTGCCTGAACTACTCGAATCCTGCAGCAATCGTCGCAGAGGCGCTGCGCCGCGAATTCCCGGATGACAAGCGGATCCTGAACATCTGCGATCAGCCGGAAAACGTCGTGCGCTCCACCAGCCGTCTGCTCGGCGTCGACTGGAATGACCTCGAGCCGGTCTATTTCGGCCTCAACCACTATGGCTGGTTTACCCACATGTACTACAAGCCGACGGGCGAAGACCTCATGCCCAAGATTCGCAAGCTTGTCCATGAGAAGGGCTTCCTGCCGCAGGATGCAGAGCAGCGCGATCCTTCCTGGCTCGAGACCTATGGCAACGTCAAGATGATGATGGAAGACTACCCTGAGTACCTTCCCAACACCTATGACCAGTACTACCTCTACCCGCTCTACAAGTTCCAGCATCTGAACGAGGAGCGCATGGCTGCCGGCAACAAGACCCGTGCAGACGAGGTCATCGAAGGCCGCGAGAAGCGTGCATTCGGCGAATGCCACCGCTGCATCGATGCCGGCACAACCAAGGGCATTGTCGACATCCACTCCGATGCGCATGCTGAGATGATGATCGAGGTGGCGTCTGCCATCGCTCACAATACGGGCCGCCGCTACATCATCATCACCGAGAACAATGGCCTCATCGACAACATGCAGGACGACGCTATGGTCGAGGTTGTCGCCGAGCTTACCGCCAATGGTCCGCGCCCGATGGGTGTCGGCAATATCCCGCAGTTCTATCTCGGACTCCTGGTCCAGCAGGTGTCCTGCGAGAAGCTGCTTGTCGACGCCTATTTCGAGCATAGCTATCAGAAGGCACTCGAAGCGCTGACGCTCAACCGTCTCGTGAACGATACGAAGAAGGCCCACGAGATTCTCGACGTCCTGATCCAAGAGAACAAGGACTACTGGCCAGAGCTCAAGTAGGGCACGCAGAATCAAACGACGTGCGAAGCGGTCTGCGTCAGGCTGGGAGGCAAGCATCTGGCGCAGACCGATCTGCCCGCATGCTGCGAAGCAGCAGGCTTCATTCCTATGACAGGGGACATGTGCGACAAGGGGGAAACATGGGAGAGAAGAATCAGAGAGGCAGTGTCATGGATTACCTCTCGAAACTTGGCCAGAGCCTGATGCTGCCGATTGCAGCGCTCTCGGCGGTCGGCCTGCTTCTGGGTGTCATGAGTGCACTGACGAAGGATGCAGTCATTGCAGCCGTGCCGGCTTTTGCGCCAACGGCGCCGGTCGGATTTGTCTTTGCTACGATCAAAGCGGTCGCAAACGCGGTCTACGCACAGATTCCTGTGCTGTTTGCCATCTGCCTTGCTCTCGGCCTTGCCAGGAAGGACAAGGAGATCGCGGCATTCGCCGGCTTTGTCGGCTATTACACGTTCATCGCTGCGGGCGCGGCGATGGTCAAGAGCGGCCTGTTCGATTTCAGTTCTCTCGATACGGCAACCGTGCTCGGCGTCGAAGGTGCACCGAACATGTCTGCCTTCGGAGGCATCCTTGTAGGCTGCCTTGCAGCTGCCCTGCATGACCGCTTCATCGATACGAAGCTTCCTGTTGCCATCTCCTTCTACGGCGGCAAGCGCTCTGTCGCTATCGTCGTCTTCGTCGCGATGCTCATCCTGGGCATTCTCTCGCCCTTCATTTGGCTTCCGCTCTCGATTGCCATCATGGCGCTGGGCACAGCAATCGCGAGCCTGGGCAACTTCGGCGTCTTCCTCTTCGGACTGGCAGAGCGCGGCCTCATTCCGACCGGCCTGCACCACATCATCAACCAGCTCTTCCGCACGACTTCGATCGGCGGCGTGCTCAACGGGACAGAGGGCTGCCTCAACATCTTCTACCAGTATGTCGACACCATGGGCACTGCAGCCCTGTCCGATTACACCCGTTATCTTGCAGAGGGCAAGTTCGCATTCATGCTCTTCGGCCTTCCCGCTGCTGCTCTTGCCATCTACCGCTCCACGCCCGAGAACAAGCGTGACGGCGTCAAGGCGCTTGTGGTCGCCGGCGCTGTGACGGCCTTCGTCTCCGGCATCACCGAGCCGCTCGAGTTCTCGTTCCTGTTTGTGGCACCGGTGCTCTACGCCTTCCACTCCGTGATGGCGGGCCTTTCCTTCATGCTGACGCACATGCTCGGCGTCTCCATCGGTGGCACAGGTGGCGGCATCATCGACTTCTTCATCTGGGGCGTCCTGCAGCCAGGCTCGAAGTGGTACATGATCATTCCGCTCGGTGCGGTGTACTTCTGTGCCTACTACTTCGTGTTCTACAAGTACCTCACGGCAAAGCACATCACGATCGATGCACCGGATGATTCGGCCGAGGTGGCAAACGAGGCAAAGGTGGCCGAAGGAGTCATGACGCCGCAGCTTACCTATATCGTCGAAGGCCTGGGCGGCGTTGACAATATCGTCAACATCAACAACTGCATCACGCGGCTGCGTGTCGATGTGAAGGACATGTCGCTCATCGACGAGGATATGCTCAAGAAGTCCGGCAGCATGGGCGTGAAGAAGATGTCCGATACCCATATCCATGTCATCTATGGTCCTGCAGTCGAGAACATCGCGACACAGCTCCACGCAGCACTCAAGATGTAACGGTACTGGAAAAGATAGAAGCAATAAGAGGCAGGCAGACCCTTCGGGGTCTGCCTGCTTGTCTTTGCGCTGCATTGCCGTGCCTTCCGAGCTCTGCCCACAGATGCTGCTTCTCGCTTCCGAGGAGAACACCTACTGCACAGGGCAGACCATCTATGTGGATGGCGGACTGACCTCTCAGCTCTGATACATGGGCAGATTTAGAATTGACAGGCCGGGACCCTTCTGCATCGCAGGGCCCCGGCCTGCTCTGTGACAACTCTATGTAAAGCCCCATTCAATCTGACATGCTAGTTACGGCTAGAGTAAGCTTTGTCTTGCAAAACATTGATATGTCAAAGAGTGGAGCTGGCAATGTCTGAAGATGAAAGGGGAGCCGAAGCGCCCCGGGAGGGCCGCACCCTCACCGATATGCACATGCTGGTGGTCAGGGCCTACCATGCCCAGACGAACTATCTCAGGGCCCAGGTCGCCCATGCCGGCCTGGGTCCGGGACAGCCGAAGGTGCTGAGCTATCTCGCCGTGCACGGACCTTCGTCGCAGTCCGATATCGCACGCTTCTTCGAGATCGACTGTGCAGCCGTGTCGCGCATGTTCGACTCCCTGCTGAAAGGCGGCTTTGTCCGTATCTTCAAGGGGTCCGATGCCCGCATGAGGCAGGCAGAGCTCACCCAGAAAGGCCATGAAGCGCTTGCTGTCTGGGAGGCAGCCTGCGATGAAGCGGATGACATCATGCTTTCCGGCCTCACGGAAGAGGAGAGGCAGGCGCTTGCGAAGGGGCTCGCGAATATCCATGACAGCTTCGCGTGCCTGGAGAAGAAGGAGGCGCATGGTGCCTAGAGAAGCCATTGCCGGCAGAAAGGCTCAAAGCGCAGGGGCGGCCGATCTCAAGATCGTGGGCGCTGCCCTGAAGCCCTACCGCCGTGCTTTCCTCATTGCAACCGTATGCGCCTTTGCCGAGGCGACGCTCGAGCTCTTCATCCCGTTCATGATGGCGCAGATGGTGGACGTGGAGATTCC
This sequence comes from Olsenella kribbiana, assembly GCF_036408795.1. Lineage (NCBI taxonomy): Bacteria > Bacillati > Actinomycetota > Coriobacteriia > Coriobacteriales > Atopobiaceae > Olsenella > Olsenella kribbiana. The sequence continues at coordinate 93,547 of NZ_JAZGJP010000007.1, forward strand.
TGCCCAGGATGTGCACGGCATCTTCCTCGTCGGTGCCGAGATGGTTGCCCTTGCTGTCATCGCGGGCCTGCTGGGCCTTGGCTATGCGCGCTTTTCCGCTATTGCCTCGATGGGGTTTGGCGCGAACCTGCGCGAGGCAGCCTACGCCCATGTGCAGAAGCTCTCGTTCGCGAATCTCGACTCGTTCGAGACCTCGTCTCTGGTGACGCGTCTCACGACCGACATCACGGTGATACAGAATGCGCTGGTCCAGGGCTTCAGGCCGCTTCTGCGCAGCCCTGTCATGCTTGTTATGGGGCTCGTTCTGTCCTTCTCCATGAGCGCGAGGCTTGCGGTCGTCTTTGTCGTCGTCCTGCCCTGCCTGGCGTTTGCGCTCTTCCTTATTGTCTCGCATGCAGCGCCGCTCTTCGCGAAGCTCCAGACCTCGATGGACCGGCTCAATTCCGTCCTCGAGGAGAATCTTGTCGCGATACGTGCCATCAAGGCCTACGTGCGGGAGCCTTGGGCCGAGGAGCGCTTTGCCGAGGTCAACAGGAAGCTTGCCGGCACGGCTACCCAGACGTTCTCTACAGCCGTCTTGAACCTGCCAGTCTTCCAGCTCTCGATGAACGTGACGAGCGTCGCGCTCCTGTGGTTCGGAGGCCAGCTCATCCTGGCAGGAGAGCTCGGGGTGGGCGCGCTCACCGGCTTCATGAGCTACGTGCTCCTGATCATGAACTCGCTCAACATGTTCTCCAATGTGTTCCTGCTGCTGGCGCGCGCGCTCACGAGCATCCACCGCGTGGGCGAGGTGCTTGAAGAGACGCCGGTGTTAGCACAGCTGCCCCGTGGCAAGGCGCTCGGGCAGGTGCCTGATGGCAGCATCGCGTTCAGGGACGTGAGCTTCCAGTACGCAGCCGATGCGGAAAAGCCGGTGCTCTCGCATATCAGCTTTGCGGTCCCTGCCGGAGGGACCCTGGGCATCCTTGGCGGCACGGGCTCCGGCAAGAGCTCCCTCGTGCAGCTGCTGGCACGCCTCTACGATGTCTCCGAAGGTACGGTCGAGGTCGGGGGACACGATGTACGCGACTATGCATTGCCGGCCCTGCGCGATGCTGTTGGCATCGTGCTCCAGAAGAACGTGCTCTTCACCGGCACGGTGAGGGAGAACCTGAAATGGGGCAATGAGGAGGCAACGGATGCAGAGCTCCTCGAAGCCTGCCGGATTGCCTGTGCAGACGAGTTCCTCAAGCGCATCGGCGGCCTGGACGGAGACCTGGGACATGGAGGGTCGAATGTCTCAGGCGGCCAGCGCCAGCGCCTCTGCATCGCGCGCACGCTCCTGAAGAAGCCGAAGGTCCTGGTCTTCGATGATTCCACGAGCGCTGTGGACATGACAACAGATGCAAGGATCAGGAAGCATCTTGCAGAGCTCACCGATGTCACGAAGGTCATCGTCGCCCAGCGCGTGGCATCTGTGGCCGAAGCAGACAAGATCCTGATATTGGATGACGGAAAGATCGAAGGCTTCGGCACGCACGAGGAGCTTCTGGCAAAAGACCCGATCTATCAGGAGCTCTGCCACTCGCAGGGCATGCTCGGAAAGGAGGCATGAGATGGCAGGAAGAGGAGCAGCTCCGGCGCGTCCCGAAAACCTCCGGCATACCCTCAGGATCCTTCTGGGATACATGGGCCATGCAAAGATGCAGATGCTCGCGGTCGCCGTGCTCGTGACCATCGCAGGTGCCGGCAACCTCTTCGGCACGTACATGATCAAGCCGGTCGTGAATGCCGTGGCGGCAGGGGAGTATGGCCGCTTCGTGCACCTCGTCGTGCTCACGGCCATCATCTATGCCCTGGGCGTCGCCTCTGCCGTGGGCTATACGCAGATCATGGTGAGGGCAGCGCAGAAGGTCGTCTTCGATATGCGCCGCGATCTCTTCGCGCATATGGAGCACCTGCCGCTCTCCTGGTTCGACCGTACCCGTACGGGTGACGCGATGAGCTTCTTCACGAACGATGTGGATACTGTCTCCGAGGCCTTGAACAACGGCTTTGCCGCCATGGTGCAGGCTGGCATCCAGATGGTGGGCACGCTCATCCTCCTCTTCGTCCTCGACTGGAGGCTCACACTCATCACCGTTGCCTGCGATATCGTGATCTTCTTCTATATCCGCTTCTCGGGCACGCGCTCGAAGCGCCTCTTCTCCAAGCAGCAGAAGACTCTGGGAGAGCTTGATGGCTACGTCGAGGAGATGATCTCTGGCCAGAAGGTCGTGAAGGTCTTCAACCATGAGAAGGAGAATATGGCAGGCTTCAGGGCCTTGAACGCAAGCCTCCAGAAGTCGGGAACCTCTGCCCAGGCCTATGCTGCCACGATGATTCCGGCAACGGTCTCGATCAGCTATGCGAACTACGCAATCGTCGCCGTGGCAGGAGCGTTCCTTGCGCTTTCCGGCTCCATGGATGCAGGATCTCTGGCAAGCTATCTTGTTTTCGTGCGCCAGGCAGCGATGCCGATCAACCAGTTCACGCAGCTGGGCTCGTTCATGCTGACCGCCCTGGCCGGAGCCGAGCGCATCTTCCAGGTGCTCGAGCTTCCGCAGGAAGAGGACGAGGGCACGGTGCGCCTTGTCTGCACGGCAAGGGATGAGTGGGCCTGGAAGAAGGAAGACGGCGAAGAGGTGCCTCTCAAGGGCGATGTGCGCTTCCACGACGTGACCTTCGGCTATGTGCCGGGACAGACCGTGCTCAAGGATCTCTCCCTCTATGCAAAGCCAGGCCAGAAGATTGCCTTTGTCGGTTCCACGGGTGCTGGCAAGACGACGATCACGAACCTCATCAACCGCTTCTATGCGCTGAATGCAGGTCAGATCACCTACGACGGGATCGATATTTCCGACATGCAGCTGGGAGCCCTCAGGGAGTCTCTCGGCATGGTCCTTCAGGACACGCACCTCTTCGAGGGGACCGTTGCAGACAACATCCGCTTCGGCAAGCTCGACGCAACTGATGAGGAAGTGCGGAAGGCAGCAAAGATTGCCAATGCCGACTCCTTCATCAGCCGCCTTCCCAAGGGCTACGATACGAAGATTGCAGCAGACGGTGCGAACCTCTCGCAGGGCCAGCGCCAGCTTCTTGCAATCGCCCGTGCTGCCGTGGCAGACCCGCCGGTCCTGATCCTCGATGAGGCAACATCGAGCGTCGATACACGTACCGAAGCCCTGATTCAGCGTGGCATGGATGCCCTCATGCAGGGTCGCACTGTCTTCGTTATCGCCCACCGTCTCTCGACCGTGCGCAATGCGAACGCGATCATGGTGCTCGAGCACGGAAAGATTGTCGAGCGTGGCACGCATGAGGAGCTCCTGGCCCAGAAGGGCGAGTACTGGGAGCTTGCAACCGGTGCCCTCGAGCTCGAGTAGAACAGCTCATATACGCACGAAGAAAGCCTCGGACACCTGCGTCCGAGGCTTTCTGCTACCTATGCTGGCTTCTCTGGTGCGTATTGTGGCCTTGCGGCTTCCTGCCGGCTTGCTGTGTGCGCTTGCTCGCCTGCTGGGGTTTCGGTCCCTTGCCGTGGTGATGGTGCGGAGCGCCCTTTTCCTGCCGGGGTGGCCTTGTCGGCTTCACGAGGCACTTCGGTCCATAGCCGATGAGGTCCTCGCGATGCGCCTTGTGGAGGGCCTCGACGACAAGGTCGTAGTTGTTCGGGTCGCGGTACTGGATGAGGGCACGCTGCATAGCCTTCTCATGCGGGTTAGTGGGGCAGTAGACCGGCTTCATCGTCCTGGGGTCGAGCCCAGTGTAGAAGATGCAGGTCGAGACCGTGGAAGGCGTGGGGTAGAAGTCGCTTACCTGCTCGGGGTTGTAGCCAAGGTCGCGGCAGAACTCGGCAAGCTTCACGGCCACCTGCATCGTCGATCCCGGGTGGCTGCTCATGAGGTAGGGAAGGACATACTGCTCCTTGCCTGCCTCCTTGCTGTACTTCTCGAATTCCTTGCAGAACCCCTCATAGAGATCGTTCGAAGGCTTGCCCATCACATCGAGGACCTCAGAGCATACATGCTCAGGCGCCAGGCGCAGCTGTCCTGAGGTGTGGTATTCGGCCAGCTCCTTGATGAAGGTATGGTCGGTATCGAGCATCGCATAGTCGAAGCGGATGCCGCTTCGGATGAAGACCTTCTTCACTCCTGGAAGCTCGCGGAGCTTCCTCAAGAGGTGCACATAGCGCTTGTGGGAGACCGTGAGGTTCTTGCAGGGGGTAGGCGACAGGCAGCGCCTGTTCGTGCAGGCGCCTGCCGTTGCCTGCTTCTGGCAGGCGCGGACCATGAACTGGGCCGTCGGCCCTCCCACATCGTGGATATAGCCCTTGAAGTCGGGATCGTGGGTCATGGCCTCAGCCTCGCGCAGGAGCGATTCCTCGCTTCTGGCCTGGATGATCCTGCCCTGATGGAAGTTGAGGGCGCAGAAGGCGCACTCGCCGAGGCAGCCCCTGTTGCTTGCAAGGGAGAACTTCACTTCCTTCAAGGCAGGGATGCCGCCTTCTGCGTCATACATCGGATGCGATGCACGCGTATAGGGAAGCTCATAGACTTCATCGAGCTCCTCTGTGGAGAGCGGCTTTGCCGGCGGGTTCTGGATCACGTAGATGTCATGCGGATAGGGCTCGACAAGCGCGTGCGAAAGGAACGGATTGAGGTTTCGGCACTGGATGCCGAACGACTCTGCGTAGACCTTCTTGTCGCTGTTGAGTTCGTCCCAGGAGGGAAGGATCACAGGCCGGTCGCACTGCTCATAGCTCCGGGCACGGTAGACCGTTCCCTGGATCCAGGAGATGTCTTTTGCTTCTATGCCGGAGGCAAGGGCATCTGCGATCTCCACAATCTGGCGCTCTCCCATGCCATAGACGATAAGGTCGGCACCGGAATCGAGGAGTATCGAGCGCTTCAGCTTGTCAGACCAGTAGTCATAGTGGGCAAGCCGTCTGAGCGATGCCTCGATGCCGCCCAGGATGATCGGCGTGTGCTTGTACGTGCGCCTGATGAGGTTGCCATAGACCACGTCAGCATGGTCCGGGCGCTTGCCCATGACGCCACCAGGGGTGTAGAAGTCCTCGGTTCTGTGGTGCTTTGCCACGGTGTAATGCAGGACCATCGAGTCCATGTTGCCGCCGCAGATGAGGAAGCCGAGCTTCGGCTCTCCCAGGATCGTGACAGAGGCAGGATCGTGCCAGTCGGGCTGGGGGATGATGCCGACACGGTAGCCATGCTCCTCGAGGACACGGGAGATGATGGCAGGGGCGAATGATGGATGGTCCACATAGGCATCGCCGATTACGAAGACGAAGTCGCACTGGTCCCAGCCACGCGCTTCCATGTCAGCCTTCGAGACCGGCATGAACTGGTCGCGGGTAGGCTTCGGCGTCACGGGAGGAACAGGTCCTCCGTGCTTCGAGTGATGCTCTGCCTTCTGCTGCGGCGCATGCTGTGCATGAAGTGCCTTCGGAGCATGCTGGTGCTGTGCCTTGGGCTTGCCTGCGCCCTGTGCATGCGCATGGCTGTGCTCATGGGCAGACGGCCCCTTCTTCTGTTCGGGTCCCTTCCTGCCTGAAGGCTTCGGTCCGTATTTCTGCATGGCTCACACGCCCCTTGGATCTAAAGAACTGTCAGCATAACGATAGCGGATGGAAGGGGAGATGAGATGGGAAGATGTAGTGTGCTAGCTGTGCAATGCACAGGGAGGAGAAAGGAGCTTGCGGCCGCCGCAAGGCTTTCAGGGATATGTAGAAAGGGGCTTTAACGACCCATATATCGCAAATTTTCCGAGATTGGGTCGTTAAGCCATCCCTACTGCTGTCCTACAGGAGAGCGATCTGGCATTGCAGTGAGTCCTTACGAGATGTTGCTTGGTAGCTATCTGGCTGGCCTTAGATGACAAGGAGGTAGGTCTCTTGTGCCATTTTTACCCTACACCATGTTCCTGGAAGTTGGCGTGTAGGGTAAAACGCATTGCTCCGAGATACGAAGGAGTCCCTGCAAATGCGCGAGGACTTCTGAACAGACAACACGATTCTCTTTGCGGGGAATACAAGAGGACTTACTCTGCTGTGGACGTATTTTCTTCTGTCTGCGCGTCTGATTCCTCTTGAGCGTCGGCCTTCGCTTGGGCGATGAGCCATGCGTTTCTGAGCTCATCAAGTGTCTTGTGGGTCTTTTCATCGATGGCCCACTCATATACGTCTACTGAGCTCCATCCATATATACCTTGAAGCCACGCATTGAGACTGATGACATTGCCAGAAGCGAGCTTTACTTTTCCATCCTGCAGTAGAGTTACGCGCTGATCTTCATGATTCTTGGCATAAAGGGTCGCGCCTACGTCTACGACTCCAGCTTCAATGAGCTGCTTGATTCTTGGCTTGCTCTTCCTTGTGCGTCCGCTCACCCTTCTTGATTTGCTTGTTTGGGAGGTGGTGTGCGAGACGCCAACATAGAGGTCTTGATAGGAGCCAAGCGGCAGAATCTTTGTGGAGTGAATCAGCGTATTATCTCCGACCTGATAAGGGGTCAGACGATAGCAGGAGATATCGACATTGTTTGCATCGAGCCAGGCAACAGCAGAGATAGTCTGGTCGTCAAAATCAGAGGCAACAAGAATGATGCGCTGTTGCGCATTGAAGGTCTGAATATCATTGTCGTCGATGAACTGGTTGAGCTTGCGTGTAGCAACTTCTGTTGACGTGAGCTTGTCGGTATCAGTGAATTCGCCCTTGTGCTGTTCGACGTAGCGGCCATAGACATATTGGACAAGCTCATCAATTGTTGTGATGCTAGCACAGGTGGCTGCATATCGAATTGCCTGGAATTCGAAAGCCTCAGCACGCATCTTGATATCGGCTGGGTCTCTCTTGATTTCAATAAGGACGATGTTGCCATCCCCATCCAGAGCAGTAAGATCGCTTCTGGCCTTTTCCTCATTCACAACCTGTTCGCCAATGACGAGCATGTTCTCGTCATCATCACATACCAATTCAATGTGCTTGCGGAGGAGGTCTTCGACGTCGCTTTCCTTCATGCCCAATTCAGCGAATGTCTTCTCAACAACATTGCCTTGATCTTCATCGTCCATCAGATAGAGCATCTGAGTCTCCTCTCGATGATGCCATCTCCGTCCAGCATGGCCTTTAAGTGCTCTGCGTTGCCGATGGGGCTTGAACGCTATTCGCGACTTTATACAGAGCTGAAAGAAAATTGTTGTACAACAAAGCCAGAGACTCTTGCCTGCGGCGAACGGTATGGCAGCATGATTGCGCTTGGCTTTGATGGCTCCTTCTGTCCTATGTTTTTAGAATACTAAGCATCTGGGCAATCTGCACTGGAATGCTGGATGGTGTCTGACGGGGTGAGATTATCCAGAAGAATGGATTACATCAATCTGCATATTGTCAAGCATATTTTTGTGAGTGGAAGAATAAGCTGGTGAACGTTCTTCAGGCTGTTGTTTGCGTGCATAGGCGTCCGAATGGGCTATCTGACAGTTTTTCTGCAGCAGCCAGTTTCCTTGTGCAAGCCTTTTACCTGCTGAAATAGAGCACACATCTTGGGTATACGCCGCATTGACTGGAACTCGAGGAAGGTGTATGCGCTGGTAGCCAGCACAGTCCGAGAGGGAAGGCCGAATTGCGTGCCGAGCGCGTTTCTATGCGGTATCATAGATGCCGTATGGGTTCAATCCGTATTGGGAAGTACCGGTTTGGGCGCGTAAAGTGCTGCAGGACTTGTCCTGCGGCCGCACGTTTGCACAGCCGCCGCAAGGCGGACCGTATCGCTTCGAAGGAGAGGATATGGCAAGAAAGTTCAAGTCGATGGACGGCAACGAGGCCGCTGCGTGGGTCTCGTATGCGTTCACCGAGGTGGCGGGCATCTACCCGATCACCCCGTCCAGCCCAATGGCAGACCACGTCGATCAGTGGGCAGCCCAGGGCCTGAAGAACATCTTCGGCACGCCTGTCAAGGTTGTCGAGATGGAGTCTGAGGCAGGTGCTTCAGGCACCGTGCACGGTTCCCTTGGTGCTGGTGCTCTGACGACCACCTACACGGCATCTCAGGGCCTGCTCCTCATGATCCCGAACATGTACAAGATCGCTGCTGAGGGACTGCCTGCAGTCTTCCACGTCAGCGCCCGTACGGTCGCGACCCATGCTCTGAACATCTTCGGCGATCACTCTGATGTCATGGCTTGCCGCCAGACCGGCTTTGCCATGCTCGCTGAGGGTAATGTCCAGGAGGTCATGGACCTCGCTCCTGTGGCACACCTTGCTGCCATCGAGGGCGGCGTGCCGTTCCTGAACTTCTTCGACGGCTTCCGCACGTCCCACGAGATCCAGAAGGTCGCTATGTGGGACTTCGACGACCTCAAGGACATGCTCGACATGGACGCTGTCCAGCGCTTCCGTGACCACGCACTCAACCCTGAGCATCCGCATGCCCGTGGCGCGCACGAGAACGGCGATATCTTCTTCCAGCATCGTGAGGCCTGCAACGCGACCTACGACAAGCTTCCTGAGATCGTCCAGGCATACATGGACAAGATCAACGCGAAGCTCGGCACGAGCTATCACCTGTTCGACTACTATGGCGCCGAGGACGCAGACCGCGTCGTCGTCTGCATGGGCTCCTTCTGCGATACGCTCGAGGAGGTCATCGACTACCTCAACGCCCACGGCGAGAAGGTCGGCCTCGTGAAGGTCCGCCTGTACCGTCCGTTCGACATCAAGTCCTTCGTGGCAGCACTCCCGAAGACCGTCAAGAAGATCGCTGTCCTCGACCGCACCAAGGAGCCGGGCTCCATCGGCGAGCCGCTCTACGAGGATGTCGTCGCTGCTCTCTACGAGGCAGGCCGCTCTGACCTCGTCGTGACCGGCGGCCGCTATGGCCTGGGCTCGAAGGACGAGCCGCCTGCGGCAGCATTCTCCGTCTACGAGGAGCTCAAGAAGGACCAGCCGAAGCGCGAGTTCACGATCGGCATCGTCGACGATCTCACGAACCTCTCGCTCCCGATGGATCCGGATGCTCCGAACACCGCAGCCCCTGGCACCATCGAGTGCAAGTTCTGGGGTCTCGGCGGCGACGGCACGGTCGGCGCGAACAAGAACTCCATCAAGATCATCGGCGACCATACCGACAAGTATGTCCAGGCATACTTCCAGTATGACTCCAAGAAGACCGGCGGCGTGACGATCTCCCACCTGCGCTTCGGCGATTCCCCGATCCGCTCGCCGTACTACGTCACGAAGGCCGACTTCGTCGCCTGCCACAACCCCTCCTACATCATCAAGGGCTTCAAGATGGTCCGCGATGTCAAGCCGGGCGGCACCTTCCTCGTGAACTGCCAGTGGTCTGACGAAGAGTTCGCCGAGAAGCTTCCTGCCGAGGCAAAGCGCTACATCGCGAAGAACAACATCTCCGTCTACCTGATCGACGCTATCGACCTTGCTGCCAAGGTTGGCATGGGCAAGCGCACGAACACGGTCCTTCAGTCCGCGTTCTTCGCTCTCGCCAAGGTCCTGCCTGCTGAGGATGCTCTCCAGTACATGAAGGATGCTGCTGAGAAGTCCTATGCCAAGAAGGGCCAGGCCATTGTCGAGGCCAACTGGAAGGCAATCGATGCCGGCGCAACCGCATTCCACAAGTTCGAGGTGCCTGCTGACTGGGCAGATGCTCAGGATGCACCGAAGACCCTGACGCTCGAGGGCCGCGAGGCTATCGTCAAGCAGGTCAAGGATCTCCTCACCCCGATCAACCTGATGGACGGCGACTCCCTGCCCGTCTCTGCCTTCAAGCAGAACCCGGATGGCCAGTGGGAGCTCGGCGCTTCTGCCTACGAGAAGCGCGGCACCGCTGTCATGGTTCCTCGCTGGGATTCCTCGAAGTGCATCCAGTGCAACAGCTGCGCCTTCGTCTGCCCGCACGCAACCATCCGTCCGGTTGTCATGAACGCCGATGAGGCTGCTGCTGCACCTGCTCAGATGCAGATGACCGACCTCAAGGTCCCGAAGGGCACCGGCTACAAGTTCACGATCGCTGTCTCCCCGCTCGACTGCATGGGCTGCTACAACTGCCTGTACGTCTGCCCGAAGTCTGATGTGAAGGAGGGCGGCGCCCTCACCATGGTTCCTCAGGAGGAGGAAGCTGCTCAGGCAGAGGTCTGGGATTACGCCGTCAACAAGGTCTCCGAGAAGTCCGAGCTTGCCAATGACAAGACCCCGAAGGCATCTCAGTACCACAAGCCGCTGCTCGAGTTCTCCGGCTCCTGCGCAGGCTGCGCCGAGACGTCCTATGCACGCCTTGTCACCCAGCTCTTCGGCGACCGCATGTTCATCTCCAACGCCACCGGCTGCTCCTCGATCTGGGGCAACCCGGCAGCAACCTCGCCGTACACGGTCAACGCTAACGGCCATGGTCCGGCTTGGAACAACTCGCTCTTCGAGGACAATGCTGAGCATGGCATGGGACTCGAGGTTGGCTACGAGGCAGAGCAGAACCGTCTGGTCGCAGCAACTGAGAAGCTGCTCGAGACCGAGGGCCTGTCTGACTCCTTCAAGGACGCTGCAACTGCATGGCTCGAGAACCGCAATGATTCCCTGAAGTCCCGTGCTGCTGCTGACGCCTACATCGCACAGCTCGAGGACAACGGCTCCGATGCTGCCAAGGAGATTCTCGCGGACAAGTCCTTCCTGTCCAAGAAGTCCTTCTGGATCTTCGGCGGCGACGGCTGGGCATACGATATCGGCTTCGGCGGACTCGACCATGTCCTCGCCTCTGGCCGCAATGTCAATGTCTTCGTCTTCGATACCGAGGTCTACTCCAACACGGGTGGCCAGGCATCCAAGGCTTCCAACCTCGGCCAGGTCGCGCAGTTCGCTGCTGCCGGCAAGACCACGAAGAAGAAGTCCCTTGCCGAGATCGAGATGAGCTACGGCTACGTCTACGTGGCACAGGTTGCCATGGGCGCCAATATGGCTCAGACCCTCAAGGCCATTGCCGAGGCTGAGGCCTACGACGGACCGTCGCTGGTCATCGGCTACAGCCCCTGCGAGATGCACTCCATCAAGAAGGGCGGCATGATGCACTGCCAGGAAGAGATGAAGCGTGCCGTGGACTGCGGCTACTGGAACCTCTTCCGCTTCAACCCCGCTGCACCGGAAGGCAAGAAGTTCACGCTCGACTCCAAGGAGCCGAAGGGTGGCTATCAGGACTTCCTGATGAACGAGGCACGCTACGCTTCCCTGACCCGCTCCTTCCCGGAGCGTGCAAAGGAGCTCTTCGCCGAGAACGAGGAAGCTGCCATGGAGCGCTACGCGCACCTGCTCAAGCTCAAGGATATGTACGCCGACGCATAAGGCATACGCGCTTCAGAGCCTGATGTAAGCTCGAAGGACCGGAACCGAAAGGCTCCGGTCCTTCTTTTGTGAAGCTGCTATTTGCCCACGACATGAAAGCGCCCCAACCAGCCTGTGCTGGATGGGGCGCTGCTTGTATATGCGTGCGCTTCTATGCCGGCGTGGCTTCGCTCCAGACGTGTCCGCACTTGTTGCAGAGATAGACATTGATAATGTTGCCAAGGCCATCCGGGTAGCTCTGCGTGCAGGTCACGTCGTCAGAGCCGCAGACCGGGCAGTCGGGGCAGGCCAGATAGGCATCGAGCTCGTCTCCTGATATCTCATGCACTCCCATGGCTACTCCTCGTCGTCGGTATAGGCGTTCGAATAGGCTGCCTTCGCAGAGATGCCGGGAAGCGACCCGATGCGTCCTGCCAGGGCAGAGATCGTGTCATCCGTCGCATCGACAGCGACGCTGATAACGTTCAGGTGATGGGCACGGTAGGGGATGCCCATGCGGCCAATGATGCAGGATGCATACTCATGCAGAAGGTCGTTCAGGGCACTGACAGAGCTGGGATCTTCCACGATGATGCCGATAACGGCGACACGGGTCTTCAAAGGGTGCCTTCTTTCAGTCGGGCTTCATGTCCGCTTGGACTGAGTCTTCCATGCGGCGTTATACTCATATGTACCCGATTTGGAAGGCAGCACGAGCGGTGCTGCATGACAGGAAGGCATTGCATATGCAGAACATGACACGCCGCGAGGTTCTTGCGGCAATGGCTGGTCTTGGACTTACGGGCTTCCTCGGAGCCTGCGGCAATTCCTCTCAGACCGCATCTTCCACCACGCAGACCGAAGAGAAGACAGACGACGTTGTCGTCCGTGTTGCATCTCTCAAGGGCCCCACGACCATCGGCCTTGTGAACATGATGAACGATACGGCAGGCATTCCTGCTGACGGAGGGGATCTCTCCCAGGCAGGAGAGGCTGAGGAAGGCTCTGGAATCACCTATGCCTACCAGATGTCCTCTGCTCCTGACGAGGTGCTGCCGCTCGTGATTCAGGGCACGGCAGATATCGCCCTCATTCCTTCGAATGCGGCAGCTGTCCTCTACAACAAGACGAAGGGCAAGGTCCAGGTCATCGACCTCAACACGCTTGGTGTCCTCTCTGTCGTCACGGGAGACTCCTCCATCCAGCAGTTCGAGGACCTCGCCGGCAAGACCGTCTACATCTCCGGCAAGGGCTCCTCTCCTGAGTACGTTATGAACTATCTCCTCGAGCAGGCAGGCATCGCAGACTCCGTCACGATGGAGTGGCAGAGCGAGCACACCGAGGTGGCATCGGTGCTTGCCTCGGATCCTTCGGCCGTGGGTGTGCTTCCGCAGCCCTTCACGACGGCGACGCTTGCCCAGAACTCTGCGCTCTCTGCTCCTATCGACCTTACGGATGTGTGGGAGAAGTACGCAGGAGACACCGGCTCCCTCTATGTGATGGGCGCCACAATCGTGCGCTCCGAGTTTGCGGAGCAGCATCCGCAGGCCGTGGCCGACTTCCTCTCCCGCCATGCAGAGTCTGTCCGGAAGTGCACAGACGACGTGGCAGGAACGGCAGCGCTTGTCGTCGAGGCTGGCATCGTCGCAAAGGAGCCTATTGCCGAGAAAGCAATACCGCAGTGCAACATCGTATGCATGACCGGCGACGAAATGAAAGACGGGCTCTCAGGCTACCTCCAGGTGCTCTATGATGCGGATGCAAGCTCTGTGGGCGGAGCTCTTCCTGAGGACGACTTCTACTACAATGCCTAGCTCTGTGCCTGAGAAGAAGCATTCAAGCTGGACCTCGCACATTGCTGTCGCTGCCTTCTGGATTTTGGTCTGGGAGGCAGCGAGCCTTCTTGTGGGGAGTCCGATCCTCTTTGCAGGACCCATCGATACGGTGCTGCGCCTGGTGAGCTTTGTGCCCGATCCTGCCTTCTGGGAAGCGCTTGCGCTCTCGTTTGCGCATATCCTGGCAGGATTCCTTGCAGGCTTTGCTGTGGCGCTCGTGCTGGGCTTCCTCTCCCACAGGTATAGGCTCATGCGCGAGCTTCTGGCACCCTTCTTCGATGCCCTGAAATCGATTCCCCTTGTCTGCATCATCGTGCTTTTGCTCCTCTGGGTAGGCTCGAAGAAGGTCTCAGGACTCGCAGTGTTTCTGGCGGTATTCCCTGCGGTCTATTTCAGCATGCTTGAAGGGCTCGATGCCCAGGACCCCAAGCTCCGCGAGCTCCTGCATGCAATGCAGACATCGGGCATGAGGATATTTCTCGCTGATACCTGGCAGCAGCTTCTGCCCTTCCTTCTGGGGACCGCGAGGAATGTGTGCGGGATGGCATGGAAGGCAGGCGTGGCAGCTGAGGTCATAGGCACTCCCCGGGGCACGATCGGCGAGGCAGTCTACCAGTCGAAGCTCCTGCTTGAGACAGCAGACCTCTTTGCCTGGACCATAGCGATCGTGGCAGTATCCTGGGCCTGCGAGAGGGTCTTCCTGGCACTGCTCAAGGCAAGCGGCAAGGGAGCACTTCGTCTAGCACTCAGAGGACGGCGCAAGGCAGAATCTGGAGATGCTTCAGCCAAGGTGTCTGTTCGCGATCTCACATTGGGATATCCTGCGGCAGATGGGGCATCTCCGACGGTTCTGGCACAACATCTGGCCTTCACGCTTCCGGCAGGCACAAGATGGATCCTGACGGATGCCTCGGGTGCCGGCAAGACAACCTTCATCAGCTGTGTATCGGGGCTCTCAGAGCCGCTCTCAGGCTCGATAGAATGCCCACACGACATATCGCTCATGTGCCAGGAGGCACGGCTTGTAGAGGCCTATACGCCTGAAGAGAATGTGGAGCTCACTTCTGTGCTCGTATGCGATGAGGCGGAAGCGCTTCTTCGGGAGCTTCTGCCCGAGGATTGTCTGGGCAGGGCCGTGAGCGAGCTTTCGGGAGGCCAGAGACGGCGCGTCGAGCTTGTCCGTGCCCTTGCCCATGCATCAGGGCTTGTGCTTCTCGATGAGCCCTTCGCCTCGCTCGACGAAAGAACACATAAGGAGGCTGCTGCCTTCATCCTGAGGCATCTGGAAGGCCGCACGCTCATCGTTGCCTCCCATGCACAGGGAGACCGGGAGCTTGTAGCTGCTGAGGAGCTCGAGCTTTTCGGCCGCTAGGCGCAGAAAGCAGAATCTTGCTGTTGAGGTGGACCCCAATCTCCGCACACTGCTAGGCAGTGAACCTTCCTGCATGCTCCATGGGGGTCAGCCATCCTGGACGCTCCTGCCCCCTGCGATCGCTGCAGCAGTCGGCGTGCCTGCCGGCAGGCGCCATGGCCCCCTCGGAGGGAGATGCGCCGCGTCTCCCATCTGCTCCTCCATCCGTCCCCAGAAGCTCCCGATGCATGCATTGTCCCAGCAGCAGGCCTGCCTGGACATGGACTGCCGGATTCCGGGCTCCCTGGGCCTGTTCGGATGCCGTCGGGAAGGCCAGGCCCCTGGTCCGGCCATATGTGTCCAAAACGGGCCTCTCTGCCATCTCGGCCTTCCCGCGCGCCCTGATGGCCCTCTGCCTCTCCGCGGCTTTCTGCCTTCATGGCAGCGTCTCATGCATTCTTCCCTGAGCCGCTCCGAGCAGACGAGCGATTCCGTCCTGACCTCGTCCACCGCATCCAGCGGGATGGGATGGGCGCGCTCTTCCTTCGCGAACCTGCCATCGATCATATATGGAGCCCCGTTCCGACCGTGGCCCGCTGCCGGGCGGAATCGAACTGTTTCGCGATTCCGAATCGGTTGTGCGGAATACGGGGTCCAGGTCATCGTCTGCTTCACCCAGAGACATCTTCTGAGGCGGAAGTATGTTCGGGGGGTGCTCCCTGAGGCAGTGTGCTTGTCGCGTCCTGTGATTCCGCATGCGCAGCGGCGAGTGTGTCATTCAGGACAGAAAGCACCTTCTCGCGTATTTGGGCAGACTGCTTCAGGGGAATCGGGACCTTCTCGAAATCGCCGAGCTGTATCTCCTCACGGGATACCTTCGAGACATACAGGACATTTACGGCGTAGCTTCTGTGCACCCGCACGAAATAGCCAGGGAAACGGCTGAGCAGGTTGGTAAGCGAATCGCGGATTCTGAAACGCTCTGTCTTCTGGCAGACACAGACATACTGGTGCTGCGCTTCGAGATAGAGCACGGAACGTGGCACTACGACATGGGTCACGCTATCAGAATCCTTCAGGATGAGGGGCTTTTCTTCCGGCAGAAGGGAGACCGGCTGCATATTCCTGGAGTCTTTCACGAAGAATTCCCGGATGCCCTCGGATGTGTGCTCGAGCACAGGTGCCGAGATGTGCAGATGCACAAGCTTCGGGCCTTGGGCAGTGAGCCGCCAGATAAGCGTTGCGCGCCCATTGATATCAGGCTTGTCCTGACGCAGCACCCGAGCGCAGACGAGCGTGACACAGGTATGCGTATCACGGTAGATGCTGGAGTTGGAATCTATCGCATATTCAAGCTGTGCAAGCAGGGGCTGCGCCTTGACGCAGAAGTCGACGATTGCAGATTTGCCAGATCCTGGCGCTGCAGCAAAAGGCCCGGCAAAGGTGCAGTCCTCTGCAAGAAAGGGGATGCATTCCTTCACGTGGCAGGCCATCAGCTGGAGGATGAACTCCCGCGAGATGGATGTCGGATCGGACCTGAGCAAGCTGCCTCTTATCCGCAACATGAGGAATATAAGAACAGCATCAAGCTTATCTGAAAGTGCTGATTGATTCATTTTCTTTCAATCCTGTTTGGGCGTCATTCAGACCAAAGTGGCTTTAAGGAAAAAGTTTGCTGTTAAAAAAAGACACAGTTCGTCCTACACACAGGCAATAACGAAAGCATATGAGGCTGCTCATGAAGAAGACGCTTGAATGGACACATCCAGCATTGCATCTCGTTCAGAAGGCACTTGTGGCTGCTGTCGCAATCATCGCGGCAGTGGGGCTCTTCGCCGTGCCTGTGCCTGCATATGCAGACAGCACGCTCTCGCTGCCTGCGCCTGATCACGCAAAAACTGCCGTGCTTGATCCTAAAACAGGCAAGATTACGATTACGCTCAGCGTTACGGGCAAGACTGACGCAAGCCAGTCTACGACCAGTGCGAATGTCATCGTTGTCCTCGATACTTCTGGATCGATGGACCAGGTTGTCAGCCACTCTGGCACTGTGCACTATGTCGCAGAAGATAGCTGGGGCAACGGTGGACAATATGGTCTTGTTAACGGCGAATATGTGCAGCTTACTAGAGAGATCAGTTGGTGGAGCTATACCTATTACTATACCGATTCAGATGGCAACCAGGTGGAGTATACAGGTCAGCGCTATAAGCAATCTACCGATGTGACTCGTTTGGATGTAGCGAAGCAGGCACTTTCTAATCTTGCCGACCAACTCATCTCTTCGTCCGATAGCACCGTGAAGATTGCCCTCGAGACATTCTCAGATAATGGCAATGAGGTAAGCGATTATTACGGCGCAGGACATGCTGATGACTTCAAGAGCCTTGTGAATGGAACCGTTGCTGATGGTGGCACGAACTGGGCAGATGCTCTCGCAAAGGCGAATGAAAAGGCTGCGGATCCGGCAGAGAAGTCTACTCCTACTTATATCGTCTTCCTGTCTGATGGCAAGCCGACGTATGGCATGTACAATGGTTATCGCTATGGTGATGGCACCGAGAGCCAGAAAAACTTGAGCTACCTCGATGATTTTGTCACTGATGCTGTCAATACGGCAAATGCGAGGCCAGACAATGTCTATGGCTTCTATGCAATCTATACCGGCTCTGATGCCAAATCTAGCATGAACAGCTTTGCTGGCCGCACAAATGCTTCGCCGGACGGAGCTGCAATAGACGGTTCGGATAGTACCGCTCTCAACAATGCGTTCAACAAAATTGTCACGACTATCCAGTCGAGCATTTCTTATACCAACGTCAAGATCACTGACCCCAATTCTGATTTTGTGGAATATGTTCTCCCCACGGATTCTAACGAGCCGACATTTACCTATACGAAGGGTGGCGAGACTTGGGGCGATGCACCTGCTGCCTATGTCGAGAATGACAGTGTTGTATGGGATCTCGGCAACCGCACGCTTGATCCAAACGTGACCTATTCCGTAAGCTTCGAAGTCAAGCTTAAGCAGGAAGCATACAATGCTGCTGCTCCGGCGGGTGACGAGACTCCAGTTACAACTGTTGATACCAATAAAATGGCGCAGCTTGCCTATAGCACTGTGATTACGAAGGACGGTAAAGCTGGTGACCCGACCGTCCAGGACCCTGTTGCTATTCCATCGCGTCAGGTAGATGTTCCGACATCTAAGCTTGTCATCACGAAGACCTGGGTTGGCGAAGGCGACAAGCCGAGCTCCATCACGCTTAAGATTAAGCAGGACGGTCATGACTATAAGACAGTGACTGTGCAGCCGGATGCCGCTGGCAACTGGGCGACCACGGTTGATGTTGCCACTGGTCCTGATGGTCATTCCTACACCATCGATGAGGAGCCAATCAGTGGTTGGACAGAGACCACTAAGGCCGCCGGTGTCACCTTCAAGAACCTCTTCACTGAGTACAGCGGCCAGAACATCGAGAATACTTTCCAGTCCGGTAAGCTGACTCTTACGAAGAAGATCAAGGGCAATGCTGCAAACACTTCCGACACGTTTAAGTTCGATCTGAGCTGCCCCGAGCTCAAGAACAAAGAGTTCACGAGTGGAAACAAAACCATCTCGTTCGATAGCGATGGTAAGGCGACTGTCGATCTCACCAACGGTGAGAAAATCGAGCTGGACAATGTTCCTGCCGGTAAGGCCATCGATATCACTGAGCGTGCTTCGGATACTCCAAATGCGCAGATGACGACTGTGGCCGAGGTCGGCAACACTACTACGACCTTTAAGGACGGCCAGGACAAGAAAGTCCGTGCGACTGTTGCAGATGGCGGAACCACGGAAGTTGTCTACACTAACCAGATAAAAATTGCTCCGGACACTGGTCTTGATATCTCCACTACATCTCAGGGCGTGCTTCTTGGTGTGGCTGCAGCAGGTGCAGCAACGCTTGCAGCAGCTGCCATAAGGAAGAACCATGGCGAGCGAAAGGAGAAGTAGACGGCAGAGCACTGGGCGCCAGGGCCAGATGGCACAAGAGCCCCAAGATCCGCAGGAGCTATCCCTGGAGCTCATAGCGCAGAAGCTCGACCAGCTCACATGGCGGCACAGCCTCATGGGAGTGGACGAGCGGGAGGTATGGCACGTAATAGAGAGGCTGGACGAGATGTACCGGCAGCTCTACCGCGAACAGGAAGTTCGCTACGAGGCTCTTCTCAAAGAAGCCAGACAGCAGCACCTGACGTCATCCCCCTCCGACGAAACGAGACCTCTCGTAGTCAGAAATCCACAACGGATTCGTGGCTAGAAGGGTTCCATGCAGATATTCTCCAAGCTCCGACTCACGAGGCAATCGAGAAGCGAAGAAGACGCTTCGAGACCCAGAGGTCGGTAGCGGGTACCTTGCTCAAGCTCCTGATATTCGTTGGAGCTCTGTATCTGGTCTTCTCTACGGTCTTCGGGTTCTTCCGGGTTGCAGGCAATGCAATGCGGCCGACGGCAGGAGATGGGGACCTGGCACTGACGACGAGGATCTTCGACTCGCTTGAGACGAACGATCTGGTCGTGTACGAACACAGCGGAGTGCTTCAGCTCGGACGTGTGGTTGCACAGCCAGGAGATTCGGTCGAGATTGACGATGACGGAGACCTTCTCGTCAACGGCAACCTGCAGGCTTCGGTCACGCAGGGAGCCACAGAGAAAGGATCGGGTTCCTTCGAATACCCGGTTGTCCTGGGGGATGGGCAGTACTTCATCCTCAACGACGACAGAAGCTCTACCCAAGACTCGAGAGAGCTTGGTCCGGTTGGTCTTAACGAGGTCAGAGGAAAGCTCATAGCACTCCTCAGACTCCGTGAGATATAGGTAAGTCCTTAGAGGAAGGGATTCATCATGAAGTTCACTACGAAGAAGTTTGGGAGCATCGCTACTGCTGCAGTGCTTGCAGGCACCATGGCATTCATGCCGGCAACTGCATTTGCTGTCTCGTTCAACGATGAAGCTTCCAGCACTGTTGCTGGAACCACCGTCTTGAACAAGGAATGGGACGCTGCATCTGCTACACAGTTCAACAATACAGAGACTTTCAAGTTTGATGTGAAATACATCGGTGGGTCTAAAGTCGGTTCTTGGGATTATACCGAGAGCAAACTCTCAACTGATACAAAGATCGTTACGCTTTCTTCTGAGTGGGCAAAGAATGCAGCAGGGACTGTTTCAAAGGCAAGTCTTGATGCAAAGACTCTTCTTGCTGGATATAACTTCACTACTCCTGGTGTTTATAACTTTGAGGTCAAGGAAGAGAATACTAGCAATCCCAACATTAAGTATGACGATAACACGTATACAGTAACTGTCGTTGTTACCATGCCTGAAGACTACCCCACGAACTCTACTCCCGTAATTGAGAGTGTTGGTGTTCAGAAGACCGTCGACGGCAAGACGACAAAGACTCCTGCAAACTTTAAGAACACTGCAGCTAAGAATGACAGCCTTAAAGTTTCAAAGAAGGTTGCCGGTGCTGCAGCAAATACCGGGGATCAATTTACTTATAAGCTGACTCTCGAAGGTGCAAAAGGCTCGTATGACTATGTCATTACTGGTGACGGCGCCACTGAGAATGACAAGGGAACCATCAAGAGCGGCGATACTTTCTATCTCAAGCACAATCAGCAGATTGAAATCAAGAACCTTCCTGAGAATGCAAAGTATACGGTCGAGGAGACCGATACTCAGGACTACGACAGCACCGATATCAAGGATAGCGATGAGGCCGAATCGACCGTGAAGAAGGGCACGACACCGACTGCTAAGGGAACAATTAGCGCTGACGGCGATACTGTTGCCTTTACCAATAACAAGGGCTTCGCTTCCCAGACCGGCATCACGATGAACACCCTCCCGTTCGTCGCAGTTGCTACGGTTGCAGTTGCAGGTGGTGCAGCCCTCGTTATCTCCCGTCGTCGTCACGCTGGCGAGGACTTCTAAAGAGCGATGAGTGCGGCAGCAGACACCTTCGGAACCTATGGAAGGTACGGGCACCAGACAGCTGGTGCCCGTGCTGCCCGCATCTTTGACCATGCTGCTACGTGGGTCATGGCAATCGTCCTTCTTCTGATCGGAGGACTTGCAGGGTATTCCCTCTATGATTCCTATCAGGTTGTGGAAGGGTCAGACCTCACGCAGTACCGACCTGGAGGATATGGGTTCGGAGAGCTTCTTGCGATGAACCCGGATGTTTGTGCCTGGCTTACCGTTGACAACACAGGCATCGATTATCCCGTCGTCCAGGGTGCCGATGACTTCGAGTATCTGGACAAGGATGCGACGGGTGCAAGCTCTGCGTCAGGATCTCTTTTCCTGGACAGCGCCTGTGACCGTAACTTCACCGAGCCCTATGAAGTCATCATGGGACACCATATGGTGGCTCACAAGATGTTCGGCGACCTCGACCTCTTCCTGGATCAGAGCTTCTTCGATGCGAACAAGACAGCCAAGCTGTACCTGCCGCAGGAAACGCTCGAGCTCGAAGTGGACGCGGTGCTCACAGACAATGCTTACGACCAGGTCATCTTCGGGACGCCTGCAGAAGACGGACAGGTGGCAGAGGTCGTGCAGAAGGCGGAGAGCTCGGCTGTGCACTACCGCGAAGGCAGCCTCTCTTCGGAAGATCAGATCATCTCGCTTTCGACCTGCTCTTCCGATGCGACGGATGCGAGGACCATCGTGCTCTGCAAGGTGGTTGCGCGCTATGCACAGGACAATGCAGGAGACTAGCGATTCTGTGCCTGCTCGCTGGGCAGGCATGAGGCATACAGGATGCCGGAACCCCCAGTTCACGGCTACAACAGAGAAGGACACAAGGATATGATCAGGCAGAGCAAAGTTGGATCGTTCCGCAGAAGCGGTGCACGCGGACTCGCCTTGTTCGTGGCAGCTCTGGGTCTCATCTGCGCCGTCATTGCCGGAACCGCAGCTCCCGCGTATGCGTATGAGAAGGCAGAAGCCTCCATCCCGGTAGAGATCACGCTCTCAGGCGATACGGCTGAGTCTGTTCCCGGTTTTACGGTTACGGCTACGCCTCAGAACGAGGCAAGTGCCAAGGCTCTTGCTGATGATGCGCTCACCTTCGATGCAGCTGCCAAAGCTTCATTCGCTGTCACGGCAGATGAGCCAGTCGAGTACTCCTACAAGGTGACCCAGACGGCAGGCACTGCCGAGAACTGGCAGTACGATACGCGCACCTACCAGGTGACCGTGCAGTTCTGGAATGACAACACGGAGAAGCTGACACCCAAGGTATTCATCTACGAGCTCGATGAGTCTGGCAAGAAGGTCGGCGGGGCCGAGCTCTGCACGTTTGACAACGTGTACACGGCACCTGCAGTGCCTGAGCCGAAACCGGAGCAGAAGCCTGCTGAGCAGAAGGCAGAGAAGAACCCGGATACGTCCGATACGAACTCTGTCACGATGATCCAGGCACTCTCTGCGCTGGGAATCGCCTTCGTCGGCATCGCGGTCTGCATGAAGTTTGCTCGGCGCAGGAACGAGAAGTAGTTTCTCGGTACATAGGCAAGAAGAGAGGCTCTTCCGGATATCCGGAAGAGCCTCTTCGTATAGGGCCTTGCTATACGGTTAGCAGGACTGCTCGATGAAGCGCTTCAGGGTATCGATGCCCAGACCGGTCTGTGCCGAGGTGACGACGCAAGCCATCTCGTCGACGCCGAAGGCAGCAGCAAGCTTCCTCAGCTGTGCCTGCTGCTTCTGGCGGGAGAGCTTGTCTGCCTTGGTAAGGGCAATGATGAAGGGAAGGCCTGCTCCCTTCAGGTAGTCGATCATCTGGAGGTCGAGTGCCTGGGCATCGAGCCTGATGTCCACCAGGGCGACCACGAGATTGTGTGAGCGTTCGCTTGTGAAGTAGGCATCGATGAGGTCGGCCCAGCGCTGCTTCTCTGCCTGGGAGCGCTGTGCGAAGCCATAGCCAGGAAGGTCCACGAAGTGGATGCCATCAGCTTCGAAGAAGTTGATATTGGCGGTCTTTCCTGGCTTTCCTGAGACCTTGGCAAGGGACTTCCTGTTGAAGAGCTTGTTGATGAGGGAAGACTTGCCTACATTGGAGCGGCCGACGAAGGAGACCTCTGGAGCCTTCGACTGCGGAAGCTGCTCGACCGTGCCATACGAGGCAAGATAGCGGACCTGTTCATAGCGGATTCCCATGGATCAGACCTCCTGTATCTGGGGAGCATACGGAGCAAGAAGCTCGGAGATGGTTCCCTGGCTGACGATAGTGACCTTGTGCATGGCACGGGAGATGGCGGTATAGAGGCGCCGTCTCGCAAGCGGCGTTGCCGGATAGACCTCTGCCTGCGCATCGGGGATGATGACCGCATCGAACTCCAGGCCCTTGGCAAGGGAGAGGTCGAGGACGACAACGCCCTTCAAAGGCAGGATATCATCTGGCTCCATGACACGGACAGATTTCCCGAGCTGCTTTCCGAGCCAGTTGGCACGAGCTGACGTATCGCAGACAAGGGCCGTGAGGCCATCTGCATCGTGCGCTTCATCCACAAGCTCCTTGAGCTTGGCAAGATAGCTCTCGGTATCCTTTGCCTCGAAGATCTGCGCCTTCGTGCCTTCGCGCTGGACCGAGGTGGCGTGGATGTTCTCGTCCTTCTCGTAGAGCCCCATGAAGAGGGAGGTGATTTCAGGGGTGGAGCGGTAGGAGGTGAGGAGCCTGAGCTCCTGGATATCCTTGCCTTCCTCGCCGAAGCCTGCATGGACGAAGACATCCTTCATGTCCTGGAAGGTGGCAGTGCCTTCCCGGATGGCCTGATGCTCGTCGCCCAGGAGCATGAAGTGGGCACCTGAGAAGTAGCGTGCCATCACCATGAGCTGCGCTGCGGTATAGTCCTGGACCTCATCGACCATCACATAGCGGGCCTGGCGGTCGCCGGCACCGGTGATGAGGGAGCGGAGATACAGGTACTCCACGGCATTGAGCTGGTGTCCTACAAGCCTCTGGCCGATGCGGTCGATCCTGAGCCAGCCTGCAGCTTCGATCGTGTCATGGGCGCCTGCGTAGCGTGCCTCCACATACTTCTTGGCAAGACGGACCGTATCCTCCTCGTCGAGGGGATTGATGGGCTCGCCGAAGATCTGCACCTGCTCGTCGAGGTCTATGCCCAGCATCTCTTCGTGGACATCGTCGTCCTTCGCAAGGGCGGCAAGCCTCTGGTTCAGCCTCTCATGGAGCACATCCTTCACGAGCGCCACAAGGCGTGGTCCCAGAGGGGTTCTCGGGAATTTGGCAAAGGCATTCTTCACCTGCGATGCCTTGATGAGCTGGGTGTCGCCGATACCGACGCCACGGATATCGTCCTCTTCGAGCTCGAGTCCTTCTATTGCCTTCTCCATCCTGAGAAGCTCTTCGGGATCGGTCTTTGTGCCGTCTGCACGGTCCTGGATGCCTTCGTGCACAAGGAAGCCGCGCCAGGTGAAGGTCTGGGGATTGGACTCTCCCAAGGAGGGGAGCACTGTATCGATGTAGCGCTGGAAGACGGCGTTCGGCGTGAAGAGATAGACCTGGCGGGGATTCAAGGTCTCCCTCTGCTGATAGAAGAGATAGGCGATGCGCTGGAGCATGACGGAGGTCTTGCCGGAGCCGGCAATGCCGTTCACGAGAAGGACCGGTATGTCCTCATGGCGGACGACGGCATTCTGCTCCTTCTGGATCGTGGCGGTGATGGCCTGGAGCTTCTCCGAGTGATGCTGCTTCAGGGCATTGAGCAGAAGCGAATCCTGGATAGCGACCGTCGTATCGAAGTACATCCTGAGGCGCTCGCCCTGCAGGTCGAACTGCCTTCTCAGAAGCAGCTCCACCTCGCGCTTCTTGCCGTTCACTTCATAGGAGGTCTTGCCCATCTCCTGGTTGTAGTAGGTCTCGGCAACTGGGCTCCTCCAGTCGATAACGACAGGATGGGAATCCCTGTCCATAACGCCAGAGACGCCGATGTAGATGTCGCGCGGCGGCCTGTTGGGCCGCATGCGCAGCGAGACCTTCGCGAAGTAGGGCTGGTTCAGAAGCACCAGCACGCGCCTCAGCTTCTCTACGTCGAAGTCATGAGCCTGGTTGTAGGCATCGATAACGGAGTTCAGGGTCTCGATGGCGGCAAGGGTCTCCATCGCCTCGTCTTCGCCGCCGAAGTCCTGGGTGACCTCTTCGGACATGTCGCGCAGATCCTGCGCTGCTGCCTTGTGGGTGACTTCGAGCCTATGGGTGAGCTCGTCTCTGAGCTCTGTGAGCTTCTGGTAGGTTTCGCAGAGATGCTCCTGTTCCTGCCTGAAGACAGGATCGTCTGCGAACTCTTCCGGTATCTGGATGTCTGGCATGTGGACCTCCTTGGAGCCGTGCGGACGGCACAGCGTGAATTCAGCAGTAATTAATTGTGCCCCAAAAGCGCGGGCTGCCCTGCCTGTTCCAGAAGAGCTCCAGAAACGGCAGAGGGAGGGCGGCAGCCGGGATGGGAGCGTCGGACAAGGCTCGAGGCAGCAGTGCATCCGTGCTGCCGGGCGGCTTCCTGTGCCGGATGCACGGACAGAGAAGGGAGGGGAATCTGCCCTGCTGCCGCACGCTCTTCAGAGCAGGCATTTGTTCCAATATCCATGAAAGAGGACTGAAAGCTATGATATATGTCTGTTAGTTGAAAAAACTTTCAGATGTGGCAATGAATCCGTCCGCAGGGGAGCAGGAAGGCTGTCTGGGATGCAGGAGGCTGAAGGATAGGGAAGCGCAGGGCCTTTTTCCTCTGCTGTGCCTGTGCTATGAGCCAGGACATATCGGGGATGCCGCAGATGCCATTCCGGATCCGGCCACGCGTGCTGTCTTAAGATTACAGCTCAGGATCCGATGTTGTTCTTCTGGTCCACGACGACCAGGGTGGCGTCGCCTGCCTCCTCGAGCAGCGCGTCGACATCGTCCAGACGGTCCTACACCCGCCGGCTGATCCGGATCTCGACCTCCTGGTCGAGCCCGACAGCCCAGTGGGAGGATTTCCCGACATCCACGCCGAGATACAGCTCGTGGGGCCCGAACCAGTCTTCCTGCCTGCGCTTCATGGTGCCAACCTCCTCATAGGTCGGCTGGCCACCGTCCCTGCCAGCGCGACACCCACATTGCCCTGCCGCACGGCATGCCGCGCGGCACATCCCTATCAGCCGTTTCCCTTGCAGGGCACCATCCTCCGGCGGCAACACCCCCGGGCCTTCTCGGAGGCGGGGCAAGAGGGCCGTCCGGAGGAGGTCGGCCAGCGGCCCCGAGAGGGGCCATCTACAAGGTTAGGGAAATCAAGGACATGGCATTGTTGAAAACCCTACATGTTTTCTTTCAATAAGAAGTGAACGGTAATATCACCAGGAATTGAACATCCCGATGATCTGTTTCTGCACATCCCGTTCACGGGACATGGCATCTCTCCGCACATGAGCCAGAGGTCAC
>NZ_JAZGJP010000008.1:0-117772 GCF_036408795.1 Olsenella kribbiana
CCTGCGGAGAGCCTTCTCGTAGTCGCTATAGGGAACCATTCCTGCCATCGTTACCACTCCTTCAAGTGTTCCGGAGGCCCTTCTGGACCTCCTCGGGTTTCGCTTATATATATTGCCGGCTAAGATAGTTTTATACACTAGAAAGAAGAAAATTTTAGTCAATAAGACTTAGATAACGTGAAAGCAGAGAGACAGATAGAAACAGGCAGCTGGTGCTGGCAGTGCTGCAGACACTGCGGACAGGGCGCTTTCCGGGTACAAGGAAGATATGGGCCTTCCGTGGTGCGGCAAGGTCCCATGATACGGTTTATCACCACATGCGTGAGGCGTGCATCGATCCTTTGGCCCTGTGCCCCAACTTCTGGGAGGTGCTTCCTATGAGCGACGGCTCTTCTCCATCCGGAAAACGAACTGAACTGAGAATGGGATGCCCGCACATCGGGGAGCGGGGCATCGCTGCAGGGCTCCTCTGGAGCTGATGCAGCCCGGAAGATGAGCATGCTTGCTTCCGGCTGGTCCCCGGGATTGGCGGACCATATATGTTCACCATCAAGAATCTGAAGCATCTGTCCTCCAAGCGTGCCTCCAAGGCAGAGGCCTATCCCGTCTCCTGGGTGCGCCAGATTGCCGCTTCTGGCACCGAGGAGCTCTTCGAGGAATTCAACACACGGCCAGGAGGGCTCGAGCCTGATGAGGTCGAGCTGGCGCGCGCCTCATATGGCGCAAACGAGCTCAGCCACAAGAAGCGCGACCCAGAGTGGCTCCGCTTCCTCAAGGCCTTTGCCGATCCCTTCACCGGTGTGCTCGCACTTCTTGCGCTCGTGACCCTTGCGGGAGATGTGCTCTTTGCCGCGCCTGAAGACAGGAATCCGCTGTCCCTCCTCATCATCTGCGGCATGATCTTGGTCTCCGGCATCCTGCGCTTTGTCCAGGAGGGCAAGAGCAGCGTGGCGGCAGATGCCCTGGCAAGCTCCATCGAGACGTTCTGCTCGGTCGAGCGGGCAGGGGAGGGCGTCATCGCGCTGCCGCTCTCCGAGATTGTCGCAGGAGATATCGTGCATCTTCAGGCAGGAGACATCGTGCCGGCAGATGCCTGCCTGATATCTGCCCGCGATCTCTTTGTCGGCATGTCCTCGCTCACGGGCGAGAGCCTCCCTGTGGAGCGTGTGGCTGGACCTGCTGCGGCAGATGAGACGGTGCCCGTGGCCGATCTTTCCGATATCGTCTTCATGGGCTCCTCCGTCGTTTCCGGAAGCGGCAAGGCGGTCGTCTTCGCGACGGGCTCCCATACGCTGATCGGAAGCATGGCAAGAGGACTCGACGAGGGGCGCACGAAGACGGCCTACGACGAGGGCATCGCCGACACGAGCAGGCTGCTTCTGCGCTTCATGCTTGTTATGGCGCCTCTGGTCTTTGCTATCTGCGGCCTTACGAAGGGCGACTGGCTCCAGGCGCTCCTGTTTGCGCTCTCCGTGGCGGTGGGCCTTACGCCTGAGATGCTGCCGATGATCGTCACGACCTGCCTTGCAAAGGGCGCACGCGACCTGGCCGAGCATGAGGTCATCGTGAAGAGGCTCGATGCGGTGCAGAACCTCGGTGCGGTCGATGTGCTCTGTACAGACAAGACCGGCACGCTTACGGAGGACCATGTGATACTCGAGCGCCATCTCGATCTGGATGGCAAGGAGGATGCACGGGTCCTGGGCTATGCCTACCTCAACAGCTTCTTCGGCACCGGCGTCAAGAACCTGATGGATTCTGCCATCATCGAGCGTGCGGCGCTCGAGACGAAGCGCACAGGCGCTCTCGATGCGGACAGGCTCGCGGATGCCTGGCAGCATGCAGACGAGCTGCCCTTCGACTTCAGCCGCAGGCGTGTCTCGGTCATCGTACGTGCAGATGATGGCACGCTCCTTATGGTCGAGAAGGGGGCTGTCGAGGAAGTGCTCGCGACCTGCACGGAAGCTGAGCTCGGAGGCGTGGCTACGCTGCTGACTCCTGAGGTGCGCAGCCTCATCGAGCGCAAGGTGGCAGATCTGGGGCGGCGCGGCATGCGTGTCCTTGCTGTGGCAGTGAAGGAGTGCACAGGGCATGTGGGTGCCTTCACGGCAGAAGACGAGTGCGACATGAAGCTTGTCGGCTATCTTGCCTTCCTGGATCCTCCCAAGAGGAGCGCCGCTTCTGCCATCGAGGCGCTCACTGCACACGGCGTGGCAACCAAGGTGCTTACCGGCGATGCTCTGGGTGTCGCCGTGACCGTGGCGCAGACAATCGGCATCCCCACCGATCATGTGCTCGAAGGGGCGAAGATCCAGACGCTTTCGGACGAAGAGCTCGAGCGCCGCGCAGAGGAGACGACGATCTTTGCAAAGCTCACGCCTGACCAGAAGGTGCGTGTCGTCTCGGCGCTGAGGCGTGCAGGCCATGTCGTTGCCTTCATGGGCGACGGCGTGAACGATGCCGGTGCGATGCGGGCAAGCGACTGCGGCATCTCGGTCGACACGGCAGCCGATGTCTCGAAGGAGGCAGCAGACATCATCCTCACGAAGAAGGATCTTGCCGTGCTCGAAGAGGGCATCGTGAGCGGCAGGCGCACGTCTGTCAACATGAACAAGTATGTGAAGATGTGTGCGAGCTCGAACTTCGGCAACATCTTCTCCGTGCTCGTGGCAAGCATCTGCCTGCCCTTCCTGCCCATGACCGCCGTGCAGCTCCTGCTTCTCAACTTCATCAATGACTGCGCATCCTGCGCCCTGCCGTGGGACCGCGTGGACGAGGAAGCGCTGGCACGGCCTGTGAAGTGGCAGTCGGGCGCCGTCTCGGGCTTCATGCGTCTCTTCGGCCCCGTGAGCTCTGCCTTCGATATCCTGACCTTTGTGGCCCTCTTCTTCTGGATCTGTCCTGCTGTGGCAGGAGGGAGCTGGGAGGCATTGGCTGGAGATGCTGCTGCCCGTCTGCTCTTTGCCGGGACATTCCAGGCGGCATGGTTTGCGGAGTCGATGGTCACGCAGATGCTCTTCGTCCATCTGGCAAGGACGGAGAAGAAGCCTTTCGTGGAGTCGCGTGCAGACGTGCGCCTTGCAGGTCTCAGCGCAGGTGCCGCTCTTCTGTCGCTCCTGATTCCCGAGACTGCCATCGGTGCCTCTCTGGGCTTTGCAGCGCTTCCGGCAAGCTTCATTGCGCTCCTGCCGGCACTGGCGCTCGGCTATGCGGTCTCAGTGCTGCTGCAGCGCAGGCGCTACATCGCCCGCTTCGGCAGGCTCATCTGAATGTCTGGTGCTCCGGGGGATGTCCTCCGGAGCACTCAGCGTCTAGCTGAGGCCGGGATAGCCGCACTGCCGAAGCGCTTCGAAGAGCACGATGGCGCAGGCATTCGAGAGATTGAGCGACGTCACGACCGAGGCTCTCGGGTCGACGAAGTTGCCGCAGGCGTCGCGCTCGAGTTCGGGGTGGAGGGCGTCGAAGCGCTCATGCCAGCTCTCGGCATTTGCAAGCAC
The DNA here is from genome assembly GCF_036408795.1 of Olsenella kribbiana. NCBI lineage: Bacteria > Bacillati > Actinomycetota > Coriobacteriia > Coriobacteriales > Atopobiaceae > Olsenella > Olsenella kribbiana. The sequence continues at coordinate 3,498 of NZ_JAZGJP010000008.1, forward strand.
CATATCGGTCTTCATCGGGATGCGTTCAGCCAGGGCAGGATGGGCTGAGATGAGCTCGCGGGAAAGGCCTGCGCTCTCCTTTCCGAAGACGAGATAGTCGCCGTCGTGGTAGATGCTCTCGCCGATGCTTCTCTTTCCTGCCTTCGTGAGCAGATGCACGTGGATATCGGACGCCTCCGAGCTCTCTTCCGTATTGCGGACAAGGGCAGCCCGCACTGCAGGATTTGCCTCGACGAAGCTTTTCCAGCCGGGGTAGGTCACGATATCGAGGCTCTGCCAGTAGGCGAGGCCTGCACGCTTCAGGGCATGCGCATCGAGGGAGAAGCCGAGAGGGCCGACCAGGTGGAGACGGGCGCCAGCAAGGACGCAGGTACGGCCTATGTTTCCGGTATTGGCAGGAATCTCGGGCTCGACGAGCACGACATTGAACACGATGCATCCCTTCTCTTGTGAGCTGGAGGAGCTCCCAGTATAGACTGAAGGGGACAAGCACCGAAACGAAGGAGGTCTCCGTGCTCTTTCTCATATCTCCCGCCAAGCAGATGCAGCGAGACGACGGATTCTCGCTCAGGCTCCAGGAGCCGCGCTTCCTGGCCGAGGCAGAGGAGCTTGCCGGCGCTCTCTGCTCTCTGGGAAAGCAGGGCGCCCAGAAAGTGTGGCGCACGAGCGACACGCTTACGGAGCGTGCCTGGGAGATCACGGAGCACCTGCCGGAAGAGCTTAGCTACGGCGTGCGCACCCCTGCTGTCATGGCATATGTCGGCATCCAGTACCGGCATCTGGCGCCTTCTGTCATGACAGAGAAGGAGCTCCTGTGGCTCGACCGGCATCTCCGGATTCTCTCGGGGCTCTATGGGGTGGTGGCACCGAATGACGGAATCGTCCCGTACAGGCTCGAGATGGGATCGAAGCTCGCCGTGGGCGGAGGCAAGGATCTCTACAGCTTCTGGGGAGGAAAGATCGCAGCATCTCTTGCAGAGGAGCGAGGAGGGGAGACCTTCGTGCTGTGCGCCTCGCATGAGTATGCGCGCGCCGTGCTCCCGCATGTGCCGGAGGGCGTGGCTGTCCTCTCGTGCGAGTTCATGGCACCACGGAAGCGGGATGGCAAGCTCGCCGAGGCAGCGCCTGAGGTCAAGGCAGCGCGGGGCTGCTTCGTGCGCTGGTGTGCCGAAGAAGGCATAGAGGATGCGTCAGAGCTCGTGCACTTTGCCGAGCGTGGCTACCGCTTCGCGCCTACGCTGTCTCTCGGAGGGCATCTCGTCTTTGTCCGGGCGGCCTCGTACTCTCAATAGTCCATATCCGCGTCGAGGTCCTGCTTGCCGATGCCGGAAAGCGATGCTGATGCTGCGGTCCCGAGAGGCTCGGGCGCTCGAGGCGGCTCTTCGAGTGCGGCGTCGATCTCTTCGCGCGAGAGGCCGGCCAGGGTGTGCCCTGCCCCATGGGACGTCCTGGGGCATCCTGCCTGTGCCGTCTTCTCTCTCCTCATCGCTTCCGCCTTTCTTGCAGCGAGCATCTGCTACAGGATGTGATGGTGCGGCTCGAGGTTCTCGAACGTGCAGAACGAGGAGAAGCCGAGCGAGCGTGCCATGTCCTCGGCGACCTTCAGGTAGGCGCCGAGCTGGCCCTGGCGGATGCAGCCCGATCCGAACGTGAGGATCGTGCCGCCGAGGTCGCGGTAGAGCGTGAGGATGTCTCTTGACGGCATGGGCGCCTTCTCGCCGTGGCACAGGGCTGAAGTGTTTATCTCGAGTCCATGGCCGCCCTCGATCGTCTTCTCGAGGATGGCAGCCACGATATCCTCTGTGCTCTCGAACGGAAGCGGGCCTTCGCCTGAGTAGTCGTGATAACGGATGAGGTCGAGGTGCGCAAGCACGGACCAGGAATCGAAATGCTCGATGCAGCCGAGCACGGCCTCATAGTAGCCGCGCGTGAATTCGAGCTGCGTCTTGCCTTCCTGATACTCGTTCGTCCAGAACTCGAGGTTGCCGATCTCATGCACGGAGAGAAGGACCATATCGAGGTGGTCCTGCCACTCGCCGAAGAGCTTCTCATAGGCAGGGATGGTCTCTTTCTGGATGCCGAACTCGAGGCCACGACCGCACCAGAGCACCTTGCCATAGCGCTCGCGCATCTCTTCGAGCTCTGCGAAGTAGGCAGGATAGGCACAGTTCGTGAGGGGGCGTCCGTTCTCGAAGCGGGCACCTTCTGGGTGGTCCCAGTCAGGCTTCACGCCGTAGTCGACCCGCTCTGTGAAGCATATGCCATCGAGGTTGAGCCTGATTGCATCGATCGTGGCCTGCTCCATCGGATAGTCGGACTCGGGAGAGTAGCTGGAGTGGACGTGGCAGTCGTGGAGCATGGAGGCCCCTTTCGGTCTGGGAAAGCTGCTTCATGAAGCATGGCGCAGGAAGAGGGACAGTTTTCTGAGGATTCTCTGAAGGGAGCTGTCGATTCCGTGAAGTGCCTATAGAGAGAAGCTGGAAAGTGGCTGCAGGTTTTCTGGAGGCATGAGGGGCCTCCCCGAATGGGGTACGACCTCAATCTATGGAACTCAAGAAGGAGGATCATGCATCTTTTCAAGAAGAATGGGAAAGACCCGAAGACATCTCGCACGAAGGGCTGGCGTCCTCTGGTCCTGGCAGCGCTTGCCGGTGCAGTCCTTGCTATCGTGCTTGTGGCAGCGTTCTCGAATTTCCAGACAGCGCAGCCGTCATCCGTCGCCTCGACGACGATCAAGAATTCGCTCTCGGACATCTCGGAGCTCTCCACAGAAGAGTACAGCTTCGCGAATGTCGGCAAGTATACCGAAGACGACCTCAAGGTCCTCGGCATCTCGATTCCATTCACGGGCAGCTCCTTTGTCGCAACCTACGAAGGCACCGTGAAGGCAGGCATCTCTGATATCGAGGCAGCCGATGTCGCGGTCGACGACAGCACGAAGACCGTGACCGTGACGCTTCCGGATGTCGAGATCCTGAGCTGCTCGATCGATCCCTCGACGATCGAGGCCTACGACCAGACGTTCAATCCGATCAACCAGATCCAGGTCTCGGATGTCTCGAGCTTCCTCTCGTCTGAAGAGGACAAGGAGGAAGAGGAGGCCAAGACGAACGGCACGCTCGACAAGGCACGTACGCATGCAGAGAAGATTGTGAAATCTGTCGTCTCCTCGATCCTTTCGGGCACAAGCCGCGACGGCTATGCGGTCAAGGTGTCCTGGACCACGTCCGGAACCGATACGTCAGCGGATGCTGCATAAGGAGGCCTTGGAGGCATGATGCTTGAGGAGCAGGGTGCGCCACGCCGCCTCTTTCTGGCGCTGCGCTTCACAGATGCGGAAAGAGACGAGCTTGAAGGAATAGCCTGTGCCGCTGCTGCAAGGATGGGGCGCGGCACGCCTGCACTCAGAGAGAACCTCCATCTGACGCTTGCCTTCCTCGGCATGTGTGATGCCAGGACCGAGGAGGCGGCAAGGCTTGCAGGGGCGGCAGCTGCAGAGGCAGCGGGACCAGTTTCAGAGACTCTTGGAGACCTTGGGTCCTTCTCGCACCGGCGATCTTCTGTGATATGGCGAGGAGTGGCTGAGGAGTCGGGGCTTCGGGAACTGCAGGCCAGAATCGCTGCAGAGCTCAAGGAGCAGGACGTTCCCTTCGACGACAGGCCGTTTGTGCCCCACGTGACGCTTGTTCGCGGAGCGGCAGCGCAGCAAGGCGAGGATATCGATAAGATTCTTGCAGACCTGTCGGGGAAGCTCCATCCTCTCTGTGCACACCATGCAGAGGTCGCGCTCATGTGGAGCCACCATCCAGAGGGGTCGCCTGTGATCTATACGCCGGTTGCCTGCTTCCCTCTGCTTGCGTAGGTTTTCTGGACGCAGGGTCCGTATGCGGGCAAGGGTCTAGGATATGAGAGGGCGCAATGGTTCCATGCCTGCGCTCTGGTCTGCCTGCCCGGCAGACGAAACGAGGAGGAATGACTCATGATTTGCCCTCACTGCGGATCCGTGATACCGGACAACAGTGCGTTCTGTGCGCAGTGCGGAGCACGCCTTGCTGAGCCTCAGCAGGATGGCGCTCCTGCAGCTGAGCCGGCCAAGGCACAGGCTCCAGGTACCGAGGCAAATACGCGCGCAGCAGAGATTGCAGGGAGCGTGCCTCCTGTCGATGCTCCTGCCGGTACGGCAGAGCCTGCCGCTGGTGCAGGAGAGACCCAGCTCATGCCTGAGGGGGCAGCTGGCGCATCTTCTTCACCCAGCCCAGAGCAGGTGCCCGAGATAGACAAGACCATGGTGCGCCCCGGTGCGTTTGCTGCGCACAGAGACTCTGCCGCAGCCGAAAAGGAGCTGGCCCAGCTTCCCCGCATCGACGAGCCTCCTGCTGACATGCCTCCTGCCATCCCTATCGAGGGAACGCCTGTCGCAGAGCCGGAACCGGACATCTCCGATTTCCTGCCGAAGCAGCCTGCGGTGTCTGAGGTCCCCGAAGCTTCCGATGTGCCGGAGGTTCCTGGTGTACCCGAGGTGCCGGCAGCGCCGGAGCGTACCGAGCAGAGGATGCCTGAGCCGGAGCGCATCGTGCAGAGGAATGCTCCTGCAGCGGCGCATCCTGAGCCGTTCCAGACAATCTCTCCATCTGCTGGTGCAACGCCGCTTCTCAAGGTGCCCGTGAATTCGCATGACACGTCCGACTACCGCAACAGCGTGAAGCGCCGCCGCCACGCCCGTGCCGAAGCCCAGCAGTCGCATCCGTTCGCGCAGACGGTCTCCCGCTCCGTGTATGAATCCCGCATGCAGGATGAGAGCTACACGGAGGCAGTGAGCGAGGTCTCCGGCGCAGCGTCTCAGCGCAGCTCTTCGGCCTTCAGGCCGGAGGAGGGGCAGAGCTTGGAAGAGCATGCCCGCCGTGCGGAGAGCGCGCTTTCGGGTGGCGTCTATGTCGCAGAGCGCCGCCGCTCCAAGGGCCCCATCATTGTCGCTATCTGCCTCATCTGCGCCGTCGCGGCTGCGGGCTATCTGATCTATCAGAACATGCAGGCAGCTGAGACCACCGCCGATACAGAGACGACCGAGGCCGTCGCGACCGATACGGAAGCCGCTGTACCCGAGCCGGCAGCGACGTCTCCGGTCACAGCATCCGACGAGGTCTCCTACAACTCCGATACGGGGCTTCTGACGATGGAGAACTACGGCTTCTCCGTGACGCTTCCGACCGGCATGACCGCGGCTGTCTCCTCTGACGGCTATGGCCTCGATCTCACGGATGAGACGGACGGTGTCCAGATCAATGCCTGGGTGAAGCCCAATACGCAGGGCGCAACCCTGGACCAGCTCTCGGATGAGGCCATGGACGTGACGAACCTCACATATGCCCACGTCTCGACCCTGAACAACTGGTTCGTCGTGAGCTACTGGAAGGGATCGGAAGGCTACTACATCCGCGAGTATGTCGACTCAGAGCGCATCCTTGCACTCGAGTTCACGTGGCAGAAGGCAAGCGAGACGGCAGCCACTGAGGTCATCGACAACATGACAGACACAATCTCCATGGCGGGGGAGAAGTAGGCACAGGTCTGCGGAAAAGCCATTCGGAAGGGCTCTCTTCGCAGGAAGGGAGCCCTTCTTCTGTCACGAGAAGTCGAGGAGCCAGGCATCGGGGCAGAGGCGCAGGAGATCTCGGTCGAGCGAGACCCAGGACAAAGCTTCGTCTATCACATGGGAATCGTTCGAGGCTGCGCACCGAGCTTTGCCGAGCGTTCTGTCGCAGGTACGGTCAAGCGTGATGGAGACCGGATAGGGGAGATTCTTGAGTGCCTCCTCATAAAGCCCTGCGAGCTTTCCTGAGTTCGAGACTGGCTCATCGAGGAGGATGTGCGCTTCGGCAAGAGGTGCTGCAGCGAGTGCCTGCGCGACGAGCGAGAGGGCCTGCTCCGTTGCAGGAATCGGGCGCCAGGTGCCCGAGAGGCCGGCAAGGTCTCTGACAGAGCCATCGTCTGCCAGGATCACGGGTCCTCCTGTGAGGGCGACTTCGAGAGGGATCAGCACATTGAAGCCATCGATGAGGAGCACTTCGTCTGCGCAGCAAGAAAGCGCGCGGAGCTTCTTCTGGCGTGCTGCAGCGGCACGCTTCCCTGCAGTCGCACGCAGGAGAGCAAGGCGCTGGCGCTCCTGGAACTGGTAGCGGTTGCCGACGAAGGCGGCAGCGGTGTCTCTCGGATAGCCATGATCGAGAAGATAGCCGAGCTCCTCATGCGCCTTCCTGAGGCGTCTGACATTCTCAGGCGAGAAGGTCCTTCTGTCCTTCGGGTCGTATCCGCGGTGTGTTCCCATGAGCTGCGCCTCCTGCAAGAAGCATAAGGCTTGCTCCTGCAGACAGGCGAGGGAAGATTGGAGGACCTGAGCGCTACGATAGTGTCCAGTCGATTCCAGGAGGCTGCCATGGGCGCACATACCTTCATCCTTGCATCCGATTCCTACAAGGGCTCTGCCACAAGCCAGGAGGTCGAGAGCTCTATCGCAGAAGGCATCTGGTCGCTTCTGCCGGATGCCACAATCTATTCCTATCCGGTAGCCGATGGCGGGGAAGGGACGGTTGCAGCGCTGGTGGCGGCAGGAAAGGGGACGCTCCGCACAAGGCTCGTGCATGGTCCTCTCGGGGATATGGCAGAGGCATCCTATGCCGTGCTCGAAGACGGCTCTGCCCTCATCGAATGTGCGGCCGCTTCCGGCATCACGCTCACGCATCAGGCGGAAGATGAAGCGCTTCGTGCCTCCACGTACGGCACAGGCGAGCTCATCCGTGATGCGCTCGACGAGGGATGCCGGCATATCCTTGTCGGCCTCGGAGGGAGTGCCACGACCGACGGGGGAGCGGGCATGGCTGAGGCCCTCGGGGTGCGCTTCCTCGACAGTGCAGGCCAGTCCATAGGTTCCGGCATTGCAGGGCTCGAAGAACTTGCGGAGGTCGACCTTTCCGGGATAGATCCGCGTCTTGCCGCCTGCACGTTCGAGGCGCTTTCCGATGTGCAGAATCCTCTTGCCGGACCGGATGGCGCCGTCTTCGTCTACGGGCCGCAGAAGGGCCTTCCTGCCGCACGCCTCTCCGAGCTTGACCGGACGCTCGAGCGCTATGGGGAGCTTGTCAGCAAGGCAGTAGGCAGTGACATATCCTGTCTTCCTGGTGCGGGGGCAGCAGGCGGCCTCGGCGCTGGCCTTGCCGCCTTCTGCGCAGCGAAGATCAGGTCGGGAATCGATGCCGTGCTCGATGCGCTCTCCTTCGACGAGCACCTCGGCGAGGCCGATCTCGTCGTCACCGGCGAAGGGCGCATGGATGCACAGACCGCCAAGGGAAAGGCTCCTGTCGGCATTGCCCGGCGTGCTGCGCGCTACGGCGTGCCGGTAGCTGCCATCGTCGGCTCCTGCGCAGATGATATCGAGGCGGTGCACGAGGCTGGCATCGATATCGTGCTTTCCTGCGTGATGGCGCCATCGACCCTCGAAGAATGCATCGAGAAGACGCCGGATGCTCTGAGGCGTGCCGGAAGGAGGCTTGCCCGCATCGTAGCCCTTGCGGAGCGCCTCCGCTAGGAGCTGTCTCCTTCTTTGCATCTTGAAGAAGGTTCTGCCTGATGGAAATCCCTGCTTCTATACTCCACAGCATATGGCAAGCAAGGAGGCAGGCATGTTTTCCATCGACAAGGATGTCTTCGATGTGCTGCCGACGCTCTGCGTCGGCCTTGTCGTAGCCCATAACATCGACAATACGAAAGACTATCCGGCAGTCGACGGCGTGCTCGACAAAGCGGTGGATGAAGCACGAGAGCGTCTTTCTGGCATGAATGCATCAGAAGACCCGAGAGTCCAGCCCTATCGGGAGGCCTTCCATGCCCTCGCCATGAGTCCCTCGCGCTATCCTTCATCGAACATTGCGCTGCTGCGCCGCATCGTGAAGGGCAAGGCGCTCTGGCGCGTGAATCCTGTTGTCGACCTCGGCAATGCCATCTCGATCGGCTATGGGGTGCCGTTGGGCGCCCATGCGCTCGAGACGCCTGACGAGCATCTCGAGCTTCGCTTCTCGCGTCCGGATGATGTCTTCATCGCGCTCGGAGAGGATGCGCCCGATCCGACGCTCGAGCCAGGCGAGCTCGTCTACGCTGTCGGCAATCTCGTGCACACGAGGCGCTGGACCTGGCGGCAGAGCGAGAACGGAAAGATCGTGCCCGAGACGACCTCTGTCGCCTTCCCGATAGATGGCTTCACGGACAGGAATCTCGGCCAGGTAGAGTCCGCCTGCGGAGACCTCAAGAAGGAGCTCGAAGACATCTTCGGCTGCACGGCGACGTTTGCGCTCGCAGATGCCGAGCATCCAATCGTTGCGTAAGCGAGAAGGAGGGCGCGCGTCCACAAGGACCCGCGCCCTCCTGGCAGATATATATGCACTCTTAGTGGCAGCAGTGGCCGCCCGCGCCGCAGTGGCCGCCTTCATGATGATGGGCACCGCAGGTCGGTGCCGCCGAAGGTGTGAGCGTGCCTGCGAGGAAGGCCTTGACGGCCTCATCTGCAGAGCCTGAAGCGCCCGGCACGACGCGGATGCCCTGCGAAGCAAGTGCCGCGAGCGCGCCTCCGCCGATGCCGCCGCAGATCAGTACATCGACGCCGCCCTGTGCAAGAAGGCCAGCAAGCGCGCCGTGGCTCACACCGTTCGAGCTGACGACCTCGGAGCGCTTCACCTCGCCGTTCTCGATATCGTAGAGCTTGAACTGCTCGGCCCTTCCGAAGTGGGGGAAGATCTCTCCGCCGGAATAGGTTGCAGCGATACGCATGATGTTTCCTTCCTTCCCTGTCCAGGAGGCTTCTGGCTCGCCTTCGAAGTTGGCAGCGCCGCGGACGACTTCGATCGTCTTGCCGTTCACGAGGGCATCTGCCACCTTCCGGTGTGCCGAAGCGGCAATGCTCGCGATGGTCGCACGCGAGACGCCGAGCGAGGCAGCTGCTTCCTTCTGGCTTCTGCCTTCGTAGTCGAGGATTCTCAGGACTTCGAGCTCATCTGCTGCAAGCTCGATTTTCCAGCAGCAGCATGCGGGCACTCCTATGGGTGCGAATCCCGTATATTCGGGTACGAGCTGCACCTTCCTGCGCTTTTCTGGCCTTCCTGCCATGAAGCCTCCTATTACTGACATATGTCAGTAATTACTATAGCGAGCAGATGGGAGAGTGCAAGGAAGAGATCAGGGAAGCTGAAGATGAATGGTTCTCCTTTATTAATGATAGATAGTATCAATATAAAGAAACTGTGAAGAAAAAACTAAGAGCAAATCTCATTAATGAAAACTGGTTGCTGGGTATATTGTCACTAACAAAAACAAGTACTAACAAAAGAAAGGAACTGATATGGCAACCACCAAGAACATCGACGCTCTCAACCAGCTCCTCGCAGATCTTACGGTCGACTACCACAAGCTCCAGAATGCCCACTGGTACATCACGGGCAAGGATTTCTTCCAGGTGCACGCAACGCTCGAAGAGCTCTATGACGGCGTGCTCCCGCACATCGACGAGGTAGCAGAGCTCATCCTCCAGGAAGGCGGACGTCCTGTTGCCTCCCTCAAGGAGACCCTTGCGCTTTCGAAGGTCGAAGAGCGTCCCTCCGAGCCGCTATCGAGCGAGGAAGCTTTCTCGATCGTGAAGGCTGACTTCGAGCTTCTCCAGAGCGATGCTGCTACCGTGAAGTCGCTCGCAGATGAGTCCGGACGCACGGTCGTGAGCGCCGCTATGGACGATATCCTGGCCGAGCTCTCGAAGAATCTCTGGATGCTCCGCCAGCAGGCGCAGGAGATCTAGACCATCCCCCGGGCCTTTTGGGGAAGGAGGCCCGCATACCTTCATCGGAGGGAGGAAGCAGGTGCGCTTCCTCCCTCTTCTTCTGTCTCGGCAAGAAGCCTCTCGAGGAAGGCACGCCAATCCTCTCTGAGCCAGGACGGTCCTGCAATCTTCACCATGCCGCCCATGCCGGCTATCCAGCCGAAGAACTGGTCTGATTCGAAGACCTTCGCATGGGCCAGGACCCAGCCATCTCCTGCCGGCTCGAATGTGGCCGATGTCCCGAAGCGGTCGCGCACGATCTCGGTCTTGCCATCACGTACGGCAAGCAAGGCGTCTGCCTTCCTTCCCTTGAAGCGTCCGAATGCCTCATAGGCACTTTCTGCATAGTGCCAGGAGGCTATCGTCTCGTTCTCATCTGCAGGGGCATACTCGATCCGTACGGGGCCCATGCGGTCGCATCTGAACTCTGCGATATCCTGCCGTGCTTCCTCCCAGGCGCTCAGATAGTAGAAGCCCTCGTCGTAGACGATATCGAGCGGCGTCACGACATAGCGCTTGCCGTTGTGGACAGCTCTCGGTGTGCCTGTCGCATCGAGGTGGAAATAGGGAAACGAGATCTGCCGCCTCTCTCTCAGCGCTTCATGGATCTGGTCGATGTTTCCAAAGACGCTCCTGTTCTGCGACTTGATGCGTCCCACGACGTGGATCCGTCTGTCGAGCTTCTCCTGCTCATAGCTGTTTGCAAGCGTCTTGATGCTTGCAACGAGGTTTCTGGCCTGCCGCTCCGTGATGGCACGGCAGGATTCGATTGCATCGACCATAAGCATGAGCTCGCCGAGCGTGAAGTCGGGATGTGCCAGAGCGTAGCGCGGAGGATGCGTGCCATAGGTCGCGATTGCGATATCGAAATCGCGGAGTGCCTGGATGTCGCGATAGATGCTCTTGCGCTCTGCCTCTATGCCATACGCCTTGAGCTTCTCGATGAGCTCTGCCATCGTGAGTCCATGCTCAGGGTCGGTCTCCTCCTGGAAGATCTTCCAGAGATAGAGGATCTTGAGCTTCTCGTTTCCGGTCTTGGCCACGTGTCCTCCTTTGCTGTTCGGACCCCATGATAGGCTCGGCGAGCCCCACAATCTCCACCTGTCCCATAAACGGTACTGTCCCATAACTGGGACAGATAAAGGAAGGACGATGGATACCATAAGCTTTGAGAACGGAAGCTGAAAGGGGCAGATATGGCAGAGGATTCAAGGCATCTTGCAGATTTCTTCGTGGCTGGCATGCGCTATTGGGATGGCGCTCTCGTCGTCTCCGACCTGAAGCCGGGAAAGAAGCTCCGCCTTGTGGCAGAGCCCGACAATGCCTACGACCACAACGCCGTGGCAATCTGGCGCAAGAAGACGAAGCTCGGCTATATCCCGGCTGACGAGAATGCGCTCGCAGCCCAGCTCCTGCGCTTCGGGCACGGCGATGTTATCGAGTGCCGAGTGCTTTCGGTCGACCCGACCGCAGATTCCTGGAAGCAGGTCAGGGCAGGACTCTTCATCACCGACGCACGCAAGGATGCGCAGACGCAAGAATAGCGTCCGCGGAGAGGAAGGAGCAGCTATGGAGAAGGATGAAGACAAGGCGCCAGCGCCCGCAGAGCCTGAGGAGGGAAAGCCTGAGAAGAAGCACAGGAGGGGACGCGTCGTCCTCATTGCCGCAATCGTCCTCGTCGTCCTCATCGCTCTTGTCGGCGCCTTCGGCGGCAGCAAGAAGAAATCGGACGAACCCTTCGATCCGAGCACCTATGAGAGCATGGACTACGCGGCAGTCGCGCAGAATCCCGACTCCTACAAGGGCAAGAAGCTCTATGCGAAGGGTAAGATCGTGCAGGTCATCGAAGGCGACTCTGAGACGGATCTGCGCGTCGCGACTGCCACGAACGGCTACGACGATATCGTCTTCGTTGCCTACGATCCCGATATCCTCGACGGTGCGCATCTGACGGAGGGGCAGTATATCGGCGTCTATGGGCACTGCAAGGGCCAGGTGAGCTATACATCTGCGCTCGGTGCAAAGATTTCGATTCCGGGACTCGATGCCGACTCCATCGACCAGACCGTCAAGAATCCTCAGGAAGTCCAGATCGAAGCCATGCAGGCAATGCTTGACGGAGCAGACTTCGAGAAGGTCGACACATCGGGATACGGCACCTGGAAGTACGTTGCAAAGATCCAGAACACGACGGAGAACGACTACAGCAATGTGTCTCTTGTCCTCGGCATCTACGATGCATCGGGCATGCGCATCGGCGAGACCTATGCCAATGCGACAAGCTGGGCTCCGGGAGAGACCGTACAGTTCGAAGGCTATCTCGACAGCACGAAGGCCGATGCGGCCGTCTCTGTGAAACCCGAGATTCAGGGCTTCTCGATCGGGTCGGACTATTATTCGCCAAGCCAGCTCTCGTAAGCGAGCTTGCTTATAGGAAGGGAAGAGGAGGAGGCCTTCGGGTCTCCTCTCTCTTGTGTGGAGCGGCAAGGCTCAGGATTTCCTTGCCCTGTGTGCGACATAGCAGGCAAGCGCGAAGAAGCCGGCCGTCACGATGGGGAGGATGACCTGCCAGAAGGCGGCAAAGGCACCCCCGACCCAAAGGGCAAGACACTCCACGGCGAGCATGAGGCCGAGGACGCAGGCGGCGTAGAGGCTGTATTCCTGAAACGAGATGTCTCCCATCATGGCCTCCCGGACAAGAAGCGGATTGCAGCCTATGCTAGGCAGCTCCGATAAGCGCAGAGAAAGCCATCTGTCAGCCATCTGTTACGGAGATTCGAACAGGGCGCTGAGGACTCTGCACAAAAGCTGAAGGAAAAAGCGGGCGAGCCGTAATATGGCCGAAACAGAATCTCCGTATGCTCGTCTTATCGTCCACAGGAAGGATGCAGTCCATGTTCGCAGCCACCGACAATGCAGTTCTGAGCGCTCAGCGCGTGCTGGGTGCATGGTGGCGTACAAGGACTTCGAAACTTCCGGCGTGACGACGGCCTTGTCTTCATACACATCTGGGGCTCTCGGTTACGTACCGGGAGCCCCTTTTTTGTATGCAGACGCACAGCATTCCCTGAAGAGAAAGAGGAACAAGATGGGCGCAGAAGCAGCAAAGACCGATCCTTACCGCATCTATCTGAAGGAAGACCAGATTCCGACCGCCTGGTACAACCTGCGTGCCGATATGCCGGAACCACCCGAGCCGATGAGGCTGCCGAATGGCAAGGTCGCGACGGTCGACGATATCAAGCCAGTCTTTGCGGACGAGCTCTGCCGCCAGGAACTCGATGACACGACGCGCTACTTCGAGATTCCAGCTCCTGTCATGGAGATGTACAAGGTCTACCGGCCGAGCCCGCTCTGTCGTGCCTACAACCTCGAGCGCGCGCTCGACACCCCGGCGAAGATCTATTACAAGTTCGAAGGCAACAACACGTCCGGCTCGCACAAGCTGAACTCCGCCCTTGCCCAGGCCTACTATGCCTATGCCCAGGGCATCACGAACATCACGACCGAGACCGGCGCTGGCCAGTGGGGCACGGCGCTCTCCGAGGCAGCAGCGCACTTCGGCCTCAACCTCGACGTGTTCATGGTGAAGTGCTCGTATGAGCAGAAGCCCTTCCGCCGTTCTGTCATGCAGACGTTCGGCGCGACAATCACGCCGTCGCCGTCCGATACGACCGAGGCAGGCAGGAAGATCCTTGCCGCCGATCCGACGTGCACGGGATCTCTCGGCACCGCCATCTCCGAGGCGGTCGAGCGTGCGCTCAACGTGCCGGGCAACAAGGGACGCTACCAGCTCGGCAGCGTGCTCAACCAGGTCGTGCTCCATCAGTCGATCATCGGCCTCGAGTCCTATGAGGCGCTCCGTGAGCTCGGCGAATATCCTGACATTGTTATCGGCTGCTGCGGTGGCGGCTCGAACTTCGCTGGCCTCATCGCCCCCTTCATGCGCGACAAGCTGACAGGCGTGCATCCTGATACACGCTTCATCGGTGTCGAGCCGGCAAGCTGCCCGTCGCTTACCCGCGGCGTCTATGCCTATGACTACGCTGATACGGGCCAGACCTGCCCGCTCTGCAAGATGTATACGCTCGGCAATGGCTTCATCCCGAGCTCTGACCATGCAGGTGGCCTGCGCTATCACGGCATGAGCCCAATCGTCTCGAAGCTCAAGCACGATGGCTGTATGGAGGCTGTCGCCGTGAAGCAGACTGATGTCTTCGCTGCAGCAGAGAAGTTTGCAAAGCTTGAGACGATTCTGCCGGCACCGGAGAGCTCGCACGCAATCCTTCAGGCCATCCGCGAGGCAGAAGCCTGCCGAGAGACGGGCGAGGCGAAGACGATCCTCTTCGGCCTCACCGGCACCGGCTACTTCGATATGGTCGCTTATGACAAGTACAACAAGGGCGAGCTCGAGGACCATATCCCCACGGACGAAGAGCTGCAGGCTGGCTTCGATACGATTCCCCATATTCCGGGCATCCAGTAGAAGGAAGCATCTGCCGCTGGCAGGTCTGAGATAACAAGACAGAGACAATGTGTGCGATTGTGCTCATGTCAAGTCGCATTTCGGGTAAGCTCCTCCCTAAAAGACCTTCTGGCCTACGGGGGGAGCTCATATCATGGCTGATTTGAAACGGACGGCTCTGGTGTCTGCCGGAGCAGCAGCGGCATGCGTGGCAACTTTGGCGTCGGTGAAGACGGCACTTCTCAAGCCTTCCAGGCCCAAAGGTGCTCCGATCGGAGCGGATGGCTATGAGGCAGGGATGGATGCGGTCGAGCGCTTCCAGGAGCTCCTCCGGATTCCTACGGTCTCGAGAGACAATGTCTCGGTGCGCGACGATGAGGCATTCAGGCGCTGGATCCCGACGCTCGAGCGGCTCTATCCGAAGACGCTTGCGGCAACGGAGCTTCATCGCATCGATGATTTCGGCATCCTCCTCCGCTGGCCAGGACGCGATGCTTCCCTCGACCCTGTCATCGTTATGGCGCATCAGGATGTCGTGCCCACAGAAGGGCAGGCCTGGACGCATGATCCCTTTGCGGCAGAGATCTCTGATGGTGAAATCTGGGGCAGGGGAACGCTCGATACGAAGTGCATCGACTGTGCGCTCTTCGAAGCGATGGAATATCTGATCAGTGAGGGCTATGTGCCGCCACGCGATGTGTGGTTCTTCTCTTCGGATGGCGAGGAGATCAATGCGCCGACCTCGAAGCATGCGGTTGCCTGGCTCAAGGAGCACAACATCACGCCCTATATGGTGCTCGATGAGGGAGGGGCGCTTGCAACAGATGCAGGCCTGGGCGTCACGACCCCGATTGCTATGGTCGGCGTCTCCGAGAAGGGGCATGTCGACCTGCTGGTGAAGGCGTATGCCGAAGGCGGCCATGCCTCGACGCCGGGCAGAAACGATGCGGCGGCACTGCTCTCCCGTGTCGTTTCGCGCATCGTGGACAACCCGCCCAAACCGCGCCTGATTCCTGTCGTGGCACGCACGCTCTCAGAGATCGGTGCCTGGGCAGGAGGGCCGTATCCGGCTGTGTTTGCAAACCTCTGGGCGACGAAGCCTCTTGTCGAGCAGCTCATGAGCAAGAGCCCGGAGACGGCCGCAATGCTTCGGACCACGTATGCCGTGACGCAGCTCAAGGGGTCGGCAGCGCATAACGTGCTGCCGGCTGTTGCCGAAGCGAACCTCAATGTGCGCGTCGCCCCGTTTGAGACGATCTCCGATGCACTCGAGCGTGCACGCATGCTTGCAGCAGCAGAATGCAAGGCATCGGGTGTGCCGCCCACGAGGGTCGAGGTCTCGATCCGCGAGGAGTGCCCCTACGGAGAGCCGGCTCCCATCAGCCCCTGGGAGCATGAGCGCGCCTTCGACTATATCCATCGCTGCGTGGCAGGCGTCTATCCCGAAGCAGGCTTTGCGCCCTACGTGCAGAACTCCTCGACCGATTCGCTCCAGTTCTGTGCCATCTGCAAGCGGGTCTACCGCTTTGCCGGCTTCATCTATTCGAAGGAAGCCCGCTCCCTCATTCATGCGGCGAATGAGCGCATCGGCGTCGATGTGTTCAGACGCGGCATTGGCTTCTATGTGGCGTTTCTGGGACACCTCGAGGAGCTGGCATAGAGCAAGAAGATATCCATTGGCAGGAGGTTTGCATGAGCGAGAAGGATATGCGCAAGAAGGCAGCGAAGATCGACTATGCGACAGTTGCATTCGCGAGCCTGCCATTCATGGGGATGATCAGCTTCTGGCAGGTCTTTGACGGCATCATTCCGAAGATGCTCACGCAGACCTTCGGCCTCTCGAATGCCGTGACTGGATTCGTGATGGCAATAGACAACATCTTCGGGCTGTTCCTTCTGCCGCTCTTCGGCATCCTCTCGGACCGCTGCACCTCGAAGCTCGGGCGCCGCACGCCCTTCATCATTGCAGGCTCGATCCTGGCCGTTATCGGAACGCCGCTCATCGCAATTGCGAACAATGTCGGCAGCCTGGCCCTTCTGATCTCCGCCATCATCCTGACGCTTGTCGCGATCTGCATGTATAGGACCATGACCGTGGCAATCGTGGCAGATATCACGCCGCGTCCCCTGCGCATGAAGACCGACTCCGTCAAGAAGCTTGTCGGCTATGCCGGCACCGGCGTCATGCTTGTCTGCATCTCGGCCATGGTGCCGAAGACAGAGCATCCTGACTATCTGCCGCTCTTCCTCGTGCAGGCAGGGATGATCCTGCTCTCGCTTCTTCTCTATCTTGCCAAGGTCAGGGAGCCGAAGCTCGTCGAGGAGATGCATGCCAAGAGCCTCGAGATGGGCATCAAGGAAGACGAGATCGAGAAGGACGACTCGCCTGAGGCGGGCGGCAAGGACAAGATCACAGACCCTGACATCCACCGCTCGCTCGTGCTGCTTCTTGCGGCAGACTTCTTCTACTACATGAGCTACAACGCAATGACCACGAACATCAGCAGGTATGCCGACACATTCTACGGAATGCAGGGAGGCTCCTTTGCGATCATCAACATCGTGACGATCATCGGTGCCCTTGCGACCTATGTGCCGCTGGCGAACCTGTCGCTTCGTATCGGCAGGAAGAAGGTCGGCCTCCTCTGTGGCGCTGCCATGGCAGTGTGCCCCGTGATTCTGTGGCTTGTGCCGGGCTTCCATCCTGCCTTCTATGCCCTCTTCCTTGTTATGGGTGCAGGCCTGGGCGGCGTCGACCTCTGCGTCTTCAACATGATCCTGGAGCTCTGCTCGGCCCGCTCCGTCGGACGCTATTCCGGCTACTACTACACGGTGTCCATGGCAGCGCAGGTCGCAACGCCTATCCTCTCTGGCCTCGTTATGGATGTGGCGCCTGGGACGCTCTTCCTCTACATCGCCCTCATGGGTCTTGCTATGGTCATCTCGCTGGTCCTTGCGAAGCACGGCGACGCAATCTTGATCGACGAGGTCGCAGCACGCGAGGAGAAGGCTGAAGCGCACTAGATGGAGCTTTGCTGAGCCGAGCTTCCGCTCTGCTACGCTTTGAAGCAGATCCGGACTTCAAGGAGGAAACCATGCAGGCACGCTTCATCCACCGCTGCACCCACGTGCTCGATCTCGAAGCCACGAAGAAGTTCTATGAGAAGGCGCTCGGCTTCCACGTCGTGAGGGTATCGGGACCCGAGGACGGCTCCTGGTCGAACACGTTCATGGCAAACGACGCAGCGCCCTTCGAGCTCGAGCTTACCTGGAACAGGGGACGCACGGAGCCCTACGACAATGGCGGGAGGGACACCCACATCGCCTTTGCGGTCGATGACTTCGAGGCCTACCACGAGCTTCACCGCCAGATGGGCGTCATCGACAAGGAGAATCCCGCGATGGGACTCTACTTCATCTGCGATCCTGACGGGCAGAGGATCGAGATCCTGCCTGAGAAATAAGCGGCAGGGAAACCTGCGTCTCAAGGGCTTCCGGAATATTCCGGGAGCCCTTCTTCTTTGGGCGAAGGCATGGACGGAAGACCAACTCGACAGGGAAAAGTCTCAACTCGACACCCCTGAGCGTGAACTCGACAGGAACTTCTGAAGATGCCTTCAAGGACGCGTTTCGGTAGTGTGAATGTATGGGCTGATGCTGAGGAATTTCGGCTATCCTCGAGGTCAAGACCTTTCTCGGCGCTATGATTCATGCGCATGAATCCTTCCCGTATGGATATCCCTTCCCAAGATCGCATGGCAGAGCTCTCTCTGCCCCACACAAGACGAAACCCCCGGCTTTGCCGGAGCGGCAGGTCCTGCAGGAAGAGACAGGAAAGATCTCACGGGAAAGGCTGAAGACAGAATCGTCCGCCTGGCAGGCGCCAGGCAGGTGGAGTGATAGCAATGACAGACAAGCAGCATGCACGCCATTTCAAGGAAGAGGAGCCGAAGCGCCGGCGCAGAGAGAGAAAGACCAAGGAAGAGAAGGCTCCTCAGCGTCCCGCCAAGAGGGAAGAGGCCGCTGCGTATCCCGAAGCTGAACCAGAAGACGAGGATGGCTTCACGCAGATAGCCGATGTCGTGGATTCTGCGGCGGGAGATGCGTGGGACGATCCCTTCGACCTCATGCCTGAGATGCAGGAAGAGTCTGAACCTGTCCAGCTGAAGGCAGAGCCTGAGCCGGAGCCGAAGAAGCATCACCCAATCCGAAACCTGATCGTCTTCCTTCTTGTCCTCTTCATTGCAGCGGCAGGTGTCTTCGGCTACGAGTTCCATGAGAGTGCCCAGTCTGTCGCCTCCTCTGCACGTGCTGTGGCAGCGACAGGATCTGACTTCATGTCGTCGGTGCAGTCGGGCTCGACCACCTCGCTTTCCGGGAATGCCGAGAGCCTTGCGCGCTATGCCGCCTCGATGGAGCAGGAGACCGAGAGTCCGGTCTGGAAGATCGCAGAGCACCTTCCTGTCATCGGAGACGATGCGTCGCGTGTGGCTACGCTTGCCGATGTGGTCCAGGACCTGACGGACAATGTCGCGAAGCCGGTCGCAGAGAGCCTTTCTGCTGTCTCAGGCGAGCAGCCCTTTGCCGATCATGCAATCAATGCCTCGGTCCTGAAGACCTACTGCGACGCGCTGGCCGATGCTGCGCCTTCGCTTGCCGCCGCGCGGGAGACGGTCGACAGTCTCGGCACGGCAGATTTCGCTGAGGTTGCTGAACCGCTTGCTGCCATACAGGAGAGGCTCGACACGATTGGCGCTGTTGCAGGACGTGCCGAGGAGCTCTCGCCGGTGATCTCCGGCATGTTCGGGGCAGAGGGGGAGAGGACCTATCTCTTCGTCGTCGAGGACACTTCCGACATCCGCTCGGTCGGCGGCGCTGCGACGTCTGCTGCGGTCATGACCATAGACAATGGAGCAATCAGGCTCGAGAGCTTCGAGGATCTCTCCGATGAGCTTGTCAGAGATGATGTGCTGACCGACGACGAGCAGACGCTTCTCGGCCTCATGGGGCATGACGGCAGCTTCACGGCAGACGACGCAGGCTCGCTTCCGAGCTTCTCCCGCGCCGCGCAGGTCCTCATCCAGGCGGCAGAGGCTTCTGGCAAGACGAAGATTGACGGCGTGATTGCGGTCGACCCGATGTTCCTGCAGAGCATGCTTGGCCTTACGAGTGGCGTCACGGCATCCGATGGCACGAAGATCGACGGGACAAATCTCGCAGCCCTGCTGCTTGCCCCTGATGATGAGGACACCGCCAATACGTCGTTTGCGCAGACCGCGAGCCTTGCGGTCAATGCCGTGCTCTCGAACATGGACGAGATGTCCTACGGCAGCCTCGCAAAGGTCCTGAATGCCGGCGTGGACGAGGGACGCCTGCTCTTCTACATGGCAGAAGACGATGAGGAGAAGGTGCTCGATGCTATCGGTGCGGCTGGCTCCTTTGCAGAGGATGCCTCGACGTCTGAGACCGGCTTCTTCCTCTCCGATGTCTCGGATACGGGGCTCGGCAGCTCGATCTCGATCGAAGGAACCATCGGCGATGCGGTGGTCGCATCCGATGGCAGCATCTCCTACGACGTGACCGTGAAGCTTGCCAACAGTGCCGAAGACACAGACGAAGAGCGGACACTTTCGGCTCCGGGCAAGGAGGCAGAGGAGCCCTCGACACTCATGGGCTTTGCTATCACCGCCCCTGCAGGTGCTGCAATCTCCAAGCTTTCCTGCGATGCAGCATCCGAGTCGGACGATGAGCTTTCGCTTTACGGGACCGATGTGTGGGCGGGCACGTTCAGCCTCGGTGCGGGAGAGTCGGCATCCTTCACCTACACGGTGACGCTTCCTGCGGGAGCAGATGCCGCGCTCACGCTCAGGATGACGCCGCAGCCGATGGCTGCCTGAGAGGACTGCAAGATGCGAGAAAGGCTCCTGGCGGATGGTCCGCCAGGAGCCTTTCCATGTCTGGATCCTCTCCCGCGATGTCTATCTCTTCAGGCCCTGAAGTCCCAGAAGCGCTGCTCCGATGGCTCCGCAGAGCTGGGAGTCGGGATGCGTGGCGACAGGGGAGCCGAGTGCCTCGGAGAGGGCTGTGACGACACCTGCGTTCTGGGCGACGCCTCCGGTCATGAGATAGGGGCCCTCGGCGTGCACGCGCTTTGCGAGCGCCACGGTCTTGGCGGCAACCGAGACATCGAGGCCGTGGATGATGTCAGGGACAGGCGTGTCCTGTGCGACGAGGCTCACGACCTCCGACTCGGCGAAGACCGTGCACATGCTCGAGATCTTCACCTCGTGCTTCCAGGTGAGGCCGAGGCGGCAGAATTCGTCGAGCGGCAGTTCAAGCGTCCTTGCCATCATCTCGAGGAAGCGGCCCGTGCCGGCGGCGCACTTGTCGTTCATTGCGAACGAGAGCACCTCGCCTTCGGGAGAGAGATGGATCGCCTTCGAGTCCTGGCCGCCGATATCGATGATCGAGCGGACAGAGGGCATGAGGTAATGGGCGCCGGCAGCATGGCAGGTGATCTCAGTGATGGTCGTATCCATGCCAGGGATGTTCATGCGACCGTAGCCGGTAGCCACAGAGAGGCCGATGTCTTCCGGAGAAAGGCCTGCCTCCTCGAGCACGGCTGCCTTTGCCGCTTCGGCGGCGCGGCTCGCCTTGGCGCCGGTAGCCAGGATCTTCGTTGCGAGGATATGGCCATCGGCGTCCATGAGGACGGCGTCGGTCGAAGTTGAGCCTGAGTCGATGCCGAGAACATAGCGGACCGGGGCATCCGTACGTGTTGCGGCTGGCTGCTTCTTGGCGCCGATCGTCTCCGTGAATGCCTCGATGCGCGTGGCAAGCTGGCCTGCGCTCTGGGAGCTTCCGTCTGTCTCTATCTTCACGGTGGGCACGCTGCCTTTCATGTCGCGGCATTCGAAGCCGTAGTAGTCGCAGAATTTCATCGTGTGGTAGATGATGCCGCGCTCGCCCTTTTCGCTGAAGAGCTTCTGGCGTGCAGTGTCGTCCTGCATGCGCATGCACGGCATCTGGTCGAGGAGTGCCTCCGCGTACCAGTCAAGGAAGGCAGAAAGAGGCTCTCTCTTCTCTTCAGGGCCGCAGGCTTCGCAGTGCCCCTGCCTCTCCATGCGGGCGAGGCTTCGGGGCAGCGTATCAGGAAGATGCCGGGAAGTGCAGGTCGCATTCTCGACAGGAAGCGCTACCTCGCGCCCGACAGCAGAGAGCAGGGCTTTCGAGGCATGGGCGCCGGCAAGCGTCACGTGATCCTGCGCAAGCGGGACTGTCGGCTCGAGAGCGGCTAGCGCACGTCCGAGGTCGAACGTCTTGCCGCAAGTCTCGGCATAGCTTTTCGCAAGCGTCTCGAGCCGCGCGCGAAAGAGGGCTGCCTCTCTCGGTCCGCGCTTCCTCGGAAGATCGAGCAGATAGAGGAAGCGGTAGCGTCCGGGGTGCTTCTCTTCGGTCTCTCTGAGCACGTCGAATACGCGCTTCACAGCGTCGCAGCACGTGACAAGCACGACCTCGTGCACATCGTCCTCGAGCAGGCGCTCGAGCATGCCTTTTGCGTAGCCGCAGAGGTTTGCGTGCGCGAGCGTTGCGGCAGCCTGAAAGTCGGATGTGTCTGTCTCGGCGAGGTGTGCTGCGGTGCCGAAGCCGGCAAAGAGCTCCGTCGGCGTGTACTTGCAGGCGTAGAAGATCTCGTCAGCCACGGTGTGCCTCCAGAAGCTCGAGGAAGGCATCGAATCTCGTGGTCATCTGTCCTTCCATGCAGTTTGCGCGGTCGACCGCATCGCCGTCGAGCACGAGGACCGGATATCCTGCGTCTTCGAGCATCTGGCGCATGAGCTGTGAGGCGCCTGCCGTCTGTCGGCATCCCCAATGGCAGAAGATCACGGCGCCATCGGCATGCGTCGCCTGAGCGAGGCGTACAAGCGTGCGTCCGCGGCGCTCGGCAGGGCCGTTGAAGCAGTTCCTGACGACCCTTTCTGCCATGAACTCATAGGGAGTCCCTGGTCCGAAGAGAAGCCCGTCCGCACGGGCACCCTGAAGCCTGGCCTCTTCGCCCTCCGGCTCAAGGAAGTCAAACATCATGTCCGACGCTACGATCTGGGCGCGCTCTGTGCAGTCGATCTGCCTTCCTATGCCTTCGAGGAAATACGGGGAGACATGGCCCCAGACAAGGTTCAGGCCCTGGTACGTATCGGCGTAGGCGATATCGTGCTTCATGCGTGTCGCAAATCGCTCTGCCTCAGGCCTGCCAAGCAGGAGATGCAGGTCGAGCATCTCCATCATCTCGAGCGTCATCGTGTTCCTGAGATTCTTGCCGCTGCGGTGGGGAAGGGTAGAGAGAAGCGCCTTCCTCGTGCGTTCGGAGCTCTCGCAGAGCTCTGTGAGCTTCGTCTCGCTGAGCTTCTTTCCGAAGGCTTCCTCTGCCATCTTCCCCATGTCCCTGAGCTCGTCTGCGACGTAGAGGATTGCATTGCGGGAGAGCTCGTAGGGGACATCGATGAAGGAGAAGGGCACGCCCCAGCGCGCAGCGAGCGTCTTGAAGCTCAGATTGTTCGCGTCGCAGGCGACGGAGGTCGCAGCAAGCATGCGGGGCGCCTCGAGCACGCCTGTCGTGGCAAGGCCCATGAGCGTCTTGTGGTAGCTGCAGTAGGTCTCGGGGATGCCTGAGGCTTCTGCGGCTGCGATGATGCCGGACTCTGCCTGGGCGCCGCTTGCAAAGCTTGCAATGGCTTCGGCTGTCGCAGGCAGGGCATCGAGCGCATGGAAGATCTCGTTGGGCGTGAAGATGCTCGTCACTGCCATGCGCTCAGGATGTGCCATGGCAGTGACGACGCGGGACATGAAGAGGGCATAGCCCTCGCGTCCCGAAGGCAGGAAGCGCCTGTCTCCTGCTATCTGCGTCTTTGCCGCCATGCCCTTGTAGCCTGCCATGAGCCAGGCGCGGGCAAAGGAAGGACGTGTGGCCAGCGCATTGTCGGCCACACGTCCATACCAGGCGATAATGTCGTCTGCCGTCATCTATGCCTCATCCGGTGACATGAGCTGGACGACCTCGAACGGATGCTTCGAGGAGGCGATGATGTCAGAAGAGCCGAAGACGCAGGACACGTGGTGCTCGGCACACCAGGCAAGCGGCGTGGCCAGGCCCCTGATATCGTCTGCAGACGTCTCGAGCACCTCGTGCCTCAGATTCTGTCGCCACGTGGCGGGACGCTCCTGGAAGCGTGCGCCATCCTGGAGCCGTGCCCAGGAGCGGGGCTTCTTCGGCGCATCGATGCCGGCGACGGTCGAGACGAGGTATCCCGTGAGCTCGCCGTCCTGCGGCTCCCAGTCCTTGAGCCAGGCAGCCTGGCCTTCGTAGCGCGCAAGCGTCTCGTCGATATGGGGGTCGCGGTAGGAGTAGTTCTGCGTCATTCCGTTCGACTGATGACGGATGCCGGCGCCGTAGGCGCCGCCCTTCACGCGGACCTCGTTCCAGAGGTAGCCGAAGGAGAGCGGACGGGTACCGACCTGCCAGACACCGAGCGAGCTCGTATCGTCAGGGCAGGGAAGCGAGGACGTCCCGACATAGACGACGTTCGATGGCACGACGAAGGCCTCGTCGACAGGCTCTGCAGGCGGAATCTTGAGATTCTCCTCGGTGACCTGGCCGCCCTTGAAGGGAAGGCCGAGGTCACCTGCGGCATCCCAGAAGCGGGCAAGGTCCTCGTCTGAACCGGTGAAGCTCACTTGGATATCGTCTGCCGTGAAGATGCGGCCGGCAAGGTTGTAGAGCACCTCGACGGTCGGCTGCTTCCTGTACTGCCAGCGGTCCAGGAGCTTCTTCAGGAACAGATAGAAGTCGACGCCCGAGAGCTTGTCCATGAAGCGGGAGAGCGGCAGGATCTTCGACGTGGCCCTGTTCATCGCAAGGACATGGCCGTTGTTCATGAACTCCTGCTCCATTGCAACACGGCGCTGCTGGAGGATCTGGTAGATCTTGTCGGTGTCCTCGCCGAAGAGCGTCTCTGCCCAGACCTCGCGCGGAATCGAGGCAAGGGACGCCACGTTCTCGGAGAGTGCGGAGGCGCCGACGACGAGCTTCGGATTCACGAAGCCGAGGTCGCCCTGCTTGCCATAGGCCTCGCAGAACACGCTGAAGCTGCCGAGCTTCGTCTCGACGAGCGTGTCGAGATCGGATGCCGTGTGGTGCTGCGTCGAGAGATTGCCCAGAAGGTCGGAAAGGATCGCGACATAGGGGAGCTCTTCGAAGCCGACGCGCTTGAGGTCGAAGTAGTAATAGACATAGTCGATGTGGTGCGTCTCGATCCTGTGGTGCCAGCAGGGAAGAGGCGTGCTCGACTCTGCGACTTCAGGATCTTTCGTTCCCTCATCGATATCGGAGAGGGCAAGGGCGGGAAGCTTCGCCAAGTTCTCCGGGCTGTCTGGCGCCTCCTGCTCGGCCCTGAGCGCAGCCTCCTCGTCCATCACCTGCTGAAGGGCAGCGTCGTCCATCTTGGCCTTGAGGTCGGAGAGCTCCTTCTCCTCTTCGGCGTGGCTTCCTTCCTCGGCAGGCACGAGCTCGACGGCGGCGGTGTGTGCGCTTTCGCAGATGAGCTCGGAGAGGAGCTTCTCGAAGTAGCCCTTCTCGATGCCTGCATGCATATGGGCCAGTGCATCCTCATAGCGCAGGTAGTCATAGGGACGATCGTCGTCGTAGAGCCAGCTCGAGAGGGCCTGGATCGAGAGCGCGACACCGTCGGAGTAGCCCCAGTCGCCTTCGCGCAGGTTGAACTCTGCCTGGGCAAGGGAGGCTTCGAGCTTCTCATGGTCGATACCGTCGGAGACGAGCTTTTGGCAGAAGTCCTCGACGAAGGGACGGAACTTCTCTGCAGCTCCGTCGTGGAGCCCCTTGAGCTCGAGGAAGGCAAGCGGCTGCTGCACGCCGTCGACAAGCGTCGCCGTGAAGTCGTCTGCAAGCCCTGCTTCCATCACGGCATGCTTCAAGGGTGCCTCGTTCGAGCCGGCAAGGGTATCGAGCAGGACATCTGTGGCCAGCACGCGCTCGCGGTCATGCGAGGTGCCGATTACATAGCCCAAGGCAGCGGAAGCGTTCTCCTTCGCTGTTGCCATCTCCAGCCTCTTCATCTCAAGGCTCTTGAGAGGCTTCTGGAGCGGAAGCGGATTGGGGTCTTTGGCATGGCGGTCGGTGGCGCCTTCGAAGCGCTCGCCGATGAAGGCAAGCTCGCGCTCGATATCCATGTCGCCGTAGAGCACGGTGTAGGAATTCCTGAGCTGGTAGTGGCGGGCGTGGGTGTCGAGGAACTGCTCGTAGGTGAGCGTCACGATCTTCCTCGGGTCGCCGCCCGACTCGAAGGCATAGGGCGTATCCGGGAAGAGCGCTTCCTGCATTCCGTGGTAGAGGACATCGTCGGGATCGGAGAGGGCTCCCTTCATCTCGTTCAGGACGACACCGTTATACGTGAGCGGGGCGTCTTTCGAGGCAAGCTCCAGGTGCCAGCCTTCCTGCTCGAAGATGCGCGGACGCGTATAGATGGCAGGATGCAGCACGGCGTCGAGATAGACGTCCATGAGGTTCTCGAGGTCCTTCTCGTTCGTGGAGGACACGGGATAGACCGTCTTGTCCGGGAATGTCATTGCGTTCAAAAACGTCTGCATCGACGTCTTGAGGAGGTTGACGAAAGGCTCCTTTACGGGGAACTTCTCCGAGCCATCGAGGACGGAGTGCTCGAGGATATGGAAGACGCCGGTCGAATCCTGTGGCGCCGTCTTGAAGCCGATCGCGAAGGACTTGTTCGTATCGTCGGTTGCAAGCCAGAGCAGGCGTGCTCCTGTTGCCTCATGCTTCATCACATAGGCGCAGCCGGGGAGCTCCGAGATGGGCTCGGCAGAGACGACCTTAAATCCATGGTGGACGGTGCCCGGAGCAAGAGACGGATCGGGCTTGAGGAAATCGGGAGCCTTTGCTCCCTCGGAAGAATCAGGCATGGAGCCTCCTTGCATGTGTTGCGTACGAGAGCTGCCTGACAGCTCTTATGTGTCATGCTTCAAGACTTTAGCATGAGTCGGGGCGGTGCTTCAGGCCTGCGCCAAGGCAACATTGTTGTCGGCGGCACGCGCTGCGCTTTCCACGGGGGAAACCAGGCACTCTCTGGAAGATGTGCCGGAAAGCATGGGACGGGAGGAGAAGAGATATGGAGCGGATAGACACGGGCAAGCTCCATCAGTTCAGATGCGTCGTGAATCCCTATCTCAGGCATCTCGAAGCACAGGGGGCGCTCTGCCCGAAGTGTGCAGCAAGGCTCTCTATTGAGCCTGCTTCCTAAAGCCCTGATTTCGGCCTCTGGGTCTGCCCGAGGTGCGGCGTCGTGGACGGCGTGCAGGCTCCTGAGTTTGCATCGATGCCCATGGATGAGGCGATTGCGGCGGACAGGGCAATGGCAGAAGACCCAGATGAGAAGAGCCGCCAGCAGAGCGGCATGCTGCAGAACGGGAGGCAGCTTGCTCACGGAGATGCTTCAAGCCTGTCTAGGGGCTCGGAACTTATTCATGTCTCCGCATGCCGGAAGGACGCCAGAGGTCCTGAAGGAAGCTTCCTCTCGGGCGCTACAATCTGGATGGAACAGCAAATCGAGGAGGCGCCGTGCAGATGATGACAGAAGACGAGCTCGACAAGGCGGAAAGC
The DNA here is from genome assembly GCF_036408795.1 of Olsenella kribbiana. Classification (NCBI taxonomy): domain Bacteria; kingdom Bacillati; phylum Actinomycetota; class Coriobacteriia; order Coriobacteriales; family Atopobiaceae; genus Olsenella; species Olsenella kribbiana. The sequence goes on from NZ_JAZGJP010000008.1 coordinate 30,507, forward strand.
TACTGGACAAGCCAGGAAAAGGATGCCAAGAAGATGCCGGCCGAGGTGCTGCGCGAGAAAGCCGAGGCATTCCTCACGTCGCACAATACCTGCGCGCTTGCGTGCGGTGCAGGCGATTTCGTGCGCTGCACGCCGCTCGAATATGTCTGGCGTGACGGGGCCATCTGGATCTTCACCGAAGGCGGACTCAAGTTCCACGCCCTCCGCAAGAATCTGCGTGTGAGCCTTGCCGTGTTCGAGCCGTATGCGGGCTTCGGCAAGCTTGCGAGCATCCAGGTCACCGGCACGGCCGAGATCGTGGACCCCGAGAGTGCAGAGTATGCGGCAGCTGCCGCAGCGAAGGGCATACCCCAGGAGATGCTCGAGCGTGTGCGGACCCGTCTCCATCTCCTGAAGATAGAGCCCTCCCATATGGATCTTCTCATGAGCGGCTTGCATGATGAGGGCTACAGCCCGCGCCAGAGCCTCGACTGCTAGCTTCTGTCCGCCAAGACATCCTGGCATCTGTCCTGCTTGGGTGTTGTGCCCATCGCTATACTCTTTGTGCGGACTCTCGGGAGGAGCGTTCGGCACTTGAGGGGAGCGGCATGGCAGAGGAGAAGATAAACGAGCATCCGGCACGGCCTGTGCTGGTGCGCGGCATCCTGATCACGCTTGCAGGAGCGGCGCTCTGGGGAATGAACGGCACGATTGCCAAGGTCCTCATGGAGCGCTATGAGGCGGATCCGCTCTGGATCGCGTGCTTCCGGCAGCTTGGCAGCTGCGTGCTCTTCCTGCTTGCGGCCCATATCGCGCAGAAGGGGAGGGTCGGCGAGCTTGTGCATGACCGGCAGGCGCTCAAGGGCGTCTTCGGCGTGGCGCTCGGATCCTTCCTGCTTTCCCAGGTTGCCTACCTCATGGCCATCAAATGGACGAACTCCGGCACGGCAACAGTTCTCCAGAGCCTGCAGATGCTCATCTGCCTTGCCTATGTCTGTGTGAAGGTGAGAAGGCGACCGAGGAGGCGCGAGCTTCTGGGGGCTGCCCTGGCCTTGGCAGGCACCTACCTCATCGCAACCGGCGGAAATCCAGGCACGCTGCAGCTGCCGCCTCTGGGGCTCTTCTGGGGGCTTGTCGCTGCCCTTGCGGGTGCAATACTTGCCATCCAGCCTGCAAAGCTCCTCGCCAGGTGGGGAAGCTTTGCCGTGAACGGCGTCGGCTTCCTGATTTCGGGCCTGATCTTGACAGCCTTCTTCCAGCCCTGGAACCATATGCCGGCACTTGACGGATTCGGCTGGCTTCTCATCACGCTCTCGATTGTCCTCGGCACCTTCGGTGCCTACGGTCTCTATCTCCAGGGCGTGAAGGAAGTGGGGTCGCTCCGGGCAACGCTTCTCGGCACGATGGAGCCGGCCATGGCAACAGTGACATCGGTCGTATGGCTCGGTACCGTGTTCGACCCGGCGACGCTCGTCGGCTTTGTCCTCGTTATCGCAATGGTCTATCTCACCGCATAGAAGAAGCGGCGCCTGCGGGCGCCGCTTCTGGCATATCTGCTGCTGTGATTCCTGCTACTTCACGACGAGCACGTCGCACTTCGAGCTCCTGATCAGATAGGTCGAGATGGAGCCCAGAAGGGCATACTTGATTGACGAGAGGCCACGGGCGCCGCAGATCACGATATCCGGCTGGATGATATCGAGCATCTCTTCCTTCAAGGTCTCGCGGATGCGTCCTGCCTTCACGACGACTTCGACCTTCTTGATCTGCTCGATGCCCTCGGCACGCTTGACCTGATCGGCTATGGAGTCGCGGAAGCCGGCTTCGAGCGTCGGGATGAGCTCGAGCGGATAGGTTCCTGCCGTCTCGAGCGCGGTCGAGTCGATGACGTGGCCGATGTAGAGCTCTGCATTGTTGTTTGCCGCCACGATGATGGCGCGGTCGAGCACCTTGTCCTGCTGCTCCGATCCATCGAGAGAGACGAATACCTTGTCGTAGCCGAGATCCTGGAAGCTTGTCATGACAACCTCCTCGCACGGGGCGCCTTTTTTGTGTCTAGCGGCGCCGGTAACCCTCAAAGGGGCATCAGTTCGTCCTGTACCCCGGAAATGATGCGCTTTGCGCGAAAGCGGCGGACTTTGCGGCGAGCGGCAGCTTTGCTGTCTATGATGGGTTGGATGAAACGTCAGAGAAAGATTGTGGGCATGCAGGGTGCGTGCCCTTGTAGGAGGTAGATACCTGTGCCCGTTATCGAGCTTCTGAAAGCTGCGCTCTACGGCCTCGTCGAAGGCATCACCGAATGGCTGCCGATTTCTTCGACCGGCCATATGCTCCTTCTGAACCAGTTCGTCACCCTCGATGTCTCGCAGGACTTCTGGGACATGTTCCTCGTCGTGATCCAGCTTGGTGCCATCCTCGCTGTCGTCGTGCTGTTCTTCTATCAGCTGAACCCGTTCTCTCCCTCGAAGGGCAAGGACGGAAGAAAGGCGACCTGGCGCCTCTGGGGCCAGATCATCGTTGCCTGCCTTCCTGCTGCGATCATCGGCGTGCCGCTCGATGACTGGATGGAAGAGCATCTTGGCAGTCCCTTCGTTATCGCTGCAGCACTCATCGTCTACGGCATTGCCTTCATCGCAATCGAGTCCCACCGCGAGCACAAGGCGAAGCGCCTTGCAGACGAGCAGGCAGCAGAGGGCCATGCAAAGCACTTCGCGGTCCGCACGTTCGAGGACTTCGATACGCCGTCCGAGCTTGCTGACGCCGATGCGGCTGTCCAGGATGTGAAGGAGATGCCGTGGAAGACTGCCTTCGGCATCGGCTGCTTCCAGGTGCTCTCGATGGTACCGGGAACCTCGCGCTCTGGCTCCACGATCATCGGTGGCCTCCTTCTCGGGTGCTCGCGTGCCGTGGCAGCAGAGTTCACGTTCTACCTTGCCATTCCTGTCATGGTCGGCGCATCCGGCCTTCGTCTCGTGAAGTTCTTCTTGAAGGGCAACAGCTTCACGACGACCGAGGCCCAGGTTCTGGGTGTCGGCTGCATCGTCGCCTTTGTCGTCTCGCTTCTTGCGATCCGCTTCCTCATGAGCTTCGTGAAGAAGCATGACTTCAAGCCGTTCGGCTGGTACCGCATCATCCTCGGTGCCCTGGTCATTGCCTACTTCGCGCTGGTGGCCTAGTGGGAGCTTCTCCTCAACAGAAGAGCGTGCCGGAGCTCCTTGCTCCGGCTGGTGGCCCCGAGCAGCTGCTCGAGGCCATCCATTTCGGTGCCGATGCCGTGTATCTGGCAGGGCCGAGGTGGGGCATGCGCGCAAAGGCGAGGAACTTCTCGCTCGAAGAGCTCGTGCATGCTGTGCAGACTGCCCATGCGGCCGACGTGAAGGTGCACGTGACGCTCAATACTGTGATGCGCGATGCAGACATGGCAGAGCTTCCGGCCTACCTTGGGGCGCTTGCAGAGGCAGGCGTCGATGCCCTGATCGTGGCCGACCTCGGTGCGATGCAGCTTGCACGGACATATGCTCCCACGATCGAGCTCCACGTCTCGACGCAGGCCAATGTGACGAGCGCCGAGACGGCCAAGGCGTTCCAGAGCTTGGGCGCCAAGAGGATTGTGCTTGCGCGTGAGATGACAATAGAAGAGATTGCGCATATGCGCGACGAGCTGCCGCCCGAGCTTGAACTCGAAGCCTTCGTGCATGGCTCGCTCTGCCTTGCCTATGCGGGGCGCTGCCTTCTCTCTTCTGCCCTCATGGGACCCGAGCGTGCTGCATCGCGCGGTGCCTGTGCGCAGCCCTGCCGCTGGGGCTGGGCGCTTGCAGACGAGCGGGATCCCTCGCGCAGGCTTCCCCTCATCGAGGAAGGCAAGGAGAGCTTCATCCTCTCCTCGAACGATATCTGCATGATCGAGCATCTCGATGACCTCATCGCGGCGGGAGTCGACTCCCTCAAGATCGAGGGCAGGAACAAGGGCGCCTACTATGTGGCCTGCGTCACGAATGCCTATAGGCAGGTGCTAGACGGGGGAGAGGCGGGCCTGTGGCGCGAGGAGCTCGAGCACGTGAGCCACCGTCCCTATTCATGCGGCTACTACTATGGGCACCCGGAAGAGAACCAGGGCGAGCCCGAGTATGCCCGCGACCGTGCGCTCATAGGCATCGTCGCTGACGTGAAGACGGAAGATGGCACGTGCTGGGCAGAGTTCCCGCTCAGGAACCGGGTCGACGCAGGATGTGCGCTTACGGTGCTCTCTCCTCATGAGCCCGTGCGAACGTTCGTGCCTGAGCATCTGGAAGCCTGGGATGAGGAGAGCGCATCCTGGAAGGATGTGCCCTCGCTTACAAAGACCATGGGGCGCTGCCGCATGGAAGTTCCCTTTGCGGTCTCTTCCGGAGACGTGCTTGCACGGGAGCTCTAGCTCTCCTCTTTTCGCGGAGGAGCGCATGCGCGCTCTTACCTGTCGCGTGCAGCCATTAGACTTGAATCTTGCAAACGACTGATCTTTCCAAGGAAGCACATATGCTTTTGACCCAACGCTCGCTCTTCCAGCCCGACCATGCACCTCAAACGCCCCAGGCACCCGAGGCAACCTTCAATGGACCCGACCTTTCTGCCCTGAATCCCCAGCAGAGGGAGGCGGCGCTCTGCACGAAGGGCCCGCTTCTCGTCCTTGCCGGCGCAGGCTCGGGCAAGACGCGCGTCCTCACGATGCGCATCGCGCACATGATTGCCGATGAAGGGGTGCGTCCCTGGCAGGTCCTTGCCATCACGTTCACGAACAAGGCGGCGACTGAGATGCGCGAGCGTCTCGCCCAGGTTGTGCCGGGCGGCATCCGTGGCATGTGGGTCTGCACGTTCCATGCCATGTGCGTGAGGATGCTCCGCGAGGACGGCGAGCTTCTCGGCTATACGAATTCGTTCTCCATCTACGACGACGATGATTCGAAGCGTCTCGTGAAGTCGATCATGACAAGCATGGATATCGACCAGAAGCAGTTCCCGATTCCTGCCATCCGCTCGCGCATCTCGAATGCGAAGAACGCGATGATCGGTCCCGACGAGCTTGGCTCCCAGTCGAACTCTCCGCTCGACCAGAAGGCAGCCCGCGTCTGGCGCGAGCTCGACCGCAGGCTCGAGCGAGCCAATGCGATGGACTTCGATGACCTTCTGCTCAAGGCATATGAGCTCCTGAGCAAGCATCCTGAGGTGCTGAGCAAATATCAGGAACGCTTCCGCCAGATCAGCGTCGATGAGTATCAGGATACGAACGGCGTGCAGTATGCGCTCACGAACCTTCTGGCCAGCCGCTACCGCAACCTCATGGTCGTCGGCGACGACGACCAGTCGATCTATTCCTGGCGTGGTGCTGACATCAAGAATATCCTCTCGTTCGAGCAGGACTATCCGGATGCGAAGGTCGTGAAGCTCGAGCAGAACTACCGCTCGACGGGACACATCCTGAACGCCGCGAATGCGGTCGTGGCGCACAATTCGAAGCGCAAGCCGAAGCGGCTCTTCACGGACAAGGGGGACGGGGAGAAGATCCGCGTCTTCCAGGCAGCAGACGAGCGCGATGAAGGACGCTGGATCGGTGCCGAGATCGAGAAGCTGCACGATGCGGGCACATCCTACGACGATATGGCGCTCTTCTACCGTACGAATGCCCAGTCCCGCATCCTCGAAGATATGCTCCTGCGTGCCGGCGTCCCGTACAAGATCGTCGGCGGCACGCGCTTCTTCGACCGTGCCGAGATCCGCGATGTGATGGCATACCTGAAGCTCGTCGTGAACCCCCATGACGATGTCAGCGCCCTGCGCGTCGTGAATACGCCGAGGCGCGGCATCGGCTCGACCTCCATCGGGAAGATTCAGGCATTCGCACGCGATGAAGGCATCTCGTTCTTCAGCGCCTGCGAGGCTGCGGCGACGGAGACGGGGCTGCTCTCTGCCAAGGCACGAAATGCCCTCATGAGCTTCACGCAGACGATCGAGACGGGGCGCCACTACACAGGCGAGCTTTCCCAGGTCGTCTCGATGATCGTCGACCAGTCGGGCCTCATCAAGGCACTCGAGGCAGAGCATTCCGAGGAAGCGGATTCCCGCATCGAGAACATCAAGGAATTCTTCGGCGTCGCGCAGGAATTCGACGAGAGCCATGAGGACATGACAGCGACGCTCGAGAGCCTGGAAGAGCTCAAGGAGGCGGGTGCGCTCGATGCACGGACAGCCTCGGGCGTCGGGACGCCCGAGGAGGCGGCGCCCCAGGGCGACATCCTGCCGCCTCCGGCATCTGACAAGCTCCCTGCCTTCATGGAATGGCTGGCGCTCAGGAGCGACCTCGATGCGCTCGGCGACTCGACGAGCGCTGTCACGCTCATGACGGTACACTCCGCAAAGGGCCTGGAGTTTCCAGTCGTCTTCGTTGCCGGCATGGAGGAAGGCATCTTCCCGCACTCCGGACACCAGGAGGACCCTGCGGGACTCGAGGAGGAGCGCAGGCTTGCCTATGTCGCAATCACGCGTGCAGAGAAGCGCCTCTATCTGACATATGCGGCAACGAGGCGTACCTACGGCTCGACCCAGGCAAATCCCAGAAGCCGCTTCGTCGATGAGATCCCGGCCAAGGATATCGAGCCCGTCGGCGTCGGCTCTGCAGGATTTTCCGGTGTCGGCTGGGAGAAGAGGGGAGACCGCCGCGGCACGTTCGGCAGCGGCCGAGGCTCTCAGGTCTACGGCGGCCATGTCTTCGGCTCGGTCACGCGCTCCACGAATGCCGGTGCCCATGCGCAGGCGGGGGCACAGCGCGCTCCTGAGCGTCCGCAGCCGACGCGTGCGGCGCAGACGTCCTTTGCGCCGGGCGACAAGGTCACGCACAAGACGTTCGGCCCTGGTGTTGTCATCAAGGCCGACCGCGATACGATCGATGTGCGCTTCGACCGTACTGGCAAGACGAAGAAGCTCATGAAGGGCTTCGCGCCTATCGTGAAGATCGAGGGATAGCATGGACTGGGGAGCAATGGCGGCATTCTTCTCGCTCGATGCAATCGGCGGCAAGATCCTGTATCTCGCTGTCGTGGCAGGCATCGCCTATGTGATCGAGCGGGCGCTCTCAGCCTTCCTCTCGCGCGTCTTCGATGCGACGGATATCCCCGCTGCCTCGATCTTCGTGAACATCGTGAAGGCCTTCATCTGGGCGCTTGCCCTGCTCGCGGTGCTCCAGCCTGTCTTTGGCATCCAGCCGACTGCCTTTGTCGCAGCCCTGGGCGTCACCTCCGTCGTAATCTCTCTGGGCCTCCAGGATACGGTCTCGAACGTGATCGGCGGCCTTGCCCTCATGCTCGGCCAGGTCGTGAAGCCGGGCGACTACATCACGGTCGGCTCCCAGTCGGGCATCGTGATCGATGTCACCTGGAGGAACACCCTTCTCACGGATGCGACAGGATCGACCCAGATCATCCCGAACTCGGTCCTCAACAAGACAGCTGTGACGATCCGCTCTGCCTCCGATGTCACGTCCTGCACCGTGCCGCTCCTGCTCAGAAGCGATGTGGATGTGGATGAGGCGACAGCTGACATCCTGAAGAAGGGACAGGAGGCACTGGGCGACTGGGCGGACTCCGATTTCAAGCCGCTTCTCTGCCTCATCTCGTTCGGGACGTATGGCATAGAGGCAAAGGCCATCTTCCATGCAAAGGCAGACCAGAGCTCGCTTCTGGCTGCCGACAGGGTGGCGCGTGCCATCGCCGGCACGCCCTGGCTTGCGAGGATGGACCGTGAAGTGCCAGAACATGGGTCTGCATCCGGGCAATCTCGCCTATCCTGAGTTCTGTCAGCAACCGTGAAGGAGTTCGTAATGGAAAAGATTGCAAGCTTCACGATCAACCATCTTCTGCTCGAGCCAGGAATCTATCTGTCCCGCAAGGACAAGGACCCTGAGACGGGCTGCATCATCAGTACGTTCGATCTCAGGCTCACAGCACCCAACCGCGAGCCTGTCATGAACACGGCGGGGGTCCACGCTATCGAGCATCTCGGCGCCACGTATCTGAGGAACGATCCCAAGTGGGCAGCACGTACGGTCTACTTCGGGCCCATGGGCTGCCGCACCGGCTTCTATCTCGTCGTCTTCGGCGACTATAGCTCGAAGGACATGGTGGATATCGTGAAGAGGCTCTTCGAATTCATCCGCGATTTCGAAGGGGACATTCCGGGTGCCACGCCGCGCGACTGCGGCAACTGGCATGACGCGGACCTGAACGAGGCAAAGTGGTGGGCTCGCCGCTATCTCAGCGAGACGCTTGATGGTATCGACGAAGCGCACCTCAACTATCCCGAAGCGTAAAGGAGCATCCATGGAGGCAATCAAGGTCGGCATCATCGGTGCCATGGCAGAAGAAGTGAACTGGCTCAAGGCCCAGCTCAAGGACTCTCAGACAACGCAGATTGCCCAGCGCGACTTCTGCGAGGGCAAGCTCGGCGGAACGGATGTCGTGGTCTGCGAGTGCGGCGTCGGCAAGGTCAATGCCGCTATGGTCGCGCAGACCCTCTGCGAGCGCTACCACGTGACCCATCTCATCAACACCGGTGTCGCAGGCTCGCTCAACAACGACATCAACATCGGCGACATCGTCGTTGCGACCGACGCCGTCCACCACGATATGGACGTCTGCAACCTCGGCTTCAAGCCGGGAGAGGTGCCGGGGCTCGATACCGTGGCCTTCCCGGCAGACCCTGAGCTCCGCGCTGCAGCGCTCGATGCAGTCGCTGCCGTCGCTCCGGAGATCAAGGGCTTCGCAGGGCGCGTTGCCTCGGGCGAGCAGTTCGTCCGTACGCAGGAGCAGAAGGACCGCATCAAGTCCCTGTTCGACGCTGACTGCACCGAGATGGAGGGCGCACCTATCGCCCAGGTAGCCTACCTCAACAAGGTGCCGTTCGTCGTCGTGCGTGCCATCTCCGACAAGGCAGACGGCTCTGCCTCTGTCGACTATCCGACATTCGAGAAGCAGGCAGCAGAGCACTGCGCAAAGATCGTCGAGTACCTCGTTGCCAAGCTCACGGCCTAGACGCTTCAAGAGGCCCAGAAGGAAGGGAGGCCGGATGCCTGCAGGCATCCGGCCTCCCTCATGTCTATCTGTTGTGACCTCAGAGATAGAGATCGGGCCTGCGCTCATCGAGCCAGGTACGCTCGCTGCGGATCTTGACAACACGGCCGAGGTCGATGTCTGCGACAAAGAGGCTCTCCTCGGCTCCTGCCTTGCCGACGAGCGTGCCATCGGGTGCTGTTACAAGCGACTCCCCAGCAAAGACGGGGTCGTCGTTCGGCTCCTTGCCCGATCGGTTGCAGAGTGCGACATAGCAGGTGTTCTGGAATGCCTGGACGCGCATCTCCCATTCGAAGAGCTCGAGCGGCTCGTCCTCGACATTCACGGTCGGCACGAGCACAAGCGCGGCACCTTGGGCAGCGCAGCTCCTGATGCTTTCCGGGAAGTGGCGGTCATAGCAGATCACGACACCGATCCTGCCCCAGGGGGTGTCGTAGACCTGAAAGCCCGAAGGGGAGGGCGTATAGTAGTCGGCCTCGAAGAAGCCGGGATAGCTTGCGACATGGACCATGCGGGCAGGCTCGCCCAGAAGCGTGCCATCCGGACCTGCCGTGATCGACGTGTCGTAGGCATGGCCATCAGGCCACCTGCACCAGAGATTGAACGAGGCAGCGATGTCAAGAGAGCGGCAGGTGCCGAGGAGCTGCCCCAAGGCAGGAGATCCGAGGTCGGGGCACATCTCGGCGAGCTTTCCGCTATAGGGGCTCTCGTCTTTTCTCCAGGCAGGGAAGAACGGCGTGAGCTGCGCTTCAGGAAAGAGCACGAGGTCAGCCTCTGCGGCATCGGCCTGCCTCAGATAGGCAATGCTCGCTTCGAGATTGTCTGCCATCGATTCCTGCATCTGCATCTGTGCCAGAGCGAGGCGCATAGGGACTCCAAACGACAAAGGGCGGCATGCCCAATTGCATGCCGCCCTCTCAGCTTATCTGAGTTTCTGCCTGATGTCTTCGATCTGTGCCTTCAGATCCTGGATGCGCTCTTCCTTCTCCTGGATCCAGCCTTCCATGTTGTCGAGGTACTCCTGGCTGGTCGTCGTCTCCATCTTGTCGCGGAGGTGGTCGATCTGGCCCTGGAGGTTCTCGATCTGTGCCTCTCTGCGCTCGATGGCCTCCTCGGACTTCTTCTGGGCTATCTCGTGCCGCGCCTCATGGTAGGCACGCTTCTGGAGCCAGAACTTCTCCTTTGCGTCATGGAAGCTCTCCCAGAGCGCATCGTTCGTCTTCGGGCCGGCATAGCCGATGGCCTTCCACTTGACGTCCAGGCCCTTCATCGTCTCGGTCGCCTCGGGACCGAAGTCCATAGCGGCAGAGACGCGCTTGGCGGTGTCGATGAGCTCCTGCTTCGCCTCGGCGTTCTTCTTGTACTGTGCCTCGACCGCAGCGTAGTGGGCATGCTGGGCATCGAAGAACTTCTGGCGGAGTCCATTGAACTCTTCCCAGAGACGGTCGTTCTCTTCGCGGCCTGCCTGGCCGGCAGCTCGCCATTCCGTCATCAGGTCATGGACCTGGTTCGTCTGTGCCTTCCACTGCGAGGCGCCCCAGGACTCGTCAGGCTGCGGCAGCGCGCGCAGGCGCTCGATGAGCCCCTGCTTCTTGGCGCGGGCCTTTGCGTGGAGGGAGTCAAGCTCCTGGTAATGGGCATTCCTGCGCTCGAAGAACTCATGCTGGGCGCCATTGAACTTCTCCCAGAGGCGGTCGTCCTCTTCGTGGCCAGCAGAGCCTGCCTTCTTCCACGCATCCATCAGGAGGTGGAAGCGCTCGGTCGTGGCCTTCCACTCGCGCGAATCGCGGAGCTTGTCGGCTTCCTCGACGAGCTTCTCCTTTGCGGCCTGCGATGCTTCCCGCTCATGGGTGCGCTCTGCATAGATCGTGTGGCGGGCGGTCTGGAAGGCTTCCCAGAGCTCGTCCTCCTTGGCGGTATGCCAGTTGTGGATGGCGCGCCAGGCGTCCATCGTCGGCCTCAGCTGCTGCGAGCCGTGGCGCCAGTCGGATGTGCGTACGAATTCCTGGAGCTCGCTGACGAGCGCTTCCTTCTTTGCGATGTCAGCCTCGCGCAGAGGATTCGGCTGCACTTCCGGCTCTGTGCTGGATTCTGTCTTTGCCTCGTCTGCCTTCTGCGCATCCGGCACGCTTTCCTGTGCCGTGGTCTCGGTCGCCTCGGTGTCGCGTTCCTCATTCAAAGCCATGGTCACTCCCTGGGTGAGCGAAGAGTAGAGGTGATGTGTGGATGCAGTTCCCACAAGCCGAAAGACTACCACGTACGGCTTCAGATTTTCACCACATCTCCGGCTTTGGACAGCTGGATTCTGTGGGTGGACGCCGTAACAGAAGCGTGCGCAATCAGAAACTTAGAAGAGTGCTTCGGGAAAGCTTCACGGCACCAAGCCATCCTAGACTGGCTTCAGGCGAGCGGGAAACGGGAATCTATTCCAGCCGACCGTAAGCCCCTCCCTCCCTGTTGCCTCTGCCTGTCCAAGGGATTGGCAGAGGCATATCAGGCAGAGCTGTCTCGTGGGATTCCTGGCGACTCGGCCGTTCGGCGCCAAATTGGCACCGCTCGGCACGGGAGTCCCGAAAGAGGCGAAGGACCTGGGTAGGAATATAAGCGAACAGAAAAGGGTCGCACCAAAGAGGCTGCGACGAGAGAAGGGGGTGAGTCCGATGGGCATAGATGAGAGCTCTATAGTGCGTCTGCCCGAGGACCGCTGACCTTATCTGACGGGTGTGGGTTTCAGCCCCCCCCCGCGTACTGGCTGTCCGAGACAGAGCAATGCCAGCCGGGCAATCGGGCAGACGTATGATATTTAGCTGGGTGAGCTCCGGTGCTTCGTGCATCCATTTCACTTTGGTCCAGCACGTGACGAGCGCGTGGCTGTGGCGGCGGGAATGGGCACTGCGAGCCTGAGGAAGGTTCCGACGTCTGTTTCGGCATGATGCAGGAAGCAAAGTTCCGATTCCGTTTTGGCGCCTGGCGCCGAGAGGGATGACACCAAAGTTCTGAGCAGCAGGGGGTCTTTCCCCACATCAGGCATCTGTAGTCCGTCATCTGAAATGGGGATGACACCAAAGTTCTAGCGAGCGGGAGCAGAAGCTCCCTCATTGAGGCATCTATCGGATTGCCGCACTTCGATGGAAGGCGGCAGAGCGGAGGAGGGGATACCGAAGTAATAGAGACGATCTATCCAATCGTTCGGTTTTTCGCTATCCTCGCTCTCGATGATAGCTGAGCTGTGGGGCGGACCGCGCAATCGGGCACGGTCCGCCCTGTTTCATGTCGGGCGTGTCTGAAAAGCTGCAGGCTGGGTATAGCTTGGAGCCAGAAAGACAACTTGGGGAGGCATGATGGACGAAGAAGCTGAGTACGTGGTCCCGTCGGATGAAGAGGAACGCAGAGAGGCACGCGAGGCAGGAGAGCGTGCGCTCAAGAGCCTCAGGGAGGCCCGGGGCTACCTTGCAAAGGCAAGCAGCTGGGGCCTCGTCGACCTCTTCGGCGGCAACTTCATCTCCGGTGCGCTGAAGCATGCCCGCCTTGCCGAGGCGCGCGAGGCGATCGGCCAGGCAAAGCGCGATGTCCAGGCCTTCCAGAAGGAGCTCGGCGACGTCCGGGATGTCGAGCATCTGAAGGTCGATGTGGATGGCTTCCTCGAGTTTGCCGATTTCGTATTTGATGGCGCGATTGCCGACATCCTGGTCCAGTCCAGGATCGAGAAGGCAAAAGACTCGGTCGATGATGCTATCGCCGGCATCGAGCGCTCGCTCAGAGACCTGTAAGAGAAGCGGGAGGGACACGAAAAGCCTCTCCCGCTTTTGCATTCCTTCGGATGTTCTTACTGGGCTGCCGTGAACGTCAGATGCCCGAGCACGGTATCCAGATCGTCCATGCCAGAGGCATCGCGCAGATAGATGTAGTTCTTTCCATCAGGCACCTCGATCAGGGCCTCTGCGATACCGGAGTCCGTATAGGTGATGACAGAGGAGCCGTTGATCTCGGTCGTCGTGTAGTCTGAAGCGGATTTTGCAGAGGCGACGTAGGAGTCGTAGTCGGCCTTCAGGATCAGGAACCCATAGGCTGCGACCTTGCCGTCTTTCGAGACATCGAAGTTCACGCCCTGTTGCACGAGGTCATAGCCATCCGACGTATCGCAGCTGATAGCGACATCGGCATTCTGGAGGATGCCGGTCGTGATCGTCGCTCCGGATGTCTGCTGCGATGCAGCGGTCGTGGTCTCGCCCGTGCTTCCGCAGGCAGAAAGGCTTGCCGCAAGGAGCAGGCCCGACACGAGGGCACAGACGCGGTGTGCGAGCTTGGCCGGTTTCATGGATGCTCCTTTCGGGACGGTCTGAAAAGCATGCCTTTCATGCTACCCGAAGATGGCGGAAGCTGTCGGGATTTGATGATTCCTGCACCTCGTGCACCGGCGGCTTGCTAGGCTTGAAGCAGAAGCTGCGAGGAAGGTGCTGCTATGGATTCTCAGGATATCGATCGGCTGGCGCGCTTGATCTTCGAATACGGCGAGAGTGCAGATTCAGAGCTTATGCCTGCATCTGCCATCCTGGCCTTTGGAAGCCACGACGAGCATGTGGCGGAGCGGGCAGCGGAGCTCTGGCATGAGGGGCTTGCTCCCTTCATCATCTTCACAGGTGGCCTGGGACGCATAACGAAGAGGCTCTGGCAGGAACCGGAAGCAGAGCGCTTCGCCCATATCGCCGAGGAGGCGGGCGTTCCTGCCGATGCGATCGTCACTGAGCCCGATTCCACGAATACGGGCGACAATATCCGCTTCACGCGGGAGCTCATGAGGAAGAAGGGGATTGCGAAGGCACGCCTCATTGTCGTCGAGCGTCCCTACCGTGCGCTTCGCACAAGGGCGACCGTGAGCTGCCTCTGGCCGGGACTGACGTTCCAGGTTGCCGTGCCGGATATCGGCTACGATGAGTATGCACGCTGGTACGCAAGCGGCCTGGCACCGATCTCGAAGCATGAGTTCATCTCGGTGCTCGTGGGCGATGTCGAGCGCAATGTCATCTATCCCGAGCGCGGCTGGCAGGACCCCGTCATGACGCCAGAGACGGTGCTCGATGCAAGCAGGATGCTTGCACAGGCGGGCTACACAGAACAGCTGCTGCCCGATGTGAGCATCTGGTAGGACAGCAGGGGACCCGAAAGATTGGGGGCAGACATGATCGAAGCGATTCTGCTCGATGTGGACGGCACGCTCACGAACGACAGGAAGGAGATCACGCCGAAGACCGAGGCTGCGCTCAGGGCTGCTGAAGCGGCGGGCATCCGGCTTGTGCTGGCAAGCGGCAGGACCGACAACGGCCTTTCGCGCTTCGGACGCCAGCTTGGCATGTATGAGCACGACGGTGTCTTTGTCTGCTACAACGGCGCAAAGGCCGTGGACTGCCAGACAGGAGAGATCCTCTTCAACCAGGCCATGAGCGTAGATGCTGCCAAGCGTGTCCTCGAGCATATGAAGCGCTTCTGTGTGTGGCCGATCATGGACCACGGCTGCTACATGTACGTGAACGATGTCTTTGCCGGCATGGTCACGAATCCGGATGGCACCCGCCGCAACATCATCGAGTACGAGTCGCGCTCGAACAGCTACCTGCTCTGCGAAGAGCGCGACCTTGCCGCGTTCGTCGACTGGGAGCCGAACAAGATTCTCGTCGCCGGCGAGCCTGCCTACCTCGAGAAGCATTGGCAAAAGATGGCAGAGCCCTTCGAGGGCGAGCTCAGCTCCATGTTCACGGCACCCTACTACTACGAGTTCACGGCCAAGGGCGTCGACAAGTCGAAGGCGCTCCGCGAGAGCTTCTCTGCTCTCGACATCGCTCCCGAGAACGTGATCGCCTTCGGCGATGCGCAGAACGATATCACGATGCTCAAGTGGGCAGGCATAGGGGTCGCTATGGGCAACGCCGTCGACGAGACGAAGGAAGCGGCCGACGAGGTGACGCTCTCGAACGAGGAGGACGGCATCGCCGCTTCCCTCGCGAAGCATCTGCCGGATATCTGCGGATAGGGACGGCTTGCATGGATGTACAGATGGCCGACCCCGATGCTCTGGCAGAGGCGCTCTTCGGCACCGATGAACGTGCGATGCGTGCCTATGCCCTTGCCAGGCGTGCCCATGCAGGGCAGCGCGACAAGGCGGGAGCGCCCTATATCCTGCATCCCCTGAGCGTGGCTCAGGGAGTGATGGCAAGCGGGGATGAAGATGCCCTCGTCTGCGCCCTGCTCCATGATGTGGTGGAGGATGGAGGCGTGGACCTCGATGAGATACGGCAGGAGTTCGGAGACGCGGCAGGGGATGCCGTGGGGCTTCTGACGCATGAAGAGGGCGTGCCCTACCTTGACTATGTAAGGCATATCGCCGAGAGCGGTTCTGCTGCGGCTATCCGGTGCAAGATCTCGGACCTTGCGCAGAACCTCGATATCGCGCGTCTTCCCGAGGCAGGCCAGCAGGATTTTGAGCGGTTGGAGAAGAAATACCTGCCGGCACTCCGCATCCTGCTCGACAGGCTCGAGAAAGGTGTGGCAGACGCAGCCGATGAATGAGCTTTCGGTTGCTTGTGCAGAGCATCTTGCCGGCGAAGATGAAGAAGCCGTCCTGGCACTTCTTGAAGAGACGGAAGGCGAGTTCGTGCCGCCGCTCTCCAAGAGGGCATCGACCCATCAGACAGACTTGAGCACGCCTGCAGCCTCAGACAAGACTGGGGTCGAAGCCTACTTTGCAGAGCTTGCAGGCCAGCCGTTCCTGCTTGCGCGGGAAGGCAGGAGGTTTGCCGGCTTTCTCTCCTATATCAGAGGCTTCGATGCGGGATGGATCCGTCTCGGTGCAGATGCGGTCTACATTACGACCATCTGCACCGCGCCAGAATTTCGCCATCGCGGTGTTGCTTCTGCGCTCTACCGCGCCCTCGAGAAGAGGATCTGCCCTTCTGCCATGCTCATAAGGACCTGGTCGACAAATGGGGCGCAGCGCTCGCTGCTCGAGAAGGGCGGCTATCGCATGGTGCGCTGCCTCGCAGATGACCGCGGGCCTGGCATCGACACGCTCTACTATCTGAAGGAGCTCGGGAAGGTCTCAATCTAGGGGAGAAGAAAAGGACCCGGTGCCTTCTGGCATCGGGTCCTTGAGCATTGATGGCTCTGCGCTAGCGTGCCTGCTGGAGGCTCCTCGAGGGGATGGGTGCTGTCTTTTCAGCAGGCTTGGCCTTCGCCTTGCCGGAGAGCTCCGAGAAGGCTGCGCCGCCGAGGATGAGGACAGCTCCTGCAAGCTGCGCTGCGCTCATGGGCTCGCCGAGCAGGATGACGGAGAAGACGACAGCAGAGAGCGGCTCGAGATAGCCGCAGACCGACACGGTCTGGACCGGCAGGTCGTGCATCGCAGCGAAGTAGAGGAAGCAGCCAAGGCCGGTATTGACGAAGCCGAGCATGAGGGCAGGAGCGATATCGGTGGCAGCAAAGGAAGGAAGCGCCTGGCCTGTCAGAAGAGCATAGATGAAGACGCAGGCAAAGCTGCCGATGAGCTGCACGGTCGCATTCTCGAGGCCGCAGATGTCGGTGACCTTCTTCGAGAAGATGACCATGAGGGCATACATGACCGCGGACATGAAGCCGCAGATAAGGCCGAACAGAGAGAGCGTGCCCTGAAGTCCCTGGCCGACGACGAGGAAGCATCCGCCGACGACAGCTGCAAAGCCGGCAAGCTTGCGGGCACCGAGGTGCATATGGAAGAGAATCGGCGAGAGGGCCATGACAATGACAGGGCCGCAATAGTAGAGAAGGGAAGAGACGCCGACGCCGATCAGACGGTAGGCCTGGAAGAGGAAGATCCAGCCGCCGCCAAGTGCTGCTCCCGAAAGGGCAAGGAAGAGCGCCTGCTTCGGGTGTGCGGCACTCTGGAGCGTCTCATGGCTGCGGAGAAGCCCGGCTGCGAGTATGACGGCGAGGAGGAGGCTGCCGAGGAACGTGCGCACGAGCACGATCTGGGTGGAAGGAAGGAGCATCTGTGCCGCTACAATGCCATTGGAGCCAAAGAGAAGCAGCGCTGCGAGATAGCGGAGCAGGGATTTCCTCATGGATGCACCTTTCCAGATGATTGCCGTGCCACCCATTTTCCCAGAGCGCTTTTTACAATAAAAGCGAATATGATAAATATGTTGTATTATGAATTGTGATGGAAAGGAGCGGGCATGGACACGAACATCCAGAAGTACCGCGCCCTTATCGAGGCAGTCGATCAGGGCAGCTTCTCGCGGGCGGCAGAGGTCCTCGAATGCTCGCAGCCGGGCATCAGCCGCATGATTGCAGATCTCGAGCATGACTGGCGCGTCCGCCTTGTCGAACGTGGCCGTGGCGGCGTCTCGCTCACGGCTGAAGGCAAGAAGATCCTGCCGTACGTGCGCCGGGTCGTCGAAGAGGACCGGGAGCTCCACAGCCGGATCGACGACGTGAACGGCCTTGCAGTCGGCACGGTGCGCATCGGCTCGTTCACGAGCGTGGCCACGCACTGGCTCCCGCATGTGATTGCGCGCTTCCAGAAGGACTTCCCCCAGATCGACTATGAGCTCGTGATGGGCGACTACACCGAGATAGAGCGCTGGGTGCAGGAGGGCAGGGTCGACTGCGGCTTCATTGCCGGAAAGCCGAAGAGCACCCTCATGGACAGGCTGCTCGACCGTGACGAGATGCTGGCTGTGGTGCCCGAAGGGCACCGGCTCGCTTCCAGGGATTCCTGCGCTCTCGAGGACCTCTGCCGCGAGCCGTTCATGATGCTGCAGCAGAGCGGCGACACCGAGGTCTCAGGCATATTCGAGGCTGCGCATCTTGCACCTGACGTCCGCTTCGTGACCTGGGATGACTATGCAATCATGTCGATGGTGGAAAACGGCCTCGGCGTCTCCGTGCTGCCGAGTCTCGTGCTCAAGCGCAATCCCTATCACATCAAGCTGCTGCACCTCGAGGAGCCAGCCTTCAGAAACATCCGCGTGATCACACGTCCGGACATCTCGAAGATCGCCTCGAAGTTCCTGGAATACCTGAAGTACAGAAACGAGACAGTGGAGGACTAGCGCAGCTTCTCCACTTCTATGCCTTCTGGCGCATCCTTGCAGACAAAGAGCTGCTCTGCCAGAACCTTGCCCTGGCAGAACTCTGTGTCCTTGAAGAGGCAGAAGCGGATCTCGTCGAAAGAGGGCGCTTCTGCAAGGAGGATCTCGAGCGCCAGAGGCAGTGCCTCTTCGAGGGGATAGCCATAGACGCCTGTCGAGATCGAGCAGAACGAGATCGTGCGCGCGCCTGCATGTCTTGCCTCTTCGCATGAGGTGCGGTAGCAGGAGGCAAGCTGCTCGCGTGCGCGCTGAGGAGTCTCCCTTGCATAGATGGGGCCGACGGTATGCACGATGAAGCGGCAGCCGGTGCGGGCTTCAAGGTTGAAAGACGGCGTCACGACAGCCTGTCCCGTCGGGCAGAAGCCAATCTTCCTGCAGGCACGGTCAAGCTCTGGACCGGCAAGCGCATGGATCGCTCCGTCGACGCCGCCCCCTCCGGCAAGCGCGCGGTTTGCAGCATTGACGATTGCGTCGGTCTTCTGGTCTGCGACCGAGCCATGGATGAGATAGAGCATGAACATTCGCCCCTTCTTTTGCCATACACTATAGACGTTTGCAGAAATGCGCTGCCAGAGAGGTGACCCATGCAGATAGCGTCAGACGGAGAGGCCCTTGTGCCTGCACTCGAGGAGCTGGTCTCGAGGGAGCATCCAGTCCTCATCGGTTCTGCTGTCGATGCAGACGAGAGGCCGCGGACAGACGAAGTGTGGCTCGAAGGCTTCGATGGGGAAGGCCTCGCCTTTGCCGTGCGCGCAGGCACGGCGCTCTCATCGTCTCTTCGCCATAGGCGCTATGTCTCGGCGATGGGAGGCGTCGTATGGGAGGGAAGGCCTGCGTTCGTGGGATTTGCAGGACGTGTGCATGAGCTCTCCCAGAGCGATCTTTCGCTTCGCCTCAGGGAGACAGGCGCGGATGCGGACAGCGTGCTTGCAGGAGGCTATGGGAGCCTTGCCGGCTTTGTCCTCTTCGATGGACGGGGAATACTTCGCCAGGATGGCACCGAATGGAAGTTCGGCGTCGGCACGGCAGAGCCGCCTGCAACGTATTACGTCACGAACTCCTGCACAGGCTGCGGCATCTGCGTCGTGGCCTGCCCGCAGCTTGCGATAGATCTCACGAAGAGCCCGGTCATGATCAGCCAGCCGCGCTGCATCCATTGCGGCACCTGCTTCGAGAGCTGCCCGAATCATGCCATCATCAGGCTCTAGCAGAAGGAAGGTCATGGGTTCCATGGGACAACATGAGGGATGGGTCGGCGTCTTCGATTCGGGCGTCGGCGGCATCAGCGTGCTCGAGCATCTCGTGCGCGAGCTTCCGCATGAGCGCTTCCTCTTCTTTGGGGACTCGGCGAATGCACCGTACGGAGAGAAGACGGACGAAGAGGTCATGAAGCTCTCCCGTGCCATCGTGGAGTACATGGTGCATGAAGGCTGCAAGGCCATTGTCATTGCCTGCAATACAGCGACCTCGGTCGCGGCGGCGACGCTTCGTGCCGAGTATCCAGATCTTCCAATCATCGGCGTCGAGCCAGCGCTCAAGCCGGCAACGCTTGCTCCGAAGCACAGAAGAGTGCTGGTCATGGCAACACCGGTGACGCTCAGGCTCGACAAGTACCATCAGCTCGCAGCTACCTGGGGCTCCGACTCCGAAGTCATCTCCCAGCCCTGTCCGGGGCTTGCGGCAAGGATAGAGCATGGCAACCTCGATGCTCCCGACCTCACAGAGCTCATCGAGCGCCTTGTCGGCCGGTATGCCGGAACGGTCGATTCCGTCGTGCTGGGGTGCACGCACTATCCCTTCGTGGCTCGTCAGATTCGCTCGGTTGTCGGCGATGTGCCGCTCTTCGAATCGGGTGCCGGCGCGGCACGCGAGCTCAGGCGCCGCCTCGAGGAGACGGGCAGGCTTGCGCCTGCGTCGCAGGAAGGCATGGTCGAGTTCCGGTCGAGCAGGAATACGCCGGAGGAGCTTGCGCTCTACCGCTGGTTCTTCGCGCAGGAGGTATAGGCATGATCCAGGGCGCAATCTTCGATATGGATGGCCTCATGGTCGACTCCGAGCGCGTCTGGTGTGCCCAGTGGCCCCAGGTCTGCGAAGAGGCGGGAGTGCCCTATCGCCCTGAAGTCGCAGACAGGACGCGCGGCACGACGGACGAGCGGGGAGCTGAAATCCTCGAGGAAATCTATAGCGACATCAAGGATGTCGACGGGGCGCAGATGATCAGAAGGCTTCATGAGCTTGCAGGCGTCGTCTTCAGGACCCAGGGTGTTCCGGCAAAGCCTGGCCTCTTCGAACTCATGAACTATCTCGGCGGCTGGCATATACCCTGCGCCGTGGCGTCATCTTCTCCGCTCGAGCTCATCCATCTCCACCTCGGCCATCTCGGGCTCGAAGGAGCTTACCAGGCCATCGTGAGCGGCAGGGATTCCGGCATCGCGCACAGCAAGCCGGCACCCGATATCTTCCTCGAGGCAGCGCGACAGCTTGGGGTAGAGCCCGAGCGCACGCTTGTGCTCGAGGATTCCTACTCGGGTGTCAAGGCAGGAGCCGCAGGGCATTTCATAACCATCATGGTGCCCGATCTCTCGCCCGTGACAGATGAGATGCGAGGCATGGCATCCTACATCTGCCAGGACCTGGCCGAGGTCGCAGACCTTCTGGACCAGGGCTTCATCGATGCCTGATTGAGACTTCTCTCAGCTTCATAGGCGTTCCGTGTCGGTTTCCTGCCGATCCTAAGGGCCGGCAGGAAACCTGCCTCAAGAGGCGATTATGGAGTGTGGCATCCTCATCGAAAGGAACACATGAACAGGAAGACCTATATCGTTCTCATGATCGTCTCTGCGGTTGTTGCCGTGCTCTCGCTTGCCATGGTCCTCTGGACGCATATGTCCGAGAGCGCCTACGAGTCGCTCGTCACGGCCTCCATGGGCCTGCAGCTTGCCTATATCGTCTCTTCGCCCCTGCTTGTCGAGAGCATCGCCTTTGCCGGCATGATCACGCTCGTGCATCTCGGGCACCTGCGCCTCGGCAAGACCCAGAGGATCGTCTCGCTTGTGCTTGGCTGCGTGCTTACGCTCTTCGTCGTCGCAGGCTCGCTCGTGGCAGCATATCTGCCGTCGGCCCTTCAGGTCGTGGTCGTCGTCTGCGTCCTCATTGCGGCCCAGTACCCGCTCTGCATGATTGCACCTGCCCTCATGCTCGGATTTGGCCTTGCGCTTCCGAAGGAGCAGGCAGAGGCCTAGGCCCGATCTGGGCTGGTTTAATTCCTCTATGTAACTAGGAATTAACAGAGCAATCCCATATTCCCACTTGAATGGTAGGAATATAAGTGCCATTCTGTACACAACGAGCTTGCAGGCCATCCAGGACTTGTGTCCCCGGCCAAACCACCCTCGTATCCAGCAGATAGCAACAGAAAGGCACGAACATGAAGGTCGCAAAGCACGTCGAGGCACTGATTGGCACCACCCCGCTTGTGGACCTCTCCGCCCTCGTCGACGGCAAGGCTACGATTCTCGGCAAGTACGAGGCAACGAACCCTGGCGGATCTGTGAAGGACCGTATCGCGAAGGCCATCCTCGATGCCGCAGAGGCAGACGGCACCCTGAAGCCAGGAGGCACGGTCATCGAGCCGACGAGCGGCAACACCGGTGTCGGTCTTGCCATGCTTTCCGCAGCGCGTGGCTACCATATGATTCTCGTGATGCCTGAGACGATGTCCATCGAGCGCCGCAAGCTTGCTGCCTCCTATGGTGCAGAGATCGTCCTCACGCCGGGCAAGGATGGCATGAAGGGCGCCATCGCAAAGGCAGACGAGCTCAAGGCCCAGACGCCGGGCGCAATCGTTGCCGGCCAGTTCGTGAATCCTGCAAACCCGCGTGCCCACTACAAGACGACCGGACCTGAGATCTGGCGCGACACCGAAGGCACCGTCGATGCAGTCGTCGCAGGCGTCGGCACGGGCGGCACGATCTCCGGCACCGCGAAGTTCCTGAAGGAGCAGAAGGCTTCCGTCAAGGGCATCGCTGTCGAGCCGGCAGAATCTGCTGTGCTCGAGGGCAAGCCGGCAGGCCCCCACAAGATTCAGGGCATCGGTGCTGGCTTCATCCCGAAGACCTATGATGCCTCCGTCGTGGACGAGGTCGTGCCTATCGCTTCCCAGACTGCAATCGACACGAAGAAGAAGCTCTCCGACGACTTCGGCATCCTCGTCGGCATCTCCTCCGGCGCTGCTGTCGCTGCCGCCGTCGAGCTTGGCAACCGTCCCGAGTATGCTGGCAAGACGATTGTCGCGATCATGCCGGATACCGGCGAGCGCTATCTCTCCATGGACCTCTAAAGCAGATATGCACAGATGGGGGAGGGCAGCCTGCATCGCAGGATGCCCTCCCTTTTCTTGGCTCGAGACGTGCTGCTCCTGTTGACCGGAGTGCCCTTCGAGCGGTATAACTGTCTCTGAAATACCGCTACGCAAGTATGATTTAGAAGGGCCGGTGCTCGATGCAAAGGGCTGGCAGGAGACAGACGGGAGCCGCCTTGGGCCATGTGCCAGGCGCGCTCTGTATATCCCGCTAGGTCATATCGGCACGTTCGGCAAGGAGGCTGCCAGTGGCTGAAGCTGTTGCAGCAGCGGAATGCGGCATTTTCTCTGGAGAGGCAATGAATGCAGATGAGAGGGGCTTCCTCGAAGCTCCGGAAGATATGAGCCGTGAACACGGCAAGATCGGCCTTATCAAGATGATGAAGGAGGATGCACGTGCGGTCGTCGCACGCGATCCTTCGGTGTCGTCTGTGCATGAGGTCGTGTTCTTTGCGGCGGGCCTGCGTGCGGTCTGGGCCTATAGGCGCCAGCATTGGCTGTGGACCCACGGCATGCATTCGCTTGCCATGTGGTCGCAGAGCCATACGCGCAAGCGCTATGCCATCGATATCCATCCTGCCGCTACGATCGGCAGGCGTTTCGTGATCGACCACGGCATCGGCATCGTTATCGGCTCCACCGCCATCCTGGGCGATGACTGTATGCTCTATCAGGGCGTGACCTTGGGCATGACAGGACACCATGCTGGCAAGCGCCATCCTACCCTCGGCAACAATGTGATGGTCGGCGCGCGTGCAACGGTGCTCGGAGCGATCACGATAGGGGACAACGTGAAGGTCGGCGCGAATGCGGTCGTGCTCGAGGATGTCCCGGCCAATGTCACGGTTGCAGGCATCCCAGCCCACATCGTGAAAGATCATCGCTGCTGGGAGATGCCCCAGTTCTCGCTCGTGGACGGCGAGGCTGCGGTGAAGAGCCTCTTGGGCGAGGAAAAGGGCAATATCCTCGACGATGATGAGAACAAGCGCTGGTCCTGCGCACTCTGACAGCTTGCTTGAGCCTCGCTGAAATAGTTTCCGTCTGTTTACAGGTCCGAGACATCTCCGGACTTGCACGTACCATAGCCACAACTCGATAGTCCGCTGCAGGGGATATCTGCAGCTATCCTTGAAAGCGAGGTTCCATGTCTGCAAATTTCAAGAGGCGCCTTCCCATCCCGCAGGATCTCAAGAAGGAGATGCCGCTTTCCGATGAGAGCGCCGAGCGTAAGAAGGCAGTCGACGCCGAGGTTGCCTCGATCATCCGTGGCGAGTCTGACAAGAAGCTCATCATCGTCGGCCCCTGCTCTGCCGACAACGAGGACGCCGTGCTCGACTACGCGAGCCGTCTTGCCGTGCTCCAGCAGTGCGTCCAGGACAAGCTCGTCATCGTCATGCGCGTCTACACGAACAAGCCGCGCACGAACGGCACCGGCTACAAGGGACTGCTCCATCAGCCGGATCCTGAGGGCGCTCCTGACCTGCTCGAGGGCCTCAAGGCCATCCGCCACATGCATATGCGCGTCATCGAGGAGACGGGCCTCTTCACGGCAGATGAGATGCTCTATCCGGAGAACGACCGCTTCCTGAGCGACCTTCTGGCCTATGTCGCTGTCGGCGCCCGTTCGGTCGAGAACCAGCAGCACCGTCTTGTCGCTTCTGGCATCGAGGTCCCTGTCGGCATGAAGAACCCGACGGGTGGCTCCATGTCCGTGATGCTGAACTCCGTCTATGCAGCCCAGCATCCGCAGACCTTCATCTACCGCAACTGGGAGGTCGAGACAACCGGCAACCCGCTTGCTCACTGCATCCTGCGCGGATACCGCGGCCTCGACGATATCAACTACCCGAACTACCACTATGAGTACCTCGAGCGCCTCGCTGCTGCCTACGAGGAGAACGAGAAGTACCAGAATCCGGCTGTCATCATTGACACGAACCACGACAACTCGGGCAAGCGTCCTCTCGAACAGATTCGCATCTGCAACGAGGTCCTCGATTCCGCCCACAGGAACGAGGCCATCGGCAAGCTCTTCCGTGGCTTCATGATCGAGTCCTACATCGAGGACGGCAACCAGCCTATCGGCGGCGGCGTGTATGGCAAGTCCATCACGGATCCCTGCCTCGGCTGGGCAAAGACGCAGAACCTCATCATGCACATTGCAGACCGCATCTAGCATCTGTTTCCCAAGATCTTGCGGGGAGGCTGGCTTTCGGGCTGGCCTCCTTTTCTGTGCTTGGGCATTCCGTGCATGCGATGCCGGAAGTGCGTGTTGCGGGTAGGATAGGGGAGCATGCAAGCGGCAGCACACGCTGCCAAAGACAAGAAGGAGCATGATTCTATGCCTTGCACAACCCTTCTGATCGGCAAGAAGGCCTCCTATGACGGCTCCACGATCGTGGCCAGGAACGAGGATTCAGGATCGGGCAGCTTCTGCCCGAAGCGCTTTGTCGTCGTGCATCCCGAAGAGCAGCCGCGCCACTACGTCTCGAAGATTGCCCATCTCGCAATCGAGCTTCCTGACAACCCGGAGCGCTACACGGCGCTGCCGAATGCCATCCTCGACGAGGGTATCTGGGCTGAGGCTGGCGTGAACGAGAGCAATGTCTCCATGAGCGCAACGGAGACCCTCACGACGAACGAGCGCGTGCTCGGAGCTGACCCCTTCGTCGTCTACAAGCCGGCACAGGGCACGGAAGGCGAAGAGGGCTATGAGCCTGAGGTCGCAGGCGGTATCGGCGAGGAGGACATGGTCACGATCGTCCTTCCCTACATCAAGAGCGCACGCGAGGGCGTGAAGCGCCTCGGCGCCCTTCTCGAGCAGTATGGCACCCATGAGATGAACGGCATCGCCTTCTCCGATGCGGACGAGATCTGGTGGCTCGAGACGGTGGGCGGACACCACTGGATCGCAAAGCGCGTCCCGGACGATGCCTATGTGACGATGCCGAACCAGCTTGGCATCGATGCCTTCGACTTCGATGATGCCTTCGGCGCCCAGAAGGACTACCTGTGCTCTGCTGACATGAGGGAGTTCGTGGAGAAGAACCACCTCGACCTCACGCTCGGAGACGGCCTCATGAATCCGCGCGATGCCTTCGGCTCGCACTCCGATTCCGACCACGTCTACAACACGCCGCGTGCCTGGGCCATGCAGCGCTTCCTCAATCCCCATGCCCTCAAGTGGGACGGACCGGATGCCGATCTCACGCCGGAAGCGGATGACATCCCCTGGAGCCGCGTGCCGGAGCGCAAGCTCACGATCGAGGACGTGAAGTATGCCCTGTCCCTGCACTATCAGGGCACGCCCTTCGACCCCTACAGCCGCCGCGGCGACGAGAGACGTGGCATGTATCGTCCTATCGGCATCAACCGCAACAGCCAGCTCTCTGTCGTGCAGCTGCGCCCCTATGGGCCTGAAGCGTGCCGTGCTGTCCAGTGGATTGCCTTCGGCAGCAATGTCTTCAATGCGCTCGTGCCGTTCTACACGAATGTGCGGACGACGCCTGCCTATCTCGAGAAGACGGATGCCCACGTCACGACCGAGTGCTTCTACTGGGAGAACCGCATCATTGCAGCGCTTGCCGATGCACACTTCCATGATGCAGCAGCAGATGTCGAGCGCTACCAGGAGAAGGTCGGCGGTATGGGACATGCCATGCTCCACGAGACGGATGCTGCTGTGGAGAAGGGCACAGACGATGTCCAGGCTGTGCTCGAGGCAGCCAACCAGAAGATGGCTGACGAGCTCAAGGAAGAGACGGACGCGCTCCTCTCGAAGGTCCTCTTCTTCGCAAGCATGGGCATGAAGAACAGCTTCTCGAAGGATGACATGTAGGATCTTTCGGAGAGCAGAGAGGCAGTGCCTGAAGGCGCCTGGATTTATCCGGGCGCCTTTTCTGAAAGCTTTCTAAACTTGTATATACGAGCTTGTCTGATATAACATATCTGCATCTTTTTTGGGGTGGTATCGAACCGCTTACGGAAAAGTACCGGCCGCCGGCCCATCGCTGTTCAATCTTTTACGCTTCCGTAATGAATATTGGCCAAACTAAGGGGCAGCGAGGGGCGAGAGTCATGGCTGGAACGACAAGAAGGAGGAAGTGCCATGTCATCCGCAGAGAAACGCTTTCAATCCTTTATCCGCAAACTCGATAACAGCGATTATGTGTATGACGTGCTGAGGATGGGGCCATCTCCCATTGTCTCGGTCGTCTTCGGAGCCAAGCCGCGCTCGGGCCATTCGAAGGTCTTCGAGCATGTCGGCAAGAAGCAGCTGCCTCAGCTCTATGTCTATGCCATCTTTTCCAAGGACGGGGAAGAAGTGCACTTCCAGACGTCCCCGCTGGTGCGCGTTCCCCAGAACCAGCGCTCCCAGGCGCTTTCGGTATGCAATGCCGCCAACAACCAGCAGCGCTGGATCAAGTTCAATCTGAACTCCTCCGACTACATCGTCGGACACTACGATCTTCTGCTCCAGGGCCATGGTGCAAGCGATGCCTGCGTCACGATCGCTCAGCGTGTGGCTGATGTGGTCGACGAGACCCTGCCGCTCCTCCAAAGCTGCCTTGAGCAGGATGCCTCTGAAGAGGAAGTCGCGTAAGGAAAAGTCCATCTGCAGGAGAGCGCTGGAATCCAGAGCATGCCGAAGCTCCGGAAACCAGTGCTTTTCCATGTCTCGATGCTCTCTTGGCATAAAAAAGATCCAGCAGGGAGAGGGTCTGCTGGATCTCGGACACGTCTGTGTCCCTGGGAATGGGCTCCGAAACGAGGGGGAAGGAAGAGCTAATTCCCATCTGTTGGCTAGGATTAAACACCTTTGGCCTGATGGTGTCAATAGTAAACCAAAGAAAACTTTGTTGCATGGAGGAATTGCGCACTGAATTGTGCAGCGTTTCCGCGGGCTGACAGGCGTGCCTATGCATGATGAGAAAAAGCTCTCATGCATGTTCGGACAGGGCTGGCTCGAATATGTGCCATATCGCTGGCTGATATCGGGACATTCTGTTTCAGGCAGGAAAACTCATAGGTAACGTAGATGCCCATCTGTGTGTGCGTGCGCTAGGGTACGCATATCAAGAAAGCAACAGGCTTTCTTTCAGCCAGCCGGAAAGGGGATCGAGATGGAATGCGCTTCTTCCAAGCACGCTGAAGCAGCTCTCTCCTCTGTCGGTGCAGCGGCTGTCCTCGGCCTACGAATTACCATGGCCGTACCTCGCATCTGGCTATAGCCGGCGGGGGAGGCCTTCTGAGCTGCGGGAATGGTAGCCGCAGCGCTTCTGTTGCAGCAGCGAGGACAGATTGTTTCAGAAAAGAATCTCAAAGTTACTGATACATCAAAACCTGTCGGTTCTTGCAAAGCTGCTTTCCAATTGGTCCTAAGTTCTCTATCAGAGCTTTAAGGCACAACAGAAAGGGAGAATCTGTTATGGCAAGCATCTCACGTCGTTCGTTCCTGAAGGCAACCGGCGCTTCTGCCGCTGCTCTTGGCCTGGCAGCCTGCGGCAACTCGGGCTCCGGCTCCTCTGACTCCAGCTCGATCAAGCTGGGTGTTCTCGGCCCCTATTCGGGCTCCGTCGCACAGTACGGCCTGGCCGTCCGCAATGGTGTGGAGCTCTACTTCTCGCTGAACCCAAAGATCAATGGCAAGGACGTCGAGCTCGACGAGATGGATGAGAAGGGCGATGCCACCGAGGCTGTCAACGCCTACCAGAAGATGGTCGAGAATGGCGATGTCGCAATCATCGGCGACGTCACCTCGACGCCTTCCATCGCTGTGGCCCAGCAGTCCGTGAACGACAACATGCCGCTCATCTCTGCATCTGCAACGGCTGCTGGCTTTGTCCAGTATGGCTCCAACGCCTTCCGTGCCTGCATCACCGACCCGTATCAGGGCAAGCTCATGGCAGACTTCGCTGCAAAGCAGGGCTACAAGACGGTCGGCACGATCTACAACTCCGGCGGCGACTACGAGAAGGGCGTCAACGACGCATTCGTCGAGGAAGCCGGCAAGAAGGGCATCACGATCACGACGCAGCAGGGCTATGCTGACGGCGACGTCGACTTCAACGGCCAGCTGACCGCCATCATCGCTACGAGCCCTGATGCCATCTTCTGCCCGAACTACTACCAGGACGACGGCAAGATCGTCACCCAGGCTCGCCAGCAGGGCTACAAGGGCGTCTTCATGGGCGCCGATGGCTGGTCCAACATCGTGGGCGGCTCCGAGGAGTACGCATCCGCTGAGGACCTCGAGGGCTGCTACTATGACTGCTCCTTCGTCTCCGAGAACCCGGACGAGAAGGTCCAGAAGTTCATCTCCGACTACAAGGCAAAGTTCAACGACGAGCCGTCGAACTTCTGCGCCCTCGGCTACGACGCTGCCATGGTCATGGCCAACGCCATCGAGACCGTGGAGAAGGACGGCAAGGCCAAGGCTGGCACTGCCGACTACTCCCAGGCCATCATCGACGCTATCGCCTCTGGCTCCGTTGACGGCGTGACCGGCACGATCAAGTACGAAGGCACGGGCGACCCGGTCAAGCCGACCCTGGTCATCACGTTCAAGGGTGGCGCGCAGGAGGTCTTCCAGACCGTCGAGGCAGAGTCCTAAGACGCAAGCTCATAGCTCAGCCAAAGGAGCGGGCATCCGGCCAAATGCCGGGCGCCCGCTCTTCTTGGGCTCGAGGATACGCAGGTAAACGGCCTGTTACCATTGAGATACTAGCTCTAGCAATTTCTTCTTTTCTTCTTGGGCGAAGCTATCCTAAATATCGAGTATTTAACCATTGCTATGAAAGGGGTGGTCAGGCATGACACTCGTCACGCAGATCATGAACGGTCTGCAGCTGGGCAGCGTCTATGCGCTTGTGGCCCTGGGCTACACGATGGTGTACGGCATCATCCTGCTGCTCAACTTCGCACACGGCGACATCATCATGGTCGGCGCCTACATCTCATGGATTGTCATGTCCCAGCTGGGCATGCCTCCATTTGTTGCTGTCGTACTCTCTATCGCAGGCTGCACGCTGCTCGGCGTACTCATCGACAAGGTCGCCTATGCGCCGCTTCGCAATGCGCCGCGTCTGTCGATCCTGATCACGGCCATCGGCGTCTCCTACTTCCTGGAGAACGGCGCACAGCTCGTCTTCGGCGCTGACGCAAAGGTTGTGCCTTCCTTCATCGATTCCACGACAGTCGAGATCGGCGGCATGCAGATCTCGTCGGTCGCCCTTCTCACGGTCATCGTGACGGCCATCTCGACAATCATCCTCACACAGCTGGTGGACAGGACGAAGCTCGGCAAGGCCATGCGTGCCGTCTCTGAGGATATGGGTGCTGCACGCCTCATGGGCATCAATGTGAACAACACGATCTCCTTCACGTTCGCTGTGGGCTCTGCGCTTGCTGGCATCGGTGCTGTCCTCTACTCGATGGCATACAGCCAGGCGACGCCGACCATGGGCATCATGCTCGGCACGAAGGCCTTCGTCGCAGCGGTCCTCGGTGGCATCGGCTCGATTCCAGGCGCCGTCATCGGCGGACTCCTCGTCGGCTTTGCCGAGGTGGCTGTCTCTGCTGTGGGCCTCTCCGTCTGGAAGGATGCTGTCGTCTTCCTCCTGCTCATCATCGTCCTCATCGTGAAGCCGACGGGCATCCTCGGCCGTCCGATGTCCGAGAAGGTGTAGGGGATAACAATGGCTGAAGCAATCAACAGGGCGTACCGCACGCTCTCTACCAAGCAGCGATACCTCATCAATTCGATTCTGGTCGTTGCTTTCCTCGCAATCGGCGAGCTCATGATTTCCGGAGGCGTCATCTCCCGCTACCAGACGACGGTCCTGGAGCAGGTCGGCATCTACATCATCATGGCAGTGTCGCTGAACATCGCCACCGGCTACCTGGGACAGCTTCCTCTGGGCCATGCCGGCTTCATGTCGGTCGGTGGCTACTCCTGCGCCATCTTCATCATGCGCATGGCTGACGTCTTCGGTGTCGGCACCCGCGACTTCTCGACGGGCACACCCCAGGCAATGCTGCTCTTCGTCTGCGGCCTCATCTTCGGCGGCCTCTGCGCTGCCCTTGCCGGCCTCATCATCGGCATCCCGGCCCTGCGCCTCAAGGGCGACTACCTCGCCATCGTCACGCTCGGCTTCGCTGAGATCATCCGTGTTGTCATGCTCAACATCGACGACGTCCTCGGCTTCCAGCTCACGGGCGGCGCCAAGGGCCTCACGGGCATCCCGTCCTACACAAACTTCCTGAACACGTTCATAGTCGTCGCCATATCGCTCTTCCTGATACACACGATGATGAAGAGCAGGCACGGACGCTCGATCCTGTCGATCCGCGACAACGAGATCGCCGCAGAGTCTGTGGGCGTCAACACGACGTACTACAAGACGCTCGCCTTCGTCGTCTCTGCCTTCTTCGCCGGCATCGGCGGCGGCCTCTATGCAGGCTGCGTCGGCGTCATGATGCCTGCCAAGTTCGGCTTCATGAAGTCGATCGAGATCCTCGTCATGGTCGTCCTCGGCGGCATGGGCTCCATGCTCGGCTCCGTCCTCTCTGCGACCGTCCTCACGATCCTGCCTGAGGCGCTGCGTGCCTTCTCTGACTACCGCATGGTCGTCTACGCAGTCGTCCTCATCGTCGTCATGATCTTCCGTCCGCAGGGCCTCATGGGCACCTACGACTTCTCGATGGGCAATACGATCGAGAAGATCATGAACGGCCAGTTCCCCTGGAAGAAGCAGAAGAAGGAAGAAGCAGTAGCAGAAGAGACGAAGGAGGTGGCGAAAGATGGCCGATAGCCCGAATGAGATCAAGCGCAAGCGTCAGCGCGAGGTGCTGCTTCCGGTACCGACGCCCAACCTGGTCACCGAGCGCGACTTCGGAAAGCCGCTCGTCCTCGAGGTCGAGCACCTCGGCATCGACTTCGGCGGCCTCACGGCAGTCGATGACTTCAACATCGCAATGGGCCCGACCGAGATTGCCGGCATCATCGGCCCGAACGGCGCCGGCAAGACGACGATCTTCAACCTCCTCACGAAGGTCTACCAGCCGACCCGCGGCACGATCCTTCTGAACGGCGTCGATACCGCCGGCATGAACACGATCCAGGTCAACCGCCTCGGCATCGCCCGTACGTTCCAGAACATCCGCCTTTTCAGCCAGATGACGGTGGAGCAGAACATCCTTGTCGGCATGAACAACTCGATGAACACCTCGCTTCTCCAGGACATGCTGCGCTTCCCGGCGCACTGGAAGGAAGAGAAGGAGTTCCACGACAAGGCAATGGATCTCTTGGGCATCTTCAACATGCAGAAGTATGCCAATGAGCTTGCAGGAAACCTGCCCTATGGTGCACAGCGCCGCCTCGAGATCCTGCGTGCCCTGGGCACGAATCCGAAGCTCCTGCTTCTCGACGAGCCTGCCGCCGGCATGAATCCGAACGAGACCGAAGAGCTTATGGAGAACATCCAGAAGATCCGCGATGACTTCCAGATCGCCATCCTTCTGATCGAGCACGATATGGCTCTCGTCATGGGCATCTGCGAGATTGTCGGCGTCCTCGACTACGGCAAGATCATCTGCAAGGGCACGCCGGAAGAGGTACAGTCCGATCCGCGCGTCATCGAGGCATACCTCGGCAAGCAGGGTGCCAAGGCTGCCAAGGAGGCGGTGGAGAAATGACCATGCTGAAGGTTGATGACCTCCAGGTCTACTACGGCGCAATCCACGCCGTGAAAGGAATCTCCTTCGAGGTCAACGAAGGCGAGATCGTCTCCTTGATCGGTGCCAACGGCGCCGGCAAGTCGACGACCATGAACACGATTGCAGGCCTCATCAAGCCGAAGGAAGGCAAGATCGTCTACAAGGACGAGGACATTACAGGCCTTCCTGCCCACAAGATCGTCGCGAAGGGCATGGCTCTCTGCCCCGAGGGCAGGCGCGTCTTCTCGCATCTGACGGTTCAGGAAAACCTCGAGATGGGCGGCTACTTGAGGACAGCCGCGGAGAACGCGGACACGATGGAGAAGGTCTATACGTACTTCCCGCGCCTGAAGGAGCGCAAAGCTCAGACGGCCGGCACGCTCTCCGGCGGCGAGCAGCAGATGCTTGCCATGGGTCGTGCTCTCATGAGCCACCCGCAGCTCCTCATGCTCGACGAGCCTTCGATGGGTCTGGCACCTATCCTCGTCGACGAGATCTTCGATATCATCGAGACGCTCAACAAGGCGGGCACGACGATTCTGCTCGTCGAGCAGAATGCCCAGATGGCTCTCTCGATTGCAGACAGGGGCTATGTCCTCGAGGTCGGCAATATCGTCCTCGCGGGCACCGGCAAGCAGCTCCTGAACGATCCTGCCGTCAAGAGCGCCTACCTTGGCGGCTGAGACCATACAGCAGACAGATCGAGCGCTACAGGAAGGAGAGCATCCACGGGATGCTCTCCTTTCTTCTTGCCGCCGAAATGAGCGTGTGAGCTGGCAGCCGGGTCATGAGGCTCCATGCTTCTGGGATTCGTTCATCTGACTTCAGGATAGCGGGACCTCTGGCCAGATTCGATAAGCCAGCTATAGGTCTCGATGGAGCAGATGTCGTAGGCTGCACGGTGCTCGCCATCTATCACGGCATCTTCCTTGTCGTACCAGATCTTGGCTTCCACCTCATCGCCAATCTTGGGCTCTGGGCCATATGTCCTCTCGGAGTGGCCGTTCCGGATGAGCGTCAGGGTATCGCCTGCCTCTGGCAGGGAGGAGCCGTCCTTTTCTGCCTGGACTGCCGCTGCACCGGCTGCGTCCGCATCTGCGACTCTGATTTCGATATAAGCGATGCTGCCATCGGCATCGGACGCATCGGAGACGGTTCTGATATCTTCGACGGTTCCGGCAACAGTCGCGAGAGGCGGGACATAGTTCGATACGCCTTCAGCGTGGGAAAAGCTCGCTATGAGAGCGATTTCGGCGATAGCCAAGGCAGCCAATGCGGCAGCTGCCACCATGAATGCCTTTCGCATGGGAGCCTCCGGTCTTTGGACGCAAGCAAAACATGAGGAGAATCGGTCTGCGCATGAGAATCCGACTGAGGGAGAAGCTTCTTATCGGATAGCTTTCTTCGCAGGTGCGAGATTGAGGGTGCAGAGATAGGCGAGGCAGGCTGAAGCGCAAGCGAGGGCAAAGGCCGCTAGTGGCCAGAAGCCGAGAAGAAGATGCGCGCATACCGCCAGAAGCGCTGCTGCTGGCGCAAGACAGGCGAGGCGCAGGGCTTTGGCACGGGTGTATGTCCTGTCAAAGATGCGGCAGGAAGCCTTGTGCCAGGAGATGAGCATGCAGCAGGAGAAGAGAAGGACGAAGATGATGAGGGCGGGGTCTGCCCAGACAGATGCGTCCGCTGCCAATGCGATGAGCGCAAGATGGCCTGCCAGGAGATAGACATCAGCTGTCTCTGCGAACTTTATCTTCCGCTTCTTCATCTCCGGCTCCTCTTGCTGGTGGCAGAAAGAGGATGTTCGTAGCCTCTTTGCAGGGAAGCATACCCGATGGCGGGAAAGTGCGGTACCTGGCGTGCTGGGTTTCGGCCAAGGGAACATTGCTTTCGGGAAGTGCTCCTGCTGGATGGCAGGGCAAAGCCGAAGTGCGCACTTTCCGGTACTCAGGTGCTGGAGGCCCGGGCTGTGCGGATGGCAGGTTTTCCGCCGCAGGCGGCATATTATCCTGCTCCGATATCGCTTTCATCTGGTTAGACATGTATTTGTTCGCAATAACCCATCGTTCGTTAAGAATCTGCAATACAAGGTTCAATAATTGGTATATCTGTACAGACAGATAACGATGCGGCGCTTCTTGCAGGACACGCCAAAAAAGGTGGTTGCCATGAAGGGTACGCTCTCGGAGAAAGCACTGCGAACATCCGAAGAGATTGTCCGCGCCTTGTGGAGACAGGATCCAGAGTCCTGTCGTCCCTATCTGCATGAGGGCTTCACCTATATCGGACCGAGCGCGGACGAGTACTGCCTTGTCCCCCAGTCGCTTGATGCCTATATGGACCATATGCCGAAGGACGGCATCGAGGCCAAGAAGGTCTCCGAGGAGTATTTCCAGGTGCGCGTGCAGAGCCCGCACGGGATGCTTGTGACAGGACACGTGCTTGCGTCGTATCCGACAGGGCCACATGAGGTGGCCTTCCACCGCTTCCGTGTCACGCTGTTCTGGACCGTCGAGGACGACAGGCTCCAGCTTGTGCATCTCCATATCTCGACGCCGACGTGGCAGAGCCATGGGCAGAAGACGATGCATGGAGAGGGGCAGGTGGGTGGTACCAGCACGGTCTCCGTCCGTCTCCATCCTGATTCCCATCCTCTTGTCATGCGCGATTCCTCGGGTGTCGCCCACTTCCTCGATGCAGATGCTGTCATCTATCTCGAGGCAGAGCGGCAGTACACGATGGTGCATACGGCGGAGGGCATCTTCCGCCTGGCAAAGGTCCTGGGCAAGGTCGCAGCCGAGCTGCCGCCGAACTTCCTGCGTGTCCACCGCGGCTTCTTGATCAATGTCGCCCATGTGCGGGAGATCCATACGCGCCAGATCATCCTCGATGAAGGGACGGCTATTCCCATGCCGGAGCGTCGCTCTGTGCAGGTGCGCAGAGAGGTGGAAGAGGCAATCCGCGCGCTTGGAAGGGCATAGCAGCTTTCTGTCTTTCACGTTTGGGAGGGATGCAGCAGCAAAGACCGGCAATGCTGAGCTTTCTGTTCAGCGTTGCCGGTCTTTCGTGACCTCTTCGACTTTTTCGCTGCTAGGCACGTTAAACTCATTACGCACATACGTAAGAAACGAAACGATTCATGTCTGGAGCTTGCGGGTTCCATGCCTGATCGGGTCAGGATGGAGGCGATCTCCTGCATGAGGAAGCAGCTTCAGGAAGATGCACTCCGCATGGCGGAGAGCCTTGTGGACCGGCTCCCTGACCACGCGGCGCAGAAGCTCGAGCCGCTCTTTGCTGAAACGCTCCAGGCTGTAGGCCCCTTGGAAGGGGATTGGCTGCTCGACCGGCATGATTTCCTCCAGGAGCTCGAAGAGCTTGCAGAAGCGTATGAGCTCAGGGGCGTCGGCAAGCGCGATGTGCATGCCTGTGCGCTCGATGAAGATGCCTGTGTGACCGTAAGCCGCTTTGCTGCCATCACCCGCGAAGGCATGATTCCCTGCCGCCTTACGCTCATCTGGCAGGAGCTCAAGGGCGAGCTCAAGATCTGCCATGCCCATTTCTCGGTCGCCGTGACGGAGGAGCATGGAGGGGCAGTGGCCCACGCGCTCAGGGAATCGATCGTGCTGCGTGATGCAGACGGCATCTCGCACTTCCTGAGCCTCTCCGATATCGTCTATATCGAGGCTTCCCGCCAGTCGACGCTTGTCCATGCAGTGACAGGCACCTTCCGCATGAGCGAGGGCATCACGCATCTGCTCACGCGTCTCGATGGCAAGTTCGTACGTATCCACCGTGGCTTTGCCGTGAACGTGGACCATGTGGAAGGCATGCGTCCGGGCTATGTGATGCTCGACGAGGGAACGAGCCTGCCCGTGCCTTCGAGGCGCACCCGCGAGGTTGCAGACGATCTCCGCCGTGCCATAGGCTCGTAAGAGCTGATTTCAGACGAGAAAGAAGCGGCCTCCCTGCCCTGTGGGCGGGGAGGCCGATTTCATCAGAGCGTTTCGGTATCGAGCCAGATTGTGAAGGGACCCTTGTTCACAAGCGAGACATCCATCATCGCGCCGAACTCGCCGTGTCCCACGCGGCTTTCTCCGAGGTCTGCCCTTGCATCTTCGAGGAACGCCTCATAGAGCCTCTTGGCCGGCTCTGGCTTGGCAGCTCCCGTGAAGGAGGGCCTGTTGCCGTGTGAGCAGTCGGCACAGAGCGTGAACTGGCTCACGATGAGGACAGAGCCGCCCGTGTCCTGAAGGGAGAGATTCGTCTTTCCGGCAGCATCGGGAAAGATGCGCAGGCGCAGGATCTTCTTCCAGAGGCGCGCGGCGGCAACTTCCGTGTCTTCGGGCACGACACCCAGGAATATGCAGAGGCCGGGGCCGGAGGAACCGACAAGCTTTCCTTCGACCGTGACCTCTGCCGTGTCTATGAGCTGGATGAGCGCGCGCACGCTACATCTCGATCCCGTAGAGGCGCGTGAACTTCTGCACGAGGTAGTCCGTGTAGTAGGCCACATTGAAGGGCTCGCCGCAGGCATTGACGACAATCTCTGCCGGGTCGAACGTGCGGCCCCACTGCCAGACATGCTTCTTGAGCCAGGCACGGATCGGCTCGAGATCGCCGGTCGCAAGGACGCCGTCGAAGTCCATGCCTTCTGCCATCATCTGGTGGCGGAACTGTGCGCCATAGGCGCCACCCAGCGCATAGGTCGGGAAGTAGCCGATGAGGCCGTCTGCCCAGTGCGTATCCTGGAGCGCACCGTGCGTGTAGTCAGAAACGCGGACGCCAAGATACTTCTTGTAGCGGTCGGCCCAGAGCATCGGCACCTGCTGTGCCGTGATGTCGCCCTCCATCAGGAGCTGCTCGATCTCGTAGCGGATGATGATGTGAAGGGGGTAGGTGAGCTCGTCTGCCTCGGTACGGATGAGGCCCGGCTCGACGCGGTTTGCGGCCATGTAGAACTGGCGGGCGCTCACACGGGAGAACTGGCCCGGGAAGTGCTTGCGCAGAAGCGCAAGGAGAGACGGCGCGAAGGCTTCGGCACGACCGACATAGTTCTCGAAGAAGCGCGACTGCCCCTCATGCATGCCCATGGACGTGCCGCCCTTGAGCGACGTGTAGTTGAGGGCGGGGTCGACGCCGGTCTCGTAGAGGGCGTGTCCTCCCTCATGGAGCATCGTGTAGAGGTTCGAGAGCACATCGTCCTCATAGACGTGCGCTGCAATCATCGCATAGTTCGTCGTGATGCCATCAGAGTAGGGATGCTCGGTCTTCGTGAGCACCATCACATCCGGATCGAGTCCTTCGAGGTCCATGAGGTCGCGTGCCAGGGCCCACTGGCGCTCTGCCTCGAAGCGGCCCTCGACGACCCTGCGGGAGAGCTGCGGACGCTGGGAGATCTCCTGGAGGAGCGGCACGACGCACTTCTTCACCTCGCGGAAGAAGTGGTCATAGAATGCGCGGCTCGTGCCCTGCTCGAAGTAGTCGAGCCACACATCGTACGGGTTCCTGTGCGGGTCCTGGCAGCTGG
The DNA here is from genome assembly GCF_036408795.1 of Olsenella kribbiana. Classification (NCBI taxonomy): domain Bacteria; kingdom Bacillati; phylum Actinomycetota; class Coriobacteriia; order Coriobacteriales; family Atopobiaceae; genus Olsenella; species Olsenella kribbiana. The sequence continues at coordinate 68,304 of NZ_JAZGJP010000008.1, forward strand.
CAAGATGGCGCATGGCATTGACGACACGGTCAAGATAGGGCTCGAAGCTTGCCCAATCGTTTGCAGCCTTTGCGGCATGCCAGACGGCGCCGGACTCGGCGAGCAAGCGCGTGAATGCTGCCTGGTCTGCTGCCGGGACATTCTCGAGACGGGCACGCTCGCGTCTGAGCACGCGCACCTGTGCGCGCTGCGTGCGGTCGAGGAGCGCCGAGCTCCTCTGGAGACGGTCGAGAAGCTCGCCGGTGTTCTTTGCGCACAGAAGCTCCTGGTCCTCCTCGTCGAGGATGGCCTGTGCCTCGCCGCGGTCATGCACGGCCTTCTTGGGGTCGATCGAGGGGCCGAAGCAGCCCATCATCGTCTCGGCATACCTGTGGGCATAGAGATGCATCTCGAGCGAGTTCAGGGCAGCGAGATCTGCCTTCGGGTTCATGACGGCGGCAGGGGAAGCAGCAGGGACACCTGCTGGAGCGGGTGCTGCCTGCGTGTCAGCTTTCTGCGCAGGCTCGCTCACCTGGGCCTCGGTCTTGCCGCTTTCGTTCGTATCAGCCATATTCGAGCTCCTCTCGCGCGTCTGCGCGCATGTTCCTATGAATAGCTTCCAGTGTAGCCTGAGACGTGCCTCAGCTTAAGGGGCAGAACGGGATACGCTCAGCAATGGCAGATGGATGGCCATACATGCGCGCTTGGTGCCAATCGTGTCGCAGGATGCACCATTGCTGGATATCTCGTCTCAAGGGACTCTTCCTTGCGCCATACTTGGAGTCCCGGAAACGCTTACGGAAGGAATATCCGATGAAGTATGTATTGGGCATTGATGTTGGCGGCACATCAATCAAGGCAGGCATCTTCACGCTTGAAGGCCAGCTCAAGGCAGTCCGCACGATTCCGACCTCGGACCTCACGACACCTCAGGCCTTCGCCGAGGTGACAGATGGCCTCACGAACCTCGTATCCTCGGTCGATGGTGCGATCACCGACGTGGAGGCGGTCGGTCTCGATATCCCTGGTCCTGTCGATGCGAATGGCAATGTCGGCTTCCTTCCGAACATCAAGCTCGATCCTGACGGACTCAAGAATGCCTTGAAGGAGACGTTCTTCCAGGCACGCCTTGCCTTCGTGAACGATGCGAATGCCGCAGCGCTCGGCGAGATGTGGATGGGCGGCGCCAAGGGCGTCAAGAACTTCATCATGATCACGCTCGGCACGGGCGTCGGCGGAGGCGTCGTCCTCAATGGCCAGCTCGTGGCAGGAGCGAATGGCGCTGGCGGCGAGCTTGGACACCTGACGATGAACTACGAGGAGACGCGCACCTGCGGCTGCGGCCGCCATGGCTGCCTCGAGCAGTATGCAAGCGCCTCCGGCATCGTGACGCTCTACAAGGAGGCCTGCGAGAAGGCGGGCAAGGAGCCCTGCGCGCTCTCGGGCCGCTCCGATTCCTACTCTGTCTTCAAGGCCATGGCAGCAGGGGACGAGTGCGCACGCACTGCCATCTCCCAGATGCTCGAGTATCTTGCTCGCGCCATGGCACAGCTGTCGTGCGCGGTCGATCCCGAGGCTTTCGTTATCGGCGGTGGCGTCGTCGGCTCGTTCGATGTCTTCAAGGACGAGCTCACCGAGCGCTTCCAGGCCCACTGCCTGCCGATCTGCAGGAACACGAAGATCGTGCCGGCAGACCTCGGCAACCAGGCCGGCATGTATGGAGCTGCGCTCTGCGCCCTCTCTGCAGAAGAAGAGTGAGGCACGCCCGGGATATGCGGAAGGCGGCTGCAGTCTCAGGGCTGCAGCCGCCTTCTTCTTTGACGGAATGTGAGCTAGAGGAGGTCGCGTACGAGCGGCATGCTCATGCAGTGCGTGCCGCCACGTCCGCGCGAGAGCTCGCCTGAGGGGAATGTGTGGACTGCGATGCCTGCCTTGTCGAGGAGATCGAGCGTGATCGGTGTCCGCTCATAGCCCACGACCTCGCCAGGAGCTATAGCGAGGACATTGGCGCCGAGGTTCCAGAGCTCCCATTCCGTATCGACCGGATCGTCTCCGCCGCAGGGGATGAGGCGCACATCGGGGTTCCCGGTCGCCTGGGCAAGCGCTCTGTGCCAGTCCTTGCCGACATAGTCATAGCCGACGCCTGTGGGTGCCGGGAAGAGGCGGTAGATGTCGGTCGTGCCGTCGATCAGGGGGTTGTAGAGGAACGTATCCACATCGACCATCGAGAGCGAGATATCGAGGTGCATGGACGCGCGATGCATGCCGATATCGAAGGCATAGACTTCCGTGTAGCCGCGCTCGAAGAGGCTGTGAGCGATGTATTCGATCGCAACCGGGCTCGTGCGCTCCGAGCAGCCGATGATGACAGAATGGTCGGAAAGGACGAGCACGTCGCCGCCTTCGATGCGCTGCGGGAAGGAAAGGTCATAGAGGTCTTCCTCGTGCGCATCCTGGAACTTATCTGCATGCTGGCGCACATAGCGCAGCACGATCGCCTCGCGCTTGCGGACGCGCTTCTCCATATGGGAGTAGATGACATCATGGCCGAGCGAGATCGAGTTGTCACGCATGAAGTAGATGTTAGGGAGCGGGCAGACGGCAAAGACGGCCTCGCGGGCACCGAGGTTTCCGAATGACGTCACATCCTGGAGGCGCGCATCGTCGCTCCTTATGCCGCAGAGCACGGTCTCGACGAGCTCTTCTGCCGTCATGCGCAGATAGAGGTCCTCGAGCTTCTCCACGAGGGCAGGGCTTGTGATATGGGAGGCTTCGAGGAACTCGGAGACGAATTCGTAGCGGACCTTCGGAGACTCGAAGGCAGACTTCATGAGGTCGGTGAGATAGAGGACCTCGACACCGGCGTCTGTCAGGATCTTGGCAAAGGCATCGTGCTCTTTCTGGGCCTCTGCCAGATACGGCGTATCTTCGAAGAGCATGCCCGAAAGCTGCGAAGGAAGCACCTGGCAGAGCTCGCGTCCGGGCCGGTGGAGCATCACCTTTCTGAGACGTCCTATCTCCGAATACACCTGTGTCATCTTGAGCCTCGCTTCCTCTGCTTCCTGCTGGATGCGCAAACAACGTGGACTAGCCTATTACATACCCACATGGATATCTAAAACCGAAAGGCATCCGAAATGTGACGCCAGATAAGCGCTGTGTCGTGTTTCTGGGCCTTTTCTCTCGTGTTTCGCCGGGCTCGGACGAGCGCGGATCGGAGCGTTCTGGCCCGGTATACTTTGGAGGAAATGCGAAAGCAAGGGAGCATGCGGATGGATGTGGCATTCTTCGATATCGACAACACGCTGACATGGCGAGACCCGAAGACGGGCTGGGGAAATGAGGCCACGCCTGCCTCGAAGGACGCCATCAGGCGCTTCAGCGAGCTCGGCAATGTCGCCCTGCTCTCTACCGGAAGGGCCCCTCAGGGCGTCCCTCAATGCCTTCAGGGCCTGCCGTTTCGGGGCATGCTCTGCTTCGACGGGGCGCTTGCACTGCTCGACGGAAAGCGTGTCTCGGCGCATTTCATTCCGGCACAAGATCTCGAAGAGGCGCTCGCTGAGGCGCATCGTGCACACATGGGCATCCTTTTCAGCGGGCTGGAAGGCAGGGCCTTTGCAGGAGAGCGGCGCGGCTTCGAATGGCATGCCACACAGGTCGAAAGCCTGGAGGACCTGAAGCGCGTGCTTCCCTCGCTTGAGGTAGGAAAGCTTGCCTTCCGCTATTTCGACCTTCCGCACTATAAGGAGAGCAGCTTCTTCCAGACGCATTTTGCCTGCTATCAGTCAGCTCCTGACTACTTCGAGCTTGTGTGTCCCGGTGTCGGCAAGGATGTGGCAGCGCATGAGCTTGTGCGTGCGCTGGAAGAAGAGGGCGGCACGGTCGGCCGCACGCTTGCCTTCGGAGACTCGGAGAACGATATCCCGCTTCTCAGAGCAGCTGACATTGCTGTCGCTATGGGCAACGCGTCTCCTGCTGCGAAGGAAGCGGCGAGCTATGTAACAGACGATGTGCACCACGACGGTGTCGCCCACGCGCTCGCACATCTTGGCTATATCTGAGACACAGACAGGGAGAAGGCCACGTGAAAGAGATTGCAGCGGATGGAAGCGTGCATGAGTGCCGCCTCATCCTTTCCGATATGGACAGCACGATCCTGCCGAAGGGAGCAAAGACCGTCAGCCCAAGGACGCATGAGGCGTTTGGCAAGGCACTTGCAGCGGGCATCCCGATAGGCCCCTCCTCAGGCAGGGCGAGAAGCTGGGTGCCGCCGATGTTTGCAGGAGACGAGATGTGTGTCGCCACGGCGGTCGCCACGAACGGCCTCGAGGTCTATCTCGAAGGCACCTGCATCCATCATGAGTATTTCAGCCATGAGGCACTTCTGAACCTTCTCGATGTGCTTGGCAGGCATCCTGGATGCGGCCTGCTCTGCTTCCAAGACAGCAAGACGTATATCGTGCGTGGAACACGTGAAGATCTTGCCCAGTCTTTCCCGACATATGCGGAGACGGCGGAGATGCGAGACACGCTTCCTGAGGGTGCAATCACCAAGGTGAACGTGTTCCAGTGCGGCATCACGCGCCCCGAGACGCAGGAGCTTGTCGATGCGCTGAATGCAGAGGCAGAAGGGCTCGATTTCGATCTGGCGTTTCCGGGATATCTCAATGCGATGCCTGCTGGCTGGAACAAGGGACGGGGCATACAAGTGCTCTGCGAGGCGCTTGGCTGCACGACGGATGAGGTCGTCGTCTTCGGCGACGCAGACAACGATCTAGCAATGTTCGACGTCGTCGAGAACTCTGTTGCCGTCTCGGATGCGACTTCCAATGCGGCGGCTGCTGCGAAGTGGCATATCGGTGCCTGTGCAGATGACGCTGTCGCCGAGGCGATAGAGAAGCTTGCCGAGGGTGTGTGGCCTTTCACGGCGTAGGGGCCTGAGATGAAGATTGCCGATGCTGTCGGGTACGTGAAGAAGTTCTGCCAGGGTATCGATGCCTGGACAGGTGCACCCATCGACGATGCGACGACACGCGACAAGGTGACGTATGGGAGAGAGCACCTCGAAGAGGAGTGCACAGGCATCGTCTGCTGCCTCTGGGCCACCGCTGATGTGATTCGTACAGCCAAGGCTTCTGGCGCCAATCTCATCATCTGCCACGAGGCGCTCTTCTGGAATCATGGGGACAGGCAGGAGGTGCTTTCCGGCAATAAGGTCTTTGCGGCAAAGAGGGAGCTCCTCGATACGTGGGGGGTGTCGTCTGGCGCTGTCATGACTACATCCACTCCGGCGTGCCCATCGATGATGGAAGATACGCAGATGGCATCTTCTTCGGCTTTGCGCAGAAGATGGGATGGCTGGACCTTCGTGTCGGAAACGTCTCTGCCTGCATGGACTATCTGATTCCTGAGACCTCGGGCCCAGATCTTGCGGAGTCCCTGGCCCATGCGCTCAGGCTCAATGGCACGCGCATCATAGGAGATGCGGATGCCCCGATCTCCCGTATCCAGATTCCCATGCATGTGATGGGCAATCCTGAAGCAGATACGGAAGAGATTGCCACAATCGAGCGAGAAGGCATCGATGCCCTCGTGACGATGGAGTTCTGCGACTTCACGGTCAGCGAATACCTCCGCGACAGCTCGCTTCTGGGCAGGGGCAGGTGCGCCATCACTGTCGGCCATTTCAATCTTGAGGAGCCAGGCATGGAGTGCATGGCGGGATGGCTGCCAGTGGCACTCGGCACCGATGCTGTCCCTGTGCGATTCGTTCCTATGGGCGATACCTATCAGTACGTGGTGCAGTGATTCCTCTTCTGGATGCAGCGGCAGATGTGAACAGAGGGGAAATGTTCATATATCCGGATACAAGTCGCGATGCCTGTGCTAAGCTTGCCCACAGGCAATGACGGAGAGGTTCGTCTGCCGCGTAGCTGGAGGACAGAGAAGGGACCCTAGGCTGAGAGGTCCTCGCGAAGGCTGGCGGACGAAGTTCACTCCACCAGCTGCAACCTGAACGCATCTGCCAGTAGGGAAGCCGTCTGCTCCACGGAACGGAGCTCAACGAGTGGGCGCTCGCGACGCACAAAGCGTGCAGTGTCAATCAAGGTGGTACCGCGGTCATGAGGCCGTCCTTGAGCAAGTATGCTCGAGGACGGCTTTTTCTATGGAAGGGGCAAATCGGTATGTCAATGAACGATGACCTCACATCGATTCAGGATCAGGTGCGCGAAGGCGTTGCCAAGGCGCTCACGCCTGAAGCGCTGGAGGAGCTGCGCGTCCAGATTCTCGGCAGGAAGGGCAGCCTGACCCAGGTCATGCACCAGATGGGCAAGCTCGATCCTGAGGAGCGCCCGATCATGGGCAAGATGGCAAACGACGTGCGTGCGCAGGTCGTGGCTGCCATCGAGAAGCGCAAGGTCGAGATCACGAAGGAAGTCCTGCAGTCCCGCTTTGCAGCCGAGTCGACCGATGTCACGCTGCCAGGCCGCGTGAAGCCGCTTGGCACCGAGCATCTGATCTCGCAGATCCGCGAGGAGATCGAGGACATCTTCTGCGGCATGGGCTATACCGTCGAGGACGGCCCGTTCGTCGAGACGACCTACTACAACTTCACGGCACTCAATGCGCCTGAAGACCATCCTTCACGTTCTTCCAAGGACACGTTCTACGTCGTCGACAACGCTCCTGAAGGCAAGGAGCAGCATGTGCTCGGCGAGTCCGACGTGCTCCTTCGCACCCAGACCTCGGGCGTTCAGGTCCATGTGATGGAGAACAGGAAGCCCCCGATCTATATGATCTGCCCAGGCACGGTCTTCCGTCCCGATACGGCCGATGCAAACCATCTGCCCCAGTTCACGCAGGTCGAGGGTCTCGTCGTCGATGAGGGCATCACGTTCGGCGACCTCAAGGGCACGCTCGACTACTTCACGCGCGAGATCTTCGGAAAGGACCGCGCTACCCGCTATCGTCCGCACTTCTTCCCGTTCACGGAGCCGAGCTGCGAAGTCGATGTGTCCTGCGGCGTCTGCGGCGGCAAGGGCTGCCGTTTCTGCAAGGGCACGGGCTGGCTCGAGATTCTGGGCTGCGGCATGGTGGATCCGAACGTCTTCCGCTACTGCGGCATCGACCCGGAGAAGTACACCGGCTTTGCCTTCGGCATCGGCGTCGAGCGCGTGGCAGCGCTGCGCTACGACCTCCCCGATCTCCGCATGCTGATGACCGGCGACAAGAGGTTCCTGTCCCAGTTCTAAGGGATCCTCTTCTTTGGACAGTTTCCGCGCAACAGAAAGGCAGATACGATGCGCGTTTCCTATGAGTGGCTGAAGGACATGGTCGATGTCCCCGAGGATCCGAAGGACCTCGTGAAGGAATACATCCACACCGGCACCGAGGTGGAGGCTGTGGAGAAGGTAGGTGCAGACCTCGAGCACGTCGTGACCGGCAAGGTCCTGACGAAGGTCCCGCATCCCGATTCCGACCATATGTGGCTCACGACGGTCGATGTGGGCATGAAGAACGTGGATAAGGACGGCAAGCCCGAGCCGCTGCAGATCGTCTGCGGCGCCCAGAACTTCAATGCAGGCGACCATATCGTCGTCGCAATGATCGGAGCACACCTGCCGGGCGATGTGAAGATCAAGAAGTCGAAGCTCCGCGGCGTCGAGTCGTATGGCATGAACTGCTCCGAGCGCGAGCTTGGCCTTGGCTCCGACCACTCGGGCATCATGATCCTGCCTGAGGATGCGCCGGTCGGCGTGGACTTCACAGACTACTATGGCATCTCGGATACGGTCGTCGACTGCGAGATCACGCCGAACCGTCCGGACTGCCTGTCCATGGAGGGCATGGCAGTCGAGACGTCTGCCATCTTCGATGAGGACACCCATATCACGGAGCCCCAGATCAAGTCTGAGATTGCGACGCGCGCCGAGGACCTCGTCGATGTCACGATCGCAGATTCTGCACTCTGCCAGCGCTATGTCGCCCGTGTCGTGAAGAACGTGAAGATCGGCCCCTCGCCTGAGTGGCTTGTCCGCCGTGTCGAGGCGGCAGGCTCCCGTACGATCAACAACGTCGTCGATGTCACGAACTATGTGATGTATCTCACCGGCCAGCCGCTCCATGCCTTCGATCTCAACAAGCTTGGCGTCCGTGACGGCAAGCGCCACATCGTGATCCGTGCTGCAGAGGACGGCGAGAAGGTCACGACGCTCGACCACACCGACCGCGACCTCACGTCCGACATGATCGTGATTACCGACGATGGAAAGACGCCGGTCGCACTCGCTGGCGTGATGGGCGGCCTCAACTCAGAGATCGACGAGAACACGACGGATGTCCTGCTCGAGAGCGCCTGCTTCGACAAGGGCCACATCTCCCGCACGAGCCGCAATCTCGACCTTATGAGCGAGGCCTCGATCCGCTTCGAGCGTCAGGTCGATGCTGCCGCCTGCTCGCGCATCGCAGACATCGCAGCGGCCCTCTTCGAGGAGTGCTGCGGGGCCGAGGTCTGCACAGGCAAGGTCGACAATTATCCAGCACCTGTGGAGCCTGCGCATATCCATCTCAGGACCCAGCGTGTCTGCGCCCTCTCCGGTGCCGATATCGAGCCTGATTTCATGGCACAGCGCCTGCGCCGCCTTGGCTGCGCGGTTACGCCGGCAGAAGATGGCTTCGACGTCGTCGCGCCGACGAACCGTCCCGATCTCACCCGCGAGGTCGACCTCATCGAGGAGATCCTGCGCCTCTGGGGCGAGGATGAGGTCGAAGCGACGCTTCCTGCTGCCAGGAACCATGCAGGCGGCCTTACGGTCGACCAGCAGCGCATCCGCAAGATCGGCGCCACGCTCAGGGCTCTTGGCCTCTCCGAGACCCAGACCTACAACTTCGCCGATGCCCGCGATCTCGAGCGCCTGCATATGAGCGAGAAAGGCCGCGGCATCCCGGTCCAGATCATCAATCCGCTCGTCGCAGACCAGAGCCAGATGCGCCGCTCCATGCTGCCGGGCCTTCTGCGCTCGGTCGAGTACAACATCAGCCACGGCGAGAAGAACATCGCGCTCTATGAAATCGGCCGTGTATTCTTCGGCCATGAGCACAAGTCCCAGCCGGATGAGCCCCGCTTCGTCTGCGGCGTCATGTCCGGCGCCTGGGACGATGACCAGTGGAACCGCAAGTATCCGAAGCTCAACTTCTTCGATGCGAAGGGTGTCGTCCAGGAGCTCCTGAAGGCGCTGCGCATCACGAAGGTCCGCTACAAGGTGGCTGACCAGGAAGAGTATGGGTGGCTCCAGCCGGGCTGCGCTGCCGAGATCTACGCCCACGGCGGAGAGCTCATCGGCTGGGTCGGCAACATCCATCCTGAGGTCCTTCAGAACTTCGAGGTCGAGCAGGATGTCGTGGCATTCGAGCTCTCTGTCGAGGCGCTGCTCCGTCTTGCCAAGCGCGAGCTGCCCTATCAGGAGGTGCCGACGCTCCCGGGTGTCTCTGTCGACCTTGCAATCGTCGTCGACGAGGATGTCACGGCAGAGACCGTCGAGCAGCGCATCCAGTCTGCCGGCGGCAAGCTCCTTGCAGATGTGCGCCTCTTCGACGTCTTCCGCGATAAGCAGCGTGTCGGCGAAGGCAAGAAGTCGCTTGCATTCTCGCTCACGTATCGTGCAGCCGACCACACGCTCACCTCTGATGAGGTGGAGAAGGCGCATGACCGTCTCGTGAAGAAGGTCATGCGTGCCGTGAACGGCGAAGTCAGAAGCTAGGAACGAGTCTCGTGGGCCCGGGGCGCACGCCCCGGGCCAGATCGGTACAGGAAGGCATATGCCCAGCTGGAACATACATGCAGCACACGTGGAACGTCTCCTCAGGGAGGAGAAAACGGATGCTCTTGGCATCCGCGATATCGGGAATTTCCTCTTCGGGAACTTCCTGCCCGACCTCTATGTCGGCTGGATGGTGCCCGATGTCTCCCACAAGCTGCCGTATGGGATGACGCATATGGCCGAGACGGCAACCATCCCTGTGCCCCAGTACCAGAAGTTCTGGGACCTCTATATCGAGGGCAAGAACCCTTCAGAGGTCACCGATATCGTGCTCGGTGCCTGGGCGCATCTGGTCTGCGATGCTGGCTACAACGGTGCGACGAGGCGCTATATCGCTGAGATCGGCGTGAAGCCCGGAGATCGGACCCGCATCAGGAAACAGAAGGACTTCGAGCTCTATGGAAGGACGTTCTTCCTCGAGCGCCGTGTCCCGCTCACCCCGTCCCTCATAGATGAGTGTGCAGCCTTCCCGCAGTATCCTATCCTCGCAGAGGATGTAGAGCGTGGCGTGAAGGCAGCAGACGTGCTCCTCGACGGAAACAACGAGCGCCATCTTGCTGACGCACCGACCTATTCGCTCCTGACGCCTGAGTTCTTCAGGACGACAGGGGACAGGGTCGACGAGATCTTGCGCCAGGGTCTCCTGCGCTTCGGGAAGGCAGCCTGCTAGGATGGAGAAGTTTGTCAGGCAGGGCGCTGTACCGCTCCATGTGCAGGTCGCAGACTATGTGCGCGAGAAGATCTATTCCAGGGAGTGGGGCCAAGACGTTCCCATCCCTTCTGAGCATGAGCTCATGGACATGCTCGGGCTCTCCCGTGGCACGGTCCAGAAGGGCATACGCGCCCTTGTGGACGAGGGGCTCCTGACGCAGCAGCGCGGACGTGGCACCTTCGTCACGCAGCCGGTCATGGCAAGGCCATCAGGAAACAGGCTGCTCTCGTTCGGCGAATCCATGAGCGTGCAAGGCATACGCTTTCGCACGATCGTCTGCGAGATGCGGATCGAGGAGGCAGAGGGCCTCTGTGCGACGTCTCTGGGCATCAAGCCAGGGGAACCCTATCTCTATCTTGCACGCATCCGCACGGTCGAGGATGTGCCGGTCATGTTCATCGAGAGCCACCTCAGCCTCAAGGCAGCGCCCGGTCTCGACCAGGTGGACTTCGAGCATGAGTCGCTCTTTGCGGCAGTCGAGCGCTGCTCGGGCCATGCTATCGGCCATTCGGAACAGCGCTACTGTGCCTGCGTTGCTGGCTCTGAGCGGGCACGCTGGCTCAAGTGCGACGACAAGGCGCCCGTGCTCAATCTCGAGCAGCTTGTGACGCTCGACAATGGAGTCCCCTTCGAATGGGGCACCGTGTGGCTGCCAGCAAACCGCTGCGTCATATCGACGACGACAGAGCGTGCCCGTGGCGTCATAGGGGAGTAGGAAAGATGACCGTCCTGCCAGGCAGGGCGGCCATCAGCATCTCCGGGGTATGTCTTCGCCTTAGCGTTCGCAGAGCCAGTAGTGGCAGGAATAGGGGCCAACTTCGGAGCCTGCACCGAAGTCATGGTCTTCGCCCGTGATGAGGTCCTGTGCTCTCCCGCATCCCGCATCGAAGTGGAGGACGACCGGATCCTTCGAGGCATTGACAGCGACAATCACACGGCGCCCCTGGGCAGCACGCTGGAAGACAAGCTGCTGCGGCTGGCAGAGGAGCTCATGGTAGTCGCCCTCGCAGAGAGCCTCTGCGCCTTCCGTCGTGAAGCGCGCCTCGGAGAGGGCACAAATCCAGTCGGTGAGATCGTTCCATTCAGGCTTGTCGAGAGCCGGCCTCAACTTGTGGTCACCGTAGTCCTGGACGCCTTCGATGCCCCACTCGGAGCCGTAGTAGACGCAGGGTACGCCGCACATGCCGAAGAGGAGGCCATAGAGCGGCTTCAGCTGCTTCTTGTCGGCGAGCTGCGTTGCGATTCTCGGGACATCGTGGTTGTCCACGAAATCGAGCAGATGCTTTCCTGTGTAGAGGTCCCAGGGCTTGTCGCCGCTCTGGCGCTCCAAGGCATAGGCAATCTCATGCATGTTCGCTGCGTTCATGGAAGACCAGAGGCCCTTGTAGGCCTCGTAGTTGTAGACGGAATCGCAGGCATGGTCGTTCATCCAGCGGTTGTAGTCGCCGAACATCGTCTCGCCGAGGAGAAGGAACTTCTCTCCGCGCTTTGCGGTGAGGCCATCAGCAATCTGGCGGAGGTAGCCGAGATAGCCATCGTCGAGGCAGTAGGCAACATCGAGGCGGAGGCCATCGATATCGTAGTCGGCTTCCCAGCCGCGGATCACATCGGCAAGATAGTCATTGAGCTCGAAGCAGCCATGATTGAGCTTCACGAGCTCGGGGACGCCTGCCCAGGTCTCGTAGGAGAATCCGTCATTATAGGCAGAGTTGCCGTTCCAGTCGATATTGAACCATCCGGCGTAGGGAGACTGCTGATGCTTCTCGAGGACGTCCTGGAAGGCCCAGAAGCCACGGCCCACATGGTTCAGCACGGCATCGAAGAGCACGCGTATCCCTGCTTCATGGCAGGCATCCACGACGGCCTTCAAGTCCTCCTTCGTGCCGAGGCGGCTGTCGACCTTCGTATAGTCCCTCGTGTCATAGCCATGGGAGTCGCTCTCGAAGACCGGGTTCAGCATCAGGCAGCTGACGCCGAGCTTCTTCATATGGTCGACCCAGCCATCGTTCACGATCTTGAGGAGACGGTGCGCGTCCGTGTTCGTGGCGCCTTCCTGGGAGCCATCGTTTCTCCAGGGAGCGCCGGTCAGCCCCAGAGGATAGATCTGATAGACAAAGCTTCCTTCATACCAGTTCATGCTGTTTCTCCAATCCTGTGGCACGGCTTCCTTCGTCCTGCGCACGCGCTTCGGAAGGCCTTTGGCAATGCCGATGCGTCCTATCTCGTCCTGTGCAGGATCGAAGGCCGCTTCCACCTTCGAGAGGAGGCCGAAATCTGCTGCCATATCGAGCACGGTGCCGACCGAGACCGCGAGGTCTCCGCGCTCGGCACGCGAGAGGGTATCGCGCGATATGCCGAGCTCCTGCGCAAGCCCATCGGCCGTGATGCCCGCTATCGTGCGCCAGCGCTTCAGGCTCTCGCCGATATGCTGCATGCTCTCTTGGCATTCCTCATGCTTCATAGTTGATTCCTTATAACATCGGATATATCAGACACAAATGAAGTATACATCGGAAATATCTGACGTAAATAGAGAAAGACGAGAGCCCGTGAATGGTAGAAAACAGCGTGTGCGCGGCAGGAGAAGGCCCGTGCAGCATGGATGCTGCACGGGCCTTGGGAAAGCCGGATGTCTTTGAGGCTCATAGGATGCCGCAGAACCTTGCGAAGTTGTAGCAGCAGATCAGGATGATCAGGACCAGGGCGCAGCGGTAGAGCACATCGACCGCATGGGAATCGATGCGCCGGGCAATCTGGCGGCCGATGACAGAGCCCAGCAGGGCAGCCAGGCACATACCGGCAAGCATGAACGGCTCGAACGCTGGCAGGCCTCCGAGGAAGACCGAATAGAGCAGGCTTGCTGTCTGGGAGAAGGCGATGATGAAAAGCGATGCCTGGGCGGCAGGCTTGGAATCCATCGAGAAGAAGAACATGAGGATTGCAAGATTGAAGGGACCGCCGCCGATGCCGAGGAAGGACCATAGAGCGCCGGCGGCAGCGCCGATGAGAGCGCTGGCAAGCGGGCGGCCGATGCGGAAGCTTCTGAGCGAGGAGCGCTTGAGCGTGTAGATGAAGACGATAATGGTCAGGATGATGAGGATAGCTGCCTGATAGGCGCCGACAAGCTCCCTGTCGTGGAGATTCTGGCTGAGCAGGTTGAACAAGATCTTGCCGGCGGCGCCTCCTGCTGCCGATCCGAGGGCAACCGGCAGCATGGAGCGCACCTTGATGGTCGACGTCTTCGAGACGGCATTCTGCAGAAGCGTTGCCAGAGACATCGTGAGGACCGAGACCGAAGACAGGAAGGAGACGACCGCGACCGGAAGGATCCCCATCGCATCGACGACAGGCTTGATGATGACACCGCCGCCGATGCCGCAGAGCGGACCCAGAAGCGATGCCAGGAAGGCAACGACGAAGACAAGGTACATCTCTGACACGGATGAGGCTCCTTACTCGACGCGTCCCAATGCATGGTGCATGAGCTGCTTGTAGGCTTCGACGCCTGGCTGGTCGAACGGATCGACCCCCAGAAGCTCGGCGGAGCAGTAGCAGCTCAGCATGAAGAAGTAGAAGAGCGCTCCCATGTGCTGCTCATCGAGGCGCCCAATCTCTATGGTCGCACAGGGAAGGACCGATGCGTGTGCCTTCAGCACGGCACGAAAGCTCGTCTTGTTGATATCCCAGAAATCCGCTCCATCGAGATAGCCGAAGCCGTCCGCGATATCGCTGGTGCCGAGGACGAGATGATCGTCCGGTCCGGGCTCTGCTATATCGAGGAAGGTCTCCATGAGCTGGTGCGTGCCATCCTGGACATACTGGCCAAGGCTATGGAGCTCCTCGGAGTAGCGGGCGCAGGCCGGGAAGAGGCCCCGGCCCTGCTTTCCTTCGGACTCCCCGAACAGCTGCTGCCACCAGAGGCCGAAATCGGCAAGACGTGGCTCGAAGGAGGCAAGAAGCTCGATGGTGAGCCCCGATCGTCCGGCGAGAGAGCGCAGATGCGCATAGCGCAGTGCCGGATTTGTGTGGTCGGGCAGACGGCGCAGCTCCGATTCCTCAGCACGCGCTCCTTTCACCAGCGCATCGATATCGATGCCGGCATAGGCGAGCGGCAGGAGATGAGTGGCAGTGAGCGCCGTATAGCGCCCGCCGACATTCGGCGGGAAGGTCGTGAACGTGTAGCCTTCATCCGAGCAGAGCCGCTCGAGATCGGATCCTGGGGTGCCGTTGCAGACGATGCGCTCTGCTGCTGCCCGCTTGCCGAGCTGGGAGACCAGATGCTGCCGCAGGAGCCTGAAGGAGCTTCCGGGTTCGAGCGTCCTGAAGTTCTTCGCGACGCAGAACAGTGCCACCTCGTGGCCCTCAAGGCTCTCGAGCAGCTTTCTCAGGGTCCAGGCGGAAAGGGTGTTGCCGGCATAGACGACACGGTGGCAAGGATCGGCTGGACCAAGAGCCGAGAGGACCGCGCGTGCCGCATTGTTCGACCCTCCGACACCTATGAGGACCAGGGTGTCTGTCTTCTTGCGCAGCCGGTCGGCAAGCGCATGGATGCGGGCTAGCTCCTGGGGCCCTGCCCACTGGTCGACAGAGAGCCAGCCGAGCCAGTCCGTGCCATGCGGCGTGCCTGCCCAGCAGCTTTCCATGAGGGAAGGGTGCTCAGCCAGGGAGCGCTCGATGTCCTGCGTGCTGACCTTGCAGCCCAGCCCCTCTTCGTTCAGGCGTATCACGGAAGCCCTCCTAGCATCCGCAAGGATGGGCTGGCGCATCGTCGCGGTAGTGCGAGTTCTGCGAGGGATCCTTCATGCACAGATGCGGCACGGCGCTCACATAGGCGCCCGGCAGCGCCAGGATGTTGGGATGCCCATCGGTATACTTGTCGGTTGCGTCCTTGATGGCCTCTTCGAAGGTCGCACGCGTCTTGAGTCCCATCGAGCGGGCCATGCCCGGCTTCTTCGCGCCGACGATGTAGGTTGCGGACAGGTATTTCTCGGCCAGGTTCCCGCAGCTCATCATCGAGAAGCCATGGAAGGGATGGAAGGCGCCGGCAAAGCGGTACTTGCGGATATATTCCTCGTTCGTCGCGAAATACTCCCCGTACTTGATCATGTCGTTCAGGGTGTTCATCTCGTCGGAGTTCCATACCTCCCACTCCTCGCGCAGGTAGGGCCAGCGCTCGTCGTGGAACCAGCCATCGCAGTAAGAGGCAATCACGAAGACGCAGTGGTCGGAAAGGATACGCTTGTGGCGGATTACCTGGGCCGACACAGCCTGCATCATCATGATCGGGTTCGTGCCCATGCCATCGCCGTAGTGGAACTTCGTGGGCATGCCCATAACGACGATATCGTATTTCTTCTCAGCCCAGTGCACGTAGGTGCGCTTGTCGGCGCATTTCCAGGCAATGGGCTGCATCTCTTTGGCCCAGCCGGAATTGATCTCGATCTGGCGGCTCCAGGTATCGAGCACGGCATCGCAGCAGAAGAACTTCTTGCCCATCTTCTCTTCCATGAACATGCCCTGCTGGTTGAACTTGTCGCGCATCATCGAATGGGTGGAGACGGGCACGAAGTCAGGCCGGCTCATGACGCGGGGGACATGGTGGGCAGCGATGGAGCGCCAGTGGGTGATGCCGGTCGCGCAGTGCTTGTAGCCTCCCGAATACCCGCCATAGGGGTTGCCCTGGGTGTGTCCGATGAGAATCGCGATGTCCGATTCATAGACGCGCTTGTTCATGATCACATGGTCGCCCTGGGGCGTATAGCCGAGGTCGACCAGGTCGTCGTAGTTTTCCGAGTCATGGGAGTCGATCTGGTTCGTGGCCGCGAATTCGTTGTAGAGATCCTCGCCCAGGATCTGCTTGGCCTCGGCCGTGCTCGTGCGGGGATGGAGGCCGTTCGAGAACAGGAGCAGCACGTCGTCGTGCTTCACGCCGTTCGCGAACAGCTCGTCCAGGCAGGCACGGATCGCGACGCGGCGGTGCGAGGTCGGCTGGGTGCCGCCCTTGATGATGTCAGGGATGACGATGACGACCTTGGCACCAGGGTGGGCAAGGTCTGCGAGCGGCTCTGAGCCGATGGGATGGCGGATGGAGTCGAGCGTCGCGGCATAGAGCGAATCCCAGTCCTGAGGCAGGCACTGGGGGTCCTTCACGGTCTTGCCGGTGATGAAGACATCGGTCGAATCGGGGAGCTCCGCTCCCATCTTGCCGGTGCCATATTCGAATTCGAGATGCATGGTCCCTCTTCCTTTCAAGCGAATGTCTGTGCTACTTGCCAAGATACAGGTCGACGATTTCGGCATACTCATCCGGATAGAAGCCGATCTCGCCTGTGAAACGCGTGAGCGCGATGAGCCCGCCGTCGATCTCGTCGATGCCGGCAAGCATCTGGGCGTTGTCTGCCTTGAGCCCTCCTCCATAGACCACGTCCACACCGGGCAGGGCAGCCTTCACGAGACGGGCGACCTTTGCGATATAGGGGGCATCTGCCGGGGTCTTTCCGGGACCGATGCTCCAGACCGGTTCATAGGCAATCCTGAGGCCGTCTTTTGCGGCGCCCGCAAGGCCGCC
The DNA here is from genome assembly GCF_036408795.1 of Olsenella kribbiana. Taxonomy (NCBI): domain Bacteria; kingdom Bacillati; phylum Actinomycetota; class Coriobacteriia; order Coriobacteriales; family Atopobiaceae; genus Olsenella; species Olsenella kribbiana. The sequence goes on from NZ_JAZGJP010000008.1 coordinate 85,384, forward strand.
TTCGAGCTGGCGGGTGAGCACCTGGTCCCACGCATCCTGCTCTTCGCTGCGCTCGCCCATGCAGAAGAGGACCTTGAGCCCAGCTGCCTGGGCTGCCCTGACTTCGCGGGCAAGGATGCGGTCGACGGCAGGTTCGATGGCGGCAGGATCTGCCCCTGCCTCGGCCATGACGGAGCGTAGGTGCATGCGCTCTTCGCAGTGTCCGATGAGCGTCCAGCTGCAGCCGAGCTCGGCCATCGAGTTTGCGGTCCTGAGCGTCGTGAAGGCGCCGAAGTTGCCGCCTGGAGCGCTGTCTTCTGTGTGCACGCCCTGGCAGCCGATGCCGAAAGGCGCCGTGCCTTTCTCCTGCACGGCAGGGATGATATGCGCTTCAGGCAGGAAGGCAGCGAATTCGGCCGTGCCTGCATAGCGTGTGGCGACAGGGGCGACCGCGCGTGCGATGGCCGTGCCCCATGTGGCGGGTGCTGACAGGCGGTTCACGCCGCCGCGCTCGCACACGATATCGAAGCGCTTGAGATTGAGGAAGATATGCTTCATGTATGCCTCCTAGACAAAGCTTGCAAAGCGGGGAAGGTCCTGTCCAAGAAGCGGGCGGAGCCAGCTTCTGAACTCTTCGGTCACGCCGTTTCCTGCGGCATTGATGTAGCGGTCGGGAAGTGTCCGTTCATCGAGCATGACCTGCTCGATCGGGATGCGCACGTAGCGCACGGCATAAGGCGCGCTCGAGACGCGTTCGATGCCGACCATCTTGCCGGAGTCGCCCTCGAGCGCCGCACGCACGGCCTCGCGGCCGCACTGAACGGCCTCTTCGCGGTCGACAGCGCTCTGCCAAGGCATGGATGCCCTTCCCAGAAGGCCAGGCTTCTCCGAGCGGGCCTTGTAGCCGAGCTTCTGGACGACGAGGCGGGCAAGATGCGCGCTCACATCGCCGAAATACCGGGAGCGGCCGGTTTCCATCAGAAGCGGTGCCACGGGCACGCCGCCTTTATTGTGGAGCCCCTCCGAGACGACCACGATGCCTGAGCCCTTCTCGTCGATGAGCTCCTGGCAGCTCTCCAGGAACTGGTCCTCGTCGAAATCGCGCTCAGGCAGATAGATTAGGTCGGGGCCTCCGGTGCCGGACTCATCGGCAAGGGCGCTTGCTGCCGTGACCCAGCCGGCATTTCTGCCCATGGCCTCCACGATCACGATGTGGATCGGCAGGCCGCGTACATCGCAGCAGACCTCCGAGACGCTCGCTGCCATATAGAGGGCGGCGCTTGCATAGCCGGGCGCATGGTCGGTGACAGCGATATCGTTGTCCATGGTCTTGGGGATGCCCACGACATCGATATTCACGCCTTCGGCCCTGCATGCCCGCCATATCTCGCCGCAGGTGTTCATCGTGCCATTTCCGCCGGTCGGCAGAAGCCAGCGGACATGCTCCCTTTTGAGGGCATGGGCAAGCGCGCGGTAGTCCTTCTCCTCAAGGGGCTTTCTCGATGTGCCGATGGCAGAGGAGGGGGAGTGCGGCAGAAGCGCGAGCGTCTCTCTGGAAACCGTGCCGAAGTCGACGAAGCGTCCATCCAGAATGCCGCCGACGCCGCCGAGCGCACCGAGCACGCGGCCTGCTTCCGGTGTCCTGAGCGCCTCGTCGACCGCCCCGAACAGCGAGGCATTGATGACGGCAGTCGGGCCTCCTCCATGCATGACAAGCAGCGTATCCTGGGTGCCCATGCTAGATGCCTGCCTTCTCGTAGCGCTCTGCCATCTCGTCGAGCGATGCCATCTCTACCTTTGGCGCCTTTCCGTAGCTGCCGAACTCGACGATGAGGGTGGAGACCGCTTCCTTGACGCCGCGCTCGATTGCATCGACGAGCGCCTGGCGGTCAGGGTCTTCCACGGTGCCGTACATGACCGTGTCATAGACAGGTGGCAGGAAGACGCGCGGATCGGGGTTTTCGGGATGTGCCAGCAGAAGCTCGTATACGCCGCCGACAGATGCGCTCTTCTGGAGCTCTGGGCGCAGGTGGAAGAGCTCGCGCATGTTGCGCGTGACAGCCAGGCGGATGTCCGTGTCGACATTGATCTTGCTGATGCCTGCCGGAATGGCTGCCTTGAGCTCATCGAGCGAGATGCCATGGGCATTATGGATGCTGCCGCCAAGCTCGTTGATCTCCTCGACGATATAGGCGGGGACGGTCGATGAGCCGTGGCTAACGAGCGCGCAGTCGAGCCCCTCATGTGCAAGGCATTCGCGTACGGCAATCGGGATTTCGCGGCGCAGCTTCACGTTCTTGCCCTTCGATGGTCCATGCATCGTGCCATAGGAGATGGCAAGGGCATCGACGCCAGTCGCGCGGACGAATTCCACTGCCTTGAGCGGGTTCGTATAGGTGCTTGTGGCAGCGAATACATGGTCTTCGACGCCCGCCAGGACGCCGAGCTCGCCTTCCACGGAGACGCCTTTCGGATGTGCGTACTTCACGACCTCGCGCGTGAGCTCGATATTGTCCTCGAAAGGCAGCGCCGATCCATCGATCATCACAGAGGTGTAGCCGCCGGCGATGGCTGCCTTGACAGATGCCATGTCACGCCCGTGGTCGAGGTGCAAGACGATGGGGATGGGGCTGTTCTCGCCGAATTTCTTGACGGCGTCGCCGATGTTTTTGGCGCCGCGGATCTTGTCCTCGACAGTTCCGTTCTGGAAGTCGGCACGCCCTCCCATGAATGCATTGGCAAGATCTGCTCCCTGCAGTATGGCGGCGCTTCTCAGGATCTCGTGGGCTTCGATGACGGCCTTTGCCTGACAGACGGCATTCACATTGAAGGCGCCCTGGGCATAGCCGCCGGCTCTGGCGGCATCGAGCACGGGCTTGAGTGGAACGAGGGGCATGGCATCACCTTTCTCTTGGGGGTCTTCTGATTCCAGACGCTTTCACGTCTGCGGTGCTGGATAGGCATCGATGATGTCGGTGAGCTTCAAGGTGCGGGCCTCGGCAGGCTTTCCCTCGATCAGGCGCAGAAGCGCATCGGCGCAGGTGCGGCCTACCTCCACATTGGGAAGGCGCAGATAGAGGCCGGGGGAGAAGCGGGTTTCGCCGTTGTTGGCAAGCTCGCCGAAGATGAGGCCCGCTGATGGGCAGAAGCTGCGGAAGAGGTCGGTCCAGGTGGACCAGCTCGAGACCACGGCATCCCCCAGGCAGAGCCCGGCGGCTGCCGAGCGGACGGTCTGGACGAAGCGGTCGGTGAGCTCCCTGCCCTGGTCGGTCATGCCGACAGAGTAGCGGATATCCCAGGACTCGAGGTTTTCGAGGGTGACCGGCACGGTGCAGATGGAAAGCTGGCAGTCTGGATGTTGCGCCATGGCTTCGCGCACGCCGCGCTCCCGTTCCTCTTCCTGCGCCTTCGCGATGTCGGGTCTCAGGTAGAGGAGCTTGCCGGGATGCTTTTCGAGGATGCGTTCCACCAGAAAGCGCGCTCCTCCTTCATAGTCGAGATCGACGCTCGAATACGTTCCTGGCTTCATCTGGCAGTCATAGACCACAAGGGGGATGTGCTTTGAGCGGATGGCGGCAAGGCCTGCACGGTCCGGACCTTCGTTGTCCTTGCCGAGAAAGATCACGCCGTCGATCCTGCGCTCCATGTAGGCACGGATATAGTCCGCAGGACCATCTGCCTGGCGCCGTGCCGTGCAGAGAAGAAGGGAATACCCTGCTTGATCGAGTCCCTTCTGGATGCCCTGGAGCGTCTGGGCAAAGCGGGGGACCGCCAGGTCCTTGTTGATGACAACACCGGCGCAGAACGATTTGCCGCCGCGCATGGTGCGGGCATTGGCATCGGGGATGTAGCCCAGATCGTTCACTGCCTGGAGCACGCGCTCGCGCGTTTCGGGACGCAGCTTCTGGTTCTGCACGTTGTTGATCACGTAGGAGACGGTGGCGGGGGCGACGCCTGCGGCTTTGGCCACATCGCGAAGCGTCACGCGCTTCCTGGAAGCTGTATCCAAAGGTATCGCCTCATCTCGCTCAGTAGGAACTTATGCGATTAAGCTAACAACACTATGGAATGATTTACCTGCAAATGCAAGAAAAGAGATTGCTGACGTGGAGAAAAGGCCAAAATATGGCCGCTTACGTGCCATATGATGCCGCTCGCTCTTGATTGCCATAGGTGGCGCACTGCTTGGAAAGAAGTGCAATAGAGCTGATACGATTCAGTAAATCTGCATCAAAAGCAGACTGTGCCAGATGGGCAAGCTTAGAGATCGAGGCTTGTGACGGTCACGATGTTCGTGAGCTTGATCAGGCGTGACTGCGGCGTCGAGCCGCCGATGAGGGAAAGCACCTCGTCGGCACAGGTGATGCCGGCTCCATAGTTGGGCATGCGGGTATAGAAGTTCGCTGCCATCCAGGACTCTCCGTTGTTGGCAAGCTCCGCGTATACGATCTTCTTGTCTGGATCAGCCTTCCGGAAATAGTGGGTCCAGGTAGCCCAGGATGCGATTACGGCATCGCCGTCTTCGAGCTCGTCGAGAGCTTGGCGGCAGGCCTCGATGAAGCGTTCGGTCAGGCGTATGCCTTCCTCGGTGTCTCCCACAAAGTGATGGGCATCCCAGATCTCGATTCTGTCCTTGGTGATCGGTGCCTGGCGAACCTTGAGCTCGACGTCGGGATGTGCCGAGACAACCTCGCGTATGCCCTGCTCGCGCTGGCGTTCCTGCTCCGTGTCGATCTGTGGCTCGAAATACAGGAGCCGTTTCGGACCCGTGGCCATGACGCGCTCTGCAATCAGGCGGGCACCTCCTGCATAGTCATAATCGACTGTGCTGTAGGTGTCGGCATCCTGCTTGCAGTTGAAGACAACAAGCGGTGCATGCTCGTTCTGGAGGATGCGGATGCTGTCTGGATCGGGCGTCTGGTCTTCGGTCCCTATGAAGATAATGCCGCCGATCTGTCCCTCGAGATAGGCGCTGACATAATCGGTGTAGCCCTGGAGTCCCACGGTATTGCCGAGAAGCAGCACGCTGTAGCCACGCTGCTCGAGCCTTTCCTGTATGCCATAGACCATCTGGCTGTAGCGGGGGACTGCCAGGTTCTTGTGGATGACAACGCCGACGCAGGAGATGCGGCGGCTCCTCAGGGTGCGGGCGTGGGCATTGGGCATGTATCCGAGCTCCGCCACGGCCTCGAGCACGCGCTCGCGGGTCTTGGGGCTTATGGTCTGCCCTGGCGTGTTGTTGATGACATAGGAGACGGTGGCTGTCGTCACGCCCGCTGCTTGGGCAACATCCTTGAGGGTTGTGTGCCTTCCCATAGCGTCTCCTCGTTTCAAAGCTTTTTCGATTAAGTGAAAGAACGCGTTCACCTTGCATTCAGTATATCATGACAAGCTGAAGGCAAACACTTTCCTGACAGCATCAAGACCAACCGTTTACCGAGGTCAAACGGTAATTATTGCGGTGGACGGTAGCAGAAGCGAAGCTGAGCGGTCTTTTGACAGGCTCGTAATAAATTCTTCCTTCAATCGTTATCTTTCTTGTGATAAAAAACAGACAACTTAAACGAGTAAGTACTTCCTCGCGAACAGCTTGTTGGGTAGGGCAGCCTAAGGAGGCAGACGTTGGAAGAGAAGAAGCCATCAATCTGGAACAAGGTGCCCAGCTGGGCATGGAAACTGATCTCGCTGGCGCTCGCTATCCTCGTATGGGTGCTTGCATCAAGCAAGTGGCCTGCGGTCTTCGCGTCTCCGGCAAAGGTCTGGGAAGCGTTCATGAAGCTGTCTGGCAACGGCACGCTCTGGAAGAATGCCTGGGCATCGGTCTCCCGTGTCCTTGCCGGTTTCGGCATCGCCTTCGTCGTCTCCATCCCGGTGGCGTTTCTTATGGCATGGTATGACCCGTTCCGCCATATCGTCGAGCCCTGGATCCAGTTCATCAGGAACATCCCGCCTCTTGCCTACGTCTTCCTGATCATTGCAGCTCTCGGCATCGGCCAGACCTCGAAGGTCACCGTCATCTTCATTGCAGCCTTCCTTGTCATGGTCGTCACGATCTACCAGGGCGTCAAAGGTGTCGATACGACGCTCATCAAGGCTGCGAAGGTGCTTGGCGCCAAGCAGAAGGACATCTTTTTCAAGGTGATCATCCCTGCTTCCACGCCCTTCATCCTCGTCGCTGCCCGCCTGGGCCTTTCCACGTCGCTCACGACGCTCATGGCATCCGAGATTGTCGGCGGCGACCGCGGCCTCGGCATGATGATCCAGCAGGCAAGCGGCTACTACCAGATGGATGTCGTGCTTCTCGGCATCATCATGCTCGGCATCATCGGCATCATCTTCGAGAAGATTGTCCGCTATCTCGAGAAGCGCTTCACGGGGTGGCAGGAAACGGTCCAGCAGTAGACGACTCTACATTCCGGCAGGCCTTCGTCAGTAAGCGAGCTAAAGATGAGCGAGAAAACTGTTTTCGAGATCGATGAAGCACCTATCAGCCACGACCTCTCGGATACGCGTCCGGTGAGGGTCCATATCGACAATGTCGTCAAGAAGTTCCAGACCCGCAAGGGCGAGATGACCGCCCTGAACGGCGTCAGCTTCGATATTCACCAGAACGAGTTCGTCTGCGTGGTCGGCCCTTCCGGCTGCGGCAAGTCGACACTTCTGAACATCATCGGCGGTCTCGAGAAGCCGACATCTGGAACGGTGACGGTCGACGGCAAGCCGGTGGAGGGGCCTGGTCCCGACCGTGGCGTCGTGTTCCAGCAATATGCCCTCTTTCCGTGGCTCACGGTCGAAGACAATGTCAAGTTCGGCCTCAAGCTCCAGGGCAAGAGCCCGGAAGAATGCAACGAGATTGCGCAGAAGTACATCAAGCTCGTGCAGCTCGAGGATTTTGCGAAGAGCTATCCGAAGGAGCTTTCGGGCGGCATGAAGCAGCGTGTCGCAATCGCGCGCGCCTATGCCGTGAATCCTGAAGTGCTGCTCATGGACGAGCCGTTCGGCGCGCTCGATGCCCAGACGAGGACGCAGCTGCAGTCCGAGCTCCTGAAGACCTGGGAGAAGGAGAAGAAGACCTGCTTCTTCATCACGCACGATGTCGAGGAGGCAATCATCCTTGCCCAGCGTGTCGTGATCATGTATGCGCGCCCTGGGCGCGTGAAGGATATCGTCAATATCGATATCCCGTATCCGCGCACGCAGGAGACGAAGATGTCTCCGCGCTTCCTCGAGCTCAAGAACTATATCTGGAGCCAGGTCTATCAGGAGTATCTCTCCGTCAGGAAATAGCGGTCATGGTGTCTGCGGGGGTGCGCCCCCGAACAATGGATCGGAATGCGGTACGCAACAGGGGAAAGGAACCATCCATGAACAAGATCGATGCGCTTGGACTTACCCGCCGGTCGTTCCTCAAGGCTGCTGGTGCAGTCGGTGCCTGCGGTGCAGGCCTTATGCTCGCCGCTTGCGGCTCGAACGCGCAGAGCACAGGCTCCAGCGATTCAAAGGACAGCGGGTCCTCCTCGAAGTACGAACCGGTCAGCGTGAATGTTGCCTTCATGCCGAACCTTGGCTCTGCAGGCACGCTCTTCGCTGCCCTCGACCAGGGGTACTTCGACAAGTTCAATATCACGGTCGAGACGAAGCAGTTCGATGCCGGTCCGGCAGAGATTGCAGCAATGCAGTCCGGCGACATCGACTTCGCGCAGATCGGCCATGGTGCACATGCCCTGTGCATCGAAGGCCAGGCAAAGATCTTCTCGTTCGAGGGCAATTCCCAGGCAGACTGCGTCGTGGCGAACAAGAGCCATGGAATCAGCACGGCCAAGGACCTCAAGGGCAAGACGATTGCCGTAGCTTCCGGCACCTCGTCCGAAGTCATCCTGAACTATGTCCTGGCCGATGCGGGCCTCACGAAGGACGATGTCACGCTGACCGAGATGAAGGTCGACGGAATGACGACAGCAATGATTGCTGGCCAGATCGATGCCTGTGCCACCTGGTCGCCGAATACGATCACGCTTGAGGAGCAGCTCGGCGATGACTATCTGGTCCTGGGCACGAATACCGACTACACCGACAAGGTCGCCTTCCCGTCCTCCTATGTATGCCTGCCCGACTACGCAGATTCGAACAAGGAGGTGCTCGAGCGCTTCGAGGCTGCCCTCGATATGGGCAAGGTATATCGTGCCGAGCATATCGACGAAGTCGCAAAGCTCCTGGCTGACAAGCTTGGTCTTCCGGAGGAGACGCTCCTGCAGTCTACCGGCGAAGGCGACTGGCAGGGCGCTGTCGACGCTATCGGCGATACCGACAAGATCCTTGGCTACTACAAGGCACAGCAGCAGGTCTTCCTCGACAACGGCCGCATCACCGAGGCAGTGCCGGTGGAGAACTATGTCCTGTCCGAGGTGATCACCGAGGGCGACAAGCTCTACAAGGAGAACAAGTAGCGCACAGCAGCTTGATTGCATGCTGTCCCTGAGAGCCTCTTCTGGTGGACTGCTCCCCGGTCCTGCGGGAGAGGCTCTTTTCAACGGCTGGAGGAGCTATGGATTACTATCACATCTCAGCTGAGGATCTGGGGAAGGACGCCAAGATCCCGCTTGCATTTCCGGGCGACTCTGCGGCTGTCTTCTTCCAGATGGCACAGGATATGGTCCACACCATCCGCGAGCATAATAGGGAGCAGGAACGTACGGTCTTCATCTGCCCGGTGGGACCGGTGGGCCAGTACCCCTACTTCGTGAAGCTCGTGAACGAGGAGCGGCTCTCCCTCAAGAATGTCTGGTTCTGCAATATGGACGAGTATCTGACAGACGAGGATGAGTGGATCTCAGAAGACGATGGGCTGTCGTTTCGCGGCTTCATGAACCGCATGGTCTACACCAAGCTCGATCCCGAGCTTGCCATGCCGGCCTCTCAGCGTCTCTTCCCGGACCCTGCGCATCCCGAAGCCATCGGAGATGCGATAGAGAGCCTGGGCGGTGTCGATATCGCGTTCGGCGGTATCGGCATCACGGGGCATCTTGCCTTCAATGAGCCCCAGCCTGAACTTTCTGCAGATGAATTCGCGCAGCTCGAGACCAGGGCGCTCTCTATCCGTCCTGAGACCAGGGCGACGAACAGCGCTGCCGATCTCTGCGGAGCCCTCGAAGACATGCCGCATCGTGCCGTGACCATCGGCATGAAAGAGATCCTGTCGGCACGCCAGGTCCGCCTCGGCGTATTCAGGACCTGGCATCGTGGTGCTGTCCGCCATGCTGCCTATGGAGAGATTTCGGCTTCGTTCCCGGCGACGCTTCTGCAGAAGCATCCCGATGCCCTCATCTATGTGAATGACGTGGCACGCGAGCGCGCCTACTAGGAGGGGAGCCATGGAGGATTCCGTCTACATACAGGGTGCCCGCGTCGTGAGCGACGGCTCGGTCTTCCGTGCCGACATCACTATCGAGCGGGGACTCATCACGCGCGTCGGTTCCGGATTCGACAATCCAGGCGAGCTTCCTGTCATCGATGCCTCGGGGCTCTATGCGCTGCCCGGCTTCATGGATGTCCATACGCATGGCGCCGCAGGGGTCGATGTGAACGAGGGGAGTGCAGCAGGACTCCGCAAGATCGGTCGCTTCTTCGCCTCGCAGGGCGTGACTGCCTGGCTCTGCTCGATCCTGACCGATACGCCTGAGCAGACGCTCAGATGCATCGCTGCCGCGAAAGAGGTCATCGAAGGCGGACCCTATGATGGGGCGGCATTGGTCGGCATCCATCTCGAAGGGCCGTGCCTGTCGTCCGAGTACAAAGGTGCCATGCCGGAGCATCTGCTCATGCACGAGGCAGATCCTGCCCTTTTCCGGAAATATCAGGATGCTGCCGGCGGCCATATCCTCTATACAACGCTTGCGCCTGAGGTGCCTGGCGTGCCTGAGCTCATCCCGCAGCTTGCCGGCATGGGCATCACGGCCGCAATCGGGCACTCCGGTGCCGGATATGAGCTCTCGATGGCATGCGTGAAGGCCGGCGCCAAGGCAGCCACGCATGTCGGGAATGCCATGAGGCTCTTCCACCAGCATGAGCCTGCCATCTTCGGCGTAGCGCTCGAGACCGATATCTATGCAGAGACCATCTGCGATGGCCGCCATCTTGTGCCAGGGACCGTCAGGCTCTATCTCAAGGCAAAGGGATGGGACCGCATCCTCGGCATCACCGATTCGATTATGGCGGCAGGGCTTCCGGATGGAAAGTACAAGCTCGGCGTGAACGATGTCGTGGTCGTCGATGGGGATGCAAAGCTCGCGACGACGGGTGTGCGTGCAGGCTCCACGCTGACGCAGGTGCAGGCACTGCGCAACTTCATGAAGTTCACCGGGGCTCCAATCGAGGACGCCTCCAAGGCCATGACAAAGAACCCCGCAGATCTCTTCGAGATGCATGACAGGGGCCATGTCGCTGTCGGCATGCGGGGAGACCTTGTGCTGCTCGACCAGAAGCTCGAGGTCGTGCGCACCTATGTTGGAGGAAGGAATGTCTACAGCAGGACCTGATACGGTCATCGATGCTGTGGAAAGAGGGGAGGCCAGCACCTGTATGGGGTGCTGGCCTCCCTTGCGAATCCAGCGAAAAAGAAAGAGCCAGCTTCAGATGGAAGCTGGCTCGAGAAGTCATGCTGCAGACCGAACTACTGGACCTGTGCGACCATGAGCATGTTCGTAGAGGTGATGTAGTCGCCCTGGGAAGGAGACGTCTGCGGATCGCCGGCGGTAACGACGACGATGTCGCCAGGCTCGACGAGGCCATGCTCCTTAGCGACATTGAGGGACTCATAGAGGGTCGAGGAGAGCGTGCCCTGCTCGACGGTCTTGATGGCCTCGACGCCCCAGGAGAAGCAGCACTTGCGGATCGTGTGCTCGCTCGGGGAGAGAGCGATGACCGGCAGCTTCGGACGGAAGTTGGAGATCAGGCGAGCGGTACGGCCAGAGTGCGTCGGGCACAGGATGCACTTGGCATTGACGCGCTCAGCGGTCGTGACGGAAGCGAAGCCGATGGAGGAGTTGACGTTACGGACACCCTCGCGCTCATGGTAGGTCGTGCGGGTCTCGAGGTACTTCTCGGTCTCGACGCAGATCTTGGCCATCGTCTTGACAGCCTCGACCGGGTAGCGGCCAGCAGCCGTCTCGCCGGAGAGCATGACGCAGTCGGTGCCGTCGTAGACAGCGTTAGCGACGTCGTTTGCCTCAGCGCGGGTCGGGCGCGGGTTGCGGATCATGGAGTCGAGCATCTGCGTAGCGGTGATGACCGGCTTGTAGGCCATGTTGCACTTGTGGATGATCGTCTTCTGGATGTGCGGAACCTGCTCGGTCGGCACCTCGACGCCGAGGTCGCCACGGGCAACCATGCAGCCATCGGAAGCAGCGAGAATCTCGTCGAAGTTCTTCACGCCGAGAGCGGACTCGATCTTCGGGAAGATGTCGACGTGACGGCGGCCATTCTCGTAGCAGATCTGGCGAATCTCGTTGACGGCGTTAGCGTCGCGGATGAAGGAAGCAGCGATTGCATCGATGCCAAGCTCGCAGCCGAACTCGATGTCGGCGCGGTCCTGGTCGGTGACGGACGGGAGGTTGATGAAGGCGTTCGGGATGTTGACGCCCTTCTTCTCGCCCAGGACGCCGCCGGACTCGACGACGCAGTGAATCTCGTTGCCCTCAACGGACTCGACCTGAAGGCCGATGAGGCCGTCGTCGATAAGGAGAAGGGTGCCCTTCTCGACCTCGTTGGCGAGGTTCTGGTAGTCGAGGGAGATGAGGTCATGCGTGCCCTCGATGGTGTTGTCGGTCGTGACGGTCGTGTGGTCGCCGACCTCGAACGTGACAGGCTTGTGATCCTTCAGAAGGCCGGTACGGATCTCCGGGCCCTTGGTATCGAGCATGATGGCAACAGGAATGCCAAGCTCCTGGGAAATGGCGCGGACGCGCTCGATGTTCTTGCGGTGATACTCATGCGAACCATGGCTGAAATTGAAGCGGGCCACGTTCATGCCGCTCTTGATGATCTCGCGCAGGACATCATCGTCGTCGGTCGCAGGACCCATTGTGCAGACAATCTTGGTTCTCTTCTGCATGTCAGACTCTCCTTGCATTCCTGGTGTCCGCACCGTGCGGACACGTTTTGCACTGTCTGGTGCGTTTCTACTACCTTTGTCTTCTTTCACCGAAGCTAGGCGCCATTATACCGATTCGTGCTTGTCACGTTTGAAAGAAGAGAGTAAAGAGCAGCAGAATCCGCAGCTAAACAAGATGTGGCAACGTTCTCACCACAAAGCCAACACAGTACTCGTTCGAAGAATTGCCCTTTTTGTTCGCATTATACCCCGCAAAGCGAGGCACATATGCGCAGGTCGTAAGGAAAAACCGCCCCAGACGAAATGTCTGGGGCGGCTGAACTCTACAGGTCGAGTTTCTGTCGAGTTGGCTACTCGACACCCGGAGCGGTGACGACGCTCTTCGGCACGAAGTCGGTGCCGCGGCCGAAGGCCTGGGCGTTCTCGAGCGTGCACTCTGCAATCTGGCCGAGGGCTTCCTTCGTGAAGAATGCCTGATGGCTCGTCATGACGACATTCGGGAAGGAGCAGAGGCGGGCGACGATGGAGGAACCGAGAATCTCGGACTCGCGGTCCTGGTAGACGTTCGCGTTCTCCTCTTCGTAGACGTCGAGGCCAGCAGCGCCGATCTTGCCGGAGCGGATGCCACGGATGAGGGCGTTGGAGTCGACAAGGCCGCCACGGCCGGTGTTGACGAAGATGACGCCGTCCTTCATCTTGGCGATCGTGTCGTCGTTGATCAGGTGGTAGGAGTCCTTGTTGAGGAAGGCGTGGAGCGAGATGAGGTCAGCACGGCGATAGAGCTCGTCGTAGTCGACATACTCGTCGATGCAGCCCTCTTCGATGAGGTTCTGGTTCGGATAGAGGTCGGTGCCGAGGACGGTCATGCCGAAGCCCTTGCAGATGCGGGCAAGTGCTGCGCCGATGCGGCCGGTGCCGATGATGCCTGCGGTCTTGCCGTGAAGCGTGACACCGACGAGGCCCTCGAGGGAGAAGTTGTTCTCGCGGACGCGGATATAGCCCTTGTGGATGCGGCGGTTGGCGCAGAGGGCGAGGCCCATTGCGTGCTCAGCGATTGCCTCAGGAGAGTAGGCAGGAACGCGCGTGACCGTCATGCCGAGCTCCTTGGCCATCGGCACGTTGACGGCGTCGAAGCCTGCGCAGCGCATGAGGACCATCTTCACGCCGAAGCCGGCGAGAACCTCGAGCGTCATGGCAGAGACATCGGCATTGACGAAGGCGCAGACTGCGTCATAGCCGCGTGCCAGGCCTGCCGTCATCGGCGAAAGGTTGGCGTCAATGAAGTCGACCTTCACGTCCGGGAACTTCGGCAGAGCCTCGGAGAACGAATCCCTGTCATAGCTCTTCGTCTCATAGAACAGAACCTTCATGCTTCTTCCTCCATTACGTTGATGCCGCAGGTGCGGCAACCTACCGTACAAGCATAAGCAAATTCTATCCTTAAACTCCTATCCGTTGCCAATCTTAAGCTTCAAATGCTGCAATCACCATGAATGGCCTTTCGGCGGACCTCCTTTTCGGCGGAATGCATCCGCTTGTCCGTGAACGTCCGAAGGCCCGCTTTTCAGCTGATATGCAGGGGAGATACAGGTAACTCGAAGCTTTAAGATTCTCGTATCTGACAACATTCTTGCAACACTTAGGCACGTATTCTAGAGGCACAAAAGGATGTGCAGGTCGACCTCGAGGGCTTTGAGAGATTCATGACGACACCGGGAGAGACCGTGCCGGCAGGGGAGTTCGATGTGGCAGCCGACAAGGGCTACTGCCATGAGGCTCCCGGCAACACGAACCTCCTTGAGGGGTCGCTTGACCAGGGACGCTTCGTCGTCTTCATGGTCGGCGAGCCGCATATGCCGAACCTCGTGCCGGAAAGCACCGAGCCGGGGCCGATCAAGAAGATCTGCTTCAAAGTGCTCTCTGATGAGTACTGGGATGAGGCATAGCGTTTTCGTTTCTTGCGCAACAAAGAAACTATTCCCTGCGCGCTCCCATAAAACGAGGCGCACAGGGTAAGATAGTCGGTACGTCCTTATCCATGCGTCCGGCATGGCAGCCTTGATGGGCCCTTGCCCCTCCTGGGGAATTATTATCGGGCATCAATCTGCTGGACGCCCAAGAACCCAGGAGGGAACTTTGAAAGAGTATCTGCAAGACTCTGTCAAGGTTGTCGAAGACGTCAAGTCCGACGGCACCTATGGCCTCTCGTCTGCCGAGGCGAAGAAGCGTCTCGAGCGGGATGGGCTGAACAAGCTCAAGGAAGCGAAGAAGGATCCGCTGTGGAAGCGGTTCTTCGCGCAGATGGCCGATCCCATGATCATCATGCTGATCGTGGCTGCAGTCATCAGTGCCCTTACCGGCATGGCACAGGGCGATGCCGACTTCGCAGATGTCATCATCATCTGCTTCGTTGTCGTCGTGAACGCTGTCCTCGGCGTCGTGCAGGAGTCGAAGGCTGAAGAGGCGCTTGCTGCCCTCCAGGAGATGAGCGCCGCACAGTCCAAGGTCATCCGCGATGGTCAGGTTGTCACAGTGCCGTCCTCTGAGCTTGTCGTCGGCGATATCGTCGTGCTCGAGGCAGGAGACTCTGTTCCGGCAGACTGCCGCATCATAGAGAGCGCCTCGATGAAGATCGAGGAGGCAGCGCTTACCGGCGAGTCCGTGCCTGCGAACAAGATCGAGGCGGAGCTCGAGCTCGTCGCAGGTGCAGAGGACATCCCTCTCGGCGACCGCAAGAACATGTGCTACATGGGCTCGACCGTCGTCTATGGCCGTGGACGTGCTGTCGTCGTCGCAACCGGCATGAACACGGAGATGGGCAAGATTGCCGACGCTCTGACCCAGGCAGAGGACGAGGAGACGCCGCTCCAGAAGAAGCTCGACGAGCTCTCCAAGATCCTTTCTGTCATCTGCATCGTGATCTGCGCCCTCGTCTTCGTCGTCACGTGGCTGAAGCACGGCATGGGCTTCTTCAGCGATACGTCGCTCGTGCTCAACACCTTCATGGTCGCTGTCTCTCTCGCTGTTGCTGCCATTCCTGAGGGCCTTGCCGCCGTCGTCACGATCGTGCTCTCGATCGGCGTCACGAAGATGAGCCAGCACAATGCGATCATCCGCAAGCTCTCTGCAGTCGAGACGCTTGGCTGCACGCAGATCATCTGCTCCGACAAGACCGGCACGCTCACGCAGAACAAGATGACGGTCGTCCGCCACTTCACCGAGGACCAGTACCGTCTCGTGCGCTGCATGGCACTGTGCTCCGATGCCAAGTGGGATGCCGCCCAGAACAAGGCTGTCGGCGAGCCGACAGAGGCCGCCCTTGTCGCCGATGCCGCAAAGCTCGGCTTCACGACAGGCGATCTCGATGATGCGAACCCGCGTGTCGGCGAGGCGCCGTTCGATTCCGGCCGCAAGATGATGTCTGTCGTGAACCAGGCGCCGGATGGCAACTACATCCAGCACACGAAGGGCGCTCCCGACGTAATCCTTTCCCGCTGCACGAAGATCCACACGGCCCAGGGCGATGTGCCCATGACGGACGAATGGCGCAAGCGCATCCAGGATGCCAACAAGTCGATGGCAGACGATGCTCTGCGTGTCATGGCGGCAGCCCGCGTGAACTACGGCAAGGAGAAGCCGTCTGACTTCTCTGCCGATGCTCTCGAGCACGACATGACGTTCCTCGGCCTCTGCGGCATGATCGACCCGGTCCGTCCTGAGGTCAAGCAGGCCGTGTCCGAGGCCCACTCCGCTGGCATGCGCGTCATCATGATCACGGGCGACCACATCGATACCGCTGTCGCAATCGCGAAGGAGCTCGGCATCATCGTCGACCGCTCCCAGGCCATCACCGGCGCCGAGCTCGACAAGATGTCGGACGAGGAGTTTGCGGACAAGATCGAGAACTACCGCGTCTATGCTCGCGTCCAGCCTGAGCACAAGACCCGCATCGTCGATACCTGGAAGAAGAAGGGCATGGTCGTCGCAATGACCGGCGACGGCGTGAACGACGCTCCTTCCATCAAGCGTGCCGACATCGGTGTCGGCATGGGCATCACCGGCACGGACGTCACGAAGAACGTCGCAGACATGGTCCTTGCAGACGACAACTTCGCAACGATCATCTCCGCCTGCGAAGAGGGCAGGCGCATCTACGACAACATCAGGAAGTCGATTGCATTCCTGCTGTCCTCGAACCTCGCCGAGGTCATCTCGGTCTTCGTTGCCTCGCTCATCGGCTTCACGATCCTTGAGCCGACGCACCTTCTGTGGCTCAACCTCATCACCGACTGCTTCCCGGCACTGGCCATGGCTATGGAAGAGGCAGAGCCTGACATCATGCAGCGTGAGCCGAGAAAGGCCACGGATGGCATCTTCGCCAATGGCATGGGCCTCGACTGCCTCGTCCAGGGCGCAATGATCGCTATCCTTACCCTCATCTCCTACTTCGTCGGCCTTTCGCTTGAGAACGTGCCTCTTGCTGACGTGCTTTCCGGCGCCGACAAGGGCCTCGATGGAATGACGATGGCATTCCTGACGCTTTCCATGGTCGAGATGTTCCACTCCTTCAACATGAGGAGCCGTCGCCAGTCTGTCTTCAAGCTCCCGACCCAGAACAAGTGGCTGTGGCTTTCCTTCGCAGCCTCCCTTGTCCTTACCTTCGTTGTCATCGAAACTCCTCTCTCCGTCGCCTTCGACTTTGCAGAGATCAGCGTGCAGGAGTACGGTATTGCCATGCTCCTCGCAGCGGCCATCATCCCGCTCGTGGAGATCTACAAGGCCATCATGCGTGCAGTGGAGAAGAGCAGGGACTGACGTGAAGAAGCGCGTGCAGAACAGGCATAAGCATTCACAGAGTGCCGGCAGGGCCCAAGCGGCCCTGCCGGCCCTTTCTTCTCTCGAGGGCATCCCTGCCTTCGAGAGCCTCGAAGCGACGGAGGAGCAGAGATCTGCCTTTGCGGAGGCAAGCAGACGCCTTGCTGCCGAAGAAGTGGCGGATCCGGCCGAGTACGAGCTCGGCTGTGTCGTGCGTCTCGATCGCGGCTTTCCGGCCGTCCTCACCGAGAGGCGCCTTGCCCGCGCCGAGTTTGCGGCAGGAATCACGAAGGAGCGCTTCAGCAAGGCTGCGGTCGGTGACTGGGTCTGTGTGAGATGTCCCGAAGGACATGACGGAGTGCTCCTCGAGGAGATCCTGCCACGCAGGAGCGCGCTCGAGCGCTGGCGGGGAGGCGCGCGTGGCGAGAAGCAGACGCTTGCCGCCAATGTCGGGCTCGTGCTCGTGGCCCAGGCACTCGGTCCCGAGCCGGTGATATGCGACCGCCTTGTGCGCTCGGCTGTTGTCGTGCGGGACTGCGGGGCCCAGGTGGCCTGCGTCCTCACGAAGGCTGACAGGGCAGGAGGGGACGCACGCCTTGCAGAAGATATCGACCGCGTGCGCCAGGTGCTCGGCGAGAAGGTGCCGATCGTCGCCTGCGCTCTCGGCGAAAAGGATTCGTCGGAGCTGGCAGCGTGCGCCCGCGCCAAAGGTGCTGGCTGGGGAGAGGAAGGCATCCTTTCGCTTGTCTCTCCCGGTACGGTCGCCTGTATCCTCGGCGAGTCGGGTGCCGGCAAGTCGACCCTGCTCAATGCCCTTCTGGGACGCAATCTCCTGAAGACAGGTGCCGTGAGAAGCTCGGACGATGCCGGACGGCATACCACGGTCTCCCGCCGCATGGTTGCCATCCCCTCTGGCGGCACGATTGTCGATATGCCGGGCATCAGGAGCCTGCCGCTTGTCGGCCATGAAAGGGGCCTGGCTAAGGTCTTTCCAGAGATTGCCGATGCGGCCCGTTCATGCCGCTTCCGTGACTGCACGCATACGCATGAGCCGGGCTGCGCTGTGCGCGAGGCCCTGGCAGAAGGTGCCTTCTGCCAGGAGCGCTACGACGCCTATGTGGCGCTTGCCCAGGAAATGCGCCGGAGCGCGGAGACGCTCGATCCCGATATCGTGCTCTGAGAAAGCAAGACACATTGAAGCTGCGGACGTTCCCGAAAGGGAGCGTCCGCTTCTCTATGTCCAGCCATCCTGGCTTTCAGGGTTGCAGTGGCAATGAGGAGAGAGGTCGGAAGGCCTGAGACAGTGCCTCCTTCTGTCAGACGCCCTGCCTTGGAAAACGCTTCCTTGTGGAAGATGGCTGCGAGCTTTGTGGCTGCCCGGCGACGCCTGAATGGCTCTGCTTTCCCTTGTCAGATAGGGTACCGGCGTAGGTTTGAGACCACATCAGCCACATGCCGGGAGGATCAATGTCGATGCGCTTCAGAATCGTCTTTGCTGCAGCCTGCGCGCTTCTGGCAGCGCTCCTGTGTGCGGTCTATGCCCAGCATGTGCAGGCACAGACCGAGCAGGAACGTGCCGAGGCGCTCGAGCGCTATGGCGGGGAGACCGTGAAGCTCGTCGTTGCGACGAAGGATCTTGCTGCCGGAGAGACGGTCACGAAGGAAGACCTTGCCGTGAAGGAATGGCTCTCGGACCTTGCTCCTGCTGTTGCCATGACCGACATGGATGACTGCATAGGCAGGAAGGTCACAAGTGCCGTGCCGAAAGGCACGCCGCTCTGCAGCCTCCAGTTCGCTCAGGGAGCAGACGCTGCAGATGTCCCCTCAGGCCATGTGGCGCTGAGCCTCGCGCTTTCGGACAAGGTCGGCCTTCCGGCAGAGGCCAAGGCCGGCTCGAGGCTTCTTGCCTATCGCATGTCTGATTGCACTGCCACGCTGATCTCGGATGATGTCGAGCTCCTCTCGGTACCGGAGCAGCAGTCCCAGCTCGGCACGCAGTCGGTCACGCTTGCCGTGGCTCCGAGCCAGGTGGCAGATGTGCTTGCGGCAGGTGCCCAGGGAGACCTGCGCCTCGCAGTTCCGGCATCCGATGTGAGCGCGACGGGCACGGTGCTCACGACGGCACCGAGCTCTGTTCCTACGACGGCAGAAGAAGGGAATCATTCATGAAGTGGCTTGCCTTTGCACGGAAGTCCTATCGGGGCGAGCTGGAGGCGAAGATCGGAGCCGAATATCCCGGCTCGAGCATATCCTGGGCTTTCTCTCCTGAAGAGATGCGCGAGACGCTCGCGCACGGGATGCCTGGCCAGTATGCAGCGGCTGTCGGTCCCGTACGCGGTGCCCAGGCACCCATCAATCTTGCAGCCGCAATAGCACAGGATGCCCATGCCACAATCGTCCTGCTTGCGCAGCCTCGGCCTTCGGGGTCGCTCCGCTCGCGTGCAGCCCAGGCGGGCATCTCCCGTGTCATTGCGCTTGATGTCCAGCCAGAAGAGGCGCAGCAGAAAGCGCTGGATGCGGAAGGAGCGAGAAGCAGGGCATCCGCACGGCACGAGTGCAGGCAGAGAGCCGAGAAGGGCGCTTCCTCTGCTGCAGCGCCAGAGGCGGAAGATCTCGACGAAGTGGAAAGCATCCCTGCAGCGGCGGCCCCGCGTGGTGCCTCCAGGCCATCGAGGCCTGAGCGCAACCGGATGGACCAGGAGCTTCCGCGCATCGATTCCAGCATCGTGCATGGCCCGAATCCCTGTCCTGTCCTCTGTGTCGCATCAGGCAGGGGAGGCGTCGGCAAGACAGCGCTTTCCTGCCTCATGGCAGCAACGGCAGCACGCTGGGGCCTCAAGGTCTCCCTCATGGATTTCGATCTTGCCTGCGGCAATGCGTACGCATGCTTCGGCCTTCCGGGCCCTGCGGCACTCGACCAGAACCTCGATATGCAGGCTGATGCAAAGACGCTTGCTGCCCAGGGCAAGATTGCCACAGACGGTGTCTCGCTCTGGGGTTCCTGCCTTCGTCCGGAGAATGCCGAGCTTGTAGCACCTCAGGCAGGAAACCTGCTCGAGCTTGTCTGCCGCCAGTCGGATCTCGTGATTGTCGACTGCCCGACAGCCTGGACCGATGCA
The DNA here is from genome assembly GCF_036408795.1 of Olsenella kribbiana. NCBI lineage: Bacteria > Bacillati > Actinomycetota > Coriobacteriia > Coriobacteriales > Atopobiaceae > Olsenella > Olsenella kribbiana. Next base: position 105,406 of record NZ_JAZGJP010000008.1, read on the forward strand.
GTCGCGCAGGCAGCGCAGATGTGCGACCGTCTGCTGCTGGTCTGCCCTGAGAGCGGAGGGGCGGCATCGTCCCTATCGCGTGTCGGCGCCCTGGCTGTGCGTCTCGGTGTTGCAAGGACCCGCATCGTCCGCATCGTCAATCTCTCGAATCCGAAGAAGACGCAGGAAGCCTTCATCGACCGGGCCGATGTCGGCCTCGAAGCTGCCCGTACCTTCCGTGTCATGGATGGCGGGGAAGAGACGGACGAGCTCCTCATGGCAGGACATGTCGTGGAGCTGAGCGCGCAGGACTCAGAGCTTTCGCGCTCTGTTGCCACCTGCCTGGCACAGATCCTCCAGGAGCTCGGAAGGCTTCCCGACTGCAACGATGCCCGCCGCGCGCTCGAGGTGCATGAGCATGGACAGCGCCGGGGATTCTTCAGCCGCAGGAAGGAGGCCATGTAGATGAGCCTGCTTGCGAGGGTGCAGGAACGTGCCCGTCTCGAAGGCGCGCCTTCCCGCCATGGGCTGGATGAAGAAGCGAGAAAGCGGCTCAAGCGCGACCTCGTGACAAGGCTCGGGCTCCAGACGGTTGCCTCGCTTGCAACGCAGGGGGATGTCGCCCAGGCACGGACCGAGCTCTCGGTGGCGCTCGAGGCGCTCTGCAATGGCGGCGGCTACGATGACCTGACGCCGGAAGAGCGCCATGTCCTGGCCAGCCAGGTCGTGGATGAGATCTGCGGGCTGGGACCTCTGCAGCCGCTTCTGGACGACGACCGCGTGACGGAAATCATGGTGAACGGAGCAGGAGCGCTCTTCTATGAGGAAGGAGGCAGGCTCCACAAGGCAGAGCGCGTCTTCGAGAACGATGAGCAGATCCTCATGGTCATCGACCGCATCCTTGCCCCTCTGGGCCGCCGCCTCGATGAGAGAAGCCCGATCGTGAATGCGCGCCTTTCGAATGGCTACCGCGTCAATGCCGTCTCGTCTGCCCTGGCGCCTGATGGCACAGCCGTGACGATCAGGAAGTTCTCGGATGCGCTCGTCTCGCTCCAGGAGCTTGTGTCGCTTGGCTCCCTTCCTGCCTGGTATGCGCAGCTTCTTGCCTGGGCCGTGAAGGAGCGCTGCGATATCGCGGTGGCAGGAGGCACCGGCTCCGGCAAGACGACGCTCCTCAATGCCCTCTCGCATGAGATCGGCAAAGACGAGCGCATTGTCACGATCGAGGATTCCTGCGAGCTGCGCTTCGAGCCCGGACTCAACCTCGTGCGCCTCGAGGCGCGCGAGGCCTCGATCGAGGGATCGGGAGAGGTCACGATCCGCGACCTCGTGAAGAACGCGCTGCGCATGAGGCCTGACCGCATCATCGTGGGCGAGGTCAGAGGGTCGGAGTGCATCGATATGCTCCAGGCGATGAACACAGGACACGACGGATCGCTTACGACCCTGCATGCAGGAACGGCTGACGAGGCAATACTTCGCCTTGTCCTCATGGCCCGCTATGGCATGGACCTTCCGGCCCATCTCATCGAGGAGCAGGTGGCGACAGCGCTCGACCTTGTCGTGATGAGCGCCCGCTTCCCTGACGGTGGACGCTATATCACATCGCTCCATCAGGTGGACCGTGCCCCCGATGGCACGGTCGCCCTTGCAGAGTGCATATCGTTCGACCGTCAGGCACGGAGCTGGACTTTGGTCCAGCTGCCGTCCTTCGTCGAACGTGCGATGGCAGACGGGCTTCTTTCGGAGAGCGAGGTGCTCGCATGGATGTCTTCCTGCTCTGCCTGAGCACGGCAGCGCTTGCAGGGGCGGCTGCCTTCATGTCTGCAACGCCCCAGCTCGAGGCATCCGTCCGGCGGGGGCTTCTCCATGCGGCACAAGCTCTCGAAGGCACAGACGGTGCGCGAAGGCTCGAGGAGCATGCGCTGTGGCGCGATGCTGAAAGGTATCTGGCAGAGCGCTTCCAGCTTGCGGCGCCGGGCGGCTTCATGCTGCTCATGGGGATGCTCTCTGTCCCTCTGGGCATGCTCCTTTCCCGCTCCCTTCTGGGAGGGCTCATCCTGCCTGCTGCGCTGGGGGCGTCTGCGGCTGGCCTTGCCCTGCGCTACAGAAGGGAGCGGCGCGATGCGACAGAGCAGGAGATTCCCGAGGTGTTCCGCACGCTTGCGCTTGGCCTCGAGGCTGGACAGACGCTCAGGCAGGCGATGGAGTATGTCGGTATCACGCATGCGGGGCCGGTCGGCAGAAGCTTTGCCGAGGCGACGCTCGAGATGCAGGCAGGCGCATCGGTTGCAGAGGCGCTCGGATCTGTCGAGCGCGAGGTCAGAGGACCGGGCATGGCGCTCATGGTGAGCGCGCTCGAGATTGCGCAGCGCACGGGAAGCCCGCTCAAGGAGCTCTTCGCGGCAAGCGCTTCCTATGTGGAGCAGCAGGGAGAGCTCAGGCGCGAGCTCTCAGCAAAGACAGCACAGGTACGCCTCTCGGTCCAGGTCGTCTGCACGCTTCCGGTGGCAATCGTCTCGCTCCTTGCCTTCATATCGCCTGACTTCAGAGTGGGGATGGCAACAGAGGCGGGCACGCTCTCGCTTCTTCTGGCGGGGGCGCTCGATGCTGTCGCTATCCTCATCATCAGGCGTCTTGCCGAAGGGGTGCTCTAGATGGATGGGTGGGCATATGCACTGACAGGAGCCGAGAGCGGCCTTGCGTTCCTCGCAGCCTTCATCTTCCTGGGGAAAAAGACGGCAGCGCACCGGCACCTCAGCTTCGACGTGCCGAAGCTGCCAGCAGGCTCGAGACATCAGCGCCGGGGATGGCAGAGACGCTGTCTTGAAGAGCTTCCAGGGCTTCTCGATATCCTCTCGCTCGGCCTCTCGGCAGGGCTTTCGTTCGATGCGTCGGTCGAGCTCTTCTGTGAGCGCCAGGACAGCGAGCTTTCCCACGCGCTCAGATCTGCCCTCTTCTCCTGGAGGAGCGGCCTCGAGAAGCGTTCGACGGCACTGGAGAGCTTGGCGGAGGAAATGGGAAGCCCTGCCTTCGGGCGCTTCGCATCGGCTGTGGAAGAGGCGCTTGCGTTCGGGTCTCCCTTGGCTTCGGTCCTTGAAGCGCAGGGAAAGCTCCTGAGGGATGAAGAGCGCCTTGCGGCCGAGGAGAGGATCGAGAAGGTCCCGATCAAGATGCTCATCCCTCTGGGCACGCTCGTCGTGCCTGCAATGCTTCTGGCAATACTCGGCCCCCTCCTGGGGTCGCAGGCACAGCTCATATGAGAAAGGTGGATCCATGAAAGCATATAGAGCGCTTGCTGAGGCGGCACATACGCTCCGCCGCGAGGAGACGGGGCAGGGAACGACAGAGTACGCAATCCTTGTCGGCGTCATTGTCGTGATCGCGATTGTCGCAATCCTCGCATTCCGCGACAAGCTGAGCTCGCTCTGGGATGCCATCGCCCAGGGCATCAACTCGCTATGAGCGGCATGAAAAGCAGAAGGAAGCTCCTTCTGGCAGTGGCCATCCTGGCAGCGGTGCTTGTTCTCGGCCTTCTCCTCAAAGGGATGGATGCAGAGAGGTCGGAAGCTTCCGGAAGCGCCGAGGAGGATCTCTCGTCCGAGACGGCGCAGCTGCTTGCGAATGCAGGAGGGACGTTTTCCGAGGACATCTCAGCTGATGAGGTGGAGAGCTACACCGTGGACAAGCCGCTCAAGACCGCTTCCTCCCAGCTCATGGAGTCCTATGAAGACAGAGGAGACTGCGTGCTGCTCGAAGCGCAGTATCTCGACCTTCTCGGCAAGGTCTGGGGCTTCAGCGTCGAAGGGCAGGGATGGGCAGATGTCTGCATCCTGAAGGAGACCGGATCGGGCAAGACGCAGGTCGAGGTCGTCCATCTCGAAGCGGTGGAAGGGTCGGATGGCTCATGAGGCTCTGGCAGGAGGAGACAGGACAGGCGACGCTCGAATATGCGCTCCTGCTTGGAGCGGCGCTGGTCGCGGTCGTGGCGCTCGGTGCGCTCTGGAAGGCGGGGGCCGAAGGGCGCCTTCTCGACTGCGCCCTTGCAGCCTGCTCGCATCTTCTGGCAGATATCAGGCAGGGCGCAATCGATGACCTGCTTCTCTTCTGAGCTTGCCGAGGAGCGGGGCCAGGCAAGCGTCGAGGCAGCAGCGCTTCTTCCCGCTGTCTCGCTTCTGGTACTGCTCCTGCTCCAGCCACTCTGCTGTGCCTATTCGGAGATGGTCATGAGGGAGGCAGCGGCAGAGACGGCACGCGCTGCTGCCGGTACGGCAGACGAAGAGCGTCTCGACGAGTTCTGCCGCCGCAGGCTTGCGGCCATCCCAGGAATTGCAATCTTCTCTGATGGCGACTGGGATATCGAGATTGCAGGGGCAGAGGAGCAGGCTGTGACGGTCTCGATTGCGGGGCACGCAAAGCCGCTGCCGCTTCTCAGCACAATCGCTGCCTCCGCGCTTGGATCTGACGGAGATGGAATCGTCCTCAAGGTGCAGGTCGAAGAAGAGCTGCGCCCTGCATGGCTTGAAGGCACATACGATGACTGGATCGAGGTGTGGGATGCTGGATGACGGAGCACAGGACAGGCTGCCCCTTTCCCTGTCTCTCTTCATCGACGAAGAGAGCGGCTATACCTCGGTCGCTGTCGCGGTCTCCCTGCTCGTGAGCTTCTCGCTTGTCTTCAGCCTTGCTGCTGCAGGCTGGGCTCTCTCCCGGAGTGCCGACATCCAGGCCGTGGCCGATGCGGCTGCCCTGAGCGCAAGCCAGGCGACTGGTGCCTACAGTGCCTGCGTCCAGGTGCTCGATGCGGCAGCGCAGACGCTTGGCACGGCCGGCATGCTCATGGTCGCAGCTGGCATGGTCGCATCTGCCGTGCCTGGAGGGCAGGTGGCAGGAGCTGCTTCGGCAGATGCCGGCATGAAGCTCCTGGAGACGCGTGGACACCTCGTCGAGACGGCCTCCGCGGGCCTTTCGCGTCTCGAGGAGATTCTCCCTCTTCTCATCATCAGGCGAGGGATGGCAACGATTGCGGCTGAGAGCACAGAGCGCATCTCCTATGAAGGCATCGTCGTGCCCTATCCCGTCTTGGGCAGGTCGGATTTCTCGGGCATGGACCAGAAGGTCGACGGAGAGGGGCTCGACGAGGCAACAGATGCGCTTGCCGATGCTTCGAAGAAGTCAGAGGAGGCCCAGAAGGAAGCCGAGTCTTCGAAGGAGGAGGCGTGGCGGGCTGACTGCGCAGAGGAGCCCTATTGCCTGAAGGAGCGGGCAGCGAAGCTGGCAGACCTTCCCGATGCGCTCAATCCGAGCTATCCCTCGCCAGCTTCCTGGACGTTCGGAGCGCCGCTTGCAAGGGCGCGGTCCTACTATGCGGCGCGCCTTGCCGAGGAAGTGCCCCAAGATGCAGGCGTCGAGGAAGAGGCGCGCTCCGCCATAAGGAGCGCGTACTACCGCTTTGCAGAAGAGCAGATGAATGCGGGGCATTACGAGGAAAGGCCTGATGGGACGGTCGATATGGATCTGCCAGCACTTCCGCATACGGCAGGCGAGACGCGCGAGAGTGCTCTTTTCACGGAGCGTATCTGGCCGACGTCCGATGGGGCAGACGGGATGACAATCCATGCCTTTGCAGGATGCCCTGCAGCCAAAGACGGATCCGGCACAGCATCCTTGGCAGATCTCGAAGCGGGCAGGGTCAGGCGCTGCGAGGTCTGCGGACTCGATACGAAAGCGGTGGGCCTTGTGGCGTCGGCGACGACGAATACGAAGAGCGGCTTCGAGCACTGGTGGCGCATCATCGAGGAAGCCTCGAAGCGCTACCAGAAAGCGCGTGCTGCAATGGAGGATGCAGATGCCGAGACGCATGAAGCGGCAGGCAAGGCGCAGGGACGCTTCGATGAGGCGCTCGAAGTGCTGAAGAGCGCAGACGTCACATTCTGTCCGCCTGGTGCCTGGGGCACGATTGCGCTTGTATCGAGACCTGCAGAGACAGCTCTGCCAGAGATGCTTTCAGGCAGCTTCCTTGCGCCGAGAACGCTCTCTCCTGGTGCTGCAATCTCTGCTGCCGTTCTGGCACCTGTCGAGACCGAGGACGAAAGCGTCCTTCTGGATTCGGCGCATGCCTGGGAGCAGGAGCTTGGAGAGCCGGATTCTGCTGTCGCAGGCATCGTCTCGGTCTGGAACAGCATTCTTTCCGGCTATGGAAAAGGCTGGAAGAGCGTGGAGAGCGTCTCCGATGAGATCTTTGACGGTATTGGCGGCATCTTCGGCGGGAGCGCTGCGGCCTGGCTGCGCGACAGGCTCCGTGCGAGTGCGAGCGCAGCCGGCCTCGAGCCGGCAGACCTGAGGCCGCGCCGCCCTGTGCTCACGACTACGAAGCATGTGCTTGTGCAGGCGGGGCTCGAGACGGAAGGGGAAAGGGAGCGGCTGCTCAGCCTTCTGGATGAGGATGCGTCTGCGCCGGAGCGGCTTGCCTCGGCACTCGGCATCGCTTCCGACCTGACAGGCGAGGATAGCCTCGAGGTGGCAGAGCTCCTCGTACCGGGAGGCACCGCGGTGCCTCTCAAGGTCGGTCTGGGGAGCGCGGCATGATGTACGCGCTCAGAGAGGAGCGGGGACAGATGGCGGTGGAGCTGGCTGCGCTCATGCCGGTCATTCTCGTCTCTCTTGTCATCCTCTGGAACCTTGCACGCTATGTCTCTGCCTGCGTGCTCTTCGACCGGGTCGCTCCGGATGCAGTGCTTGCCGAAGCAGCTGCAGCTGGAGCAGAAGATGGGAGCGTGGAGGCAGTTTCAGCAGCGGAGACATCCATACGCAAGGCGTTTGAAGATGCAGACGATATCGAGATTTCGGTCGAGGCAGAAGCTGCCGAAAGTGCGCCTCTGGCCCTTCTGGGCGAGCCGCACCTCATGCACTTTCGCTGCACGCTTTCCTATCATCCCTGGCCTCGGCACTTCGTCGTGGCAGGAATCGACTCCGAGGCTCACTTCGAGCTCGTGCATGTGCGCGAAGTCGTGGCAGATGCCGGGCAGGCAGGAAGGACGGTCTAGATGAGAAGGGATGCTCTGGTCCACGTGGAGCCCTATGGGGATTTCCGGCTGCTCGTGTCGGCGCGGTCACGCCTCAAGGGACTTCTGGGGAGCAGGTGCACGGCAGTGCCTGTGGTTCTTCTGCCGTGCGCTGCAATCCATAGCTTTGGCATGCGCTACCCGATCGATGTGGCTGCGGCGGATGCCGAAGGACGCATCCTCGGCGTATGCCTCGGCCTTCCTCCGGGGAGGCAGTGGCGGGTGCCGGGAAGCTTTGCCATCTTCGAGCGGCCGGCATCTCGAGATCTCTGGTTTTCGGCAGGCGAGCGGACGGAGCTCGTGCTCTGTGCGCGCAAGGACAAGGAGTGAGCGTTATGGAAGTTGCCCTGCAGGATGCAAGCTTCACGAAGGTATGTCCCCGCTGCGGTGCGCGGCTCTTCCGGGACATGCATATCTGCTATGGATGCCTCTATGATTTCGACCATCCGCAGCCGATAGAGCGCCCTCCCCATGAGCTTGTGCAGGAAGCGGAGCCGGCAGCGCCTGAAGAGAGCGAAAAGACCGCAAAGGAACGTGTCATCGAAGCGGCAGCTCCTGCTGCCGAAGCGGTTCCGGACGATGCAGGAGATGCAGACGATACGCTCGATCTCTCGCAGCACAGTGCAAAGAAAGAGAAGGCAGCAAGCCCTGCCTTCACCTACCTCGTACGGGCGCATGTCGGCGAGCTTGAAGCGACGGTGCCCATAGGGGAGAGGGGCGTCACGATCGGGCGTGCCCAGGAGAACGACATCGTCCTCCATATCCGCTCGGTCTCCCGCCACCACCTGCGCCTTTCGCTTGGGACGGGCGGCGTGCTCGCGCAGGACCTCGGCGCCACGAATCCGGCAATCTATGAAGGAAAGCCGATCGAGGGAAGCGTGCTTCTCAGCACGGGAGATATCTTCTATATCTCAGGCGTGCCGTTCGAGATAGGGGTGGATGACGGGGCATGAGGCACCATCTGCCGCGACGGTCGGGCCCTGGCAGATTTGCTAAGCTTGTCTATAGGCAGGCTTAACCAGATTGGAGACCTCCATGGACCATCCTGTACGGCATCCTCGAGGCTTGTGCCAGCTTCTTGTCGGCCTCTTCGCCTTCATTGCATGCCTCGCTGTTGCCCATACGGCTTGGGCTGACTACTCGATAGACAAGGTCTCGATCGATGCGACGATCGGGTCAGATGGAACGCTTTCTGTCATCGAAGACCGCACGTTCGACTTCGATGGCTCCTACCACGGCGTGTACTGGAAGCTGCCCGAAGGGACCTATGGGGGGGCAGAGCTGACACCGCATATCGCCTCTGTCGGTATCGTCGAGGACGGCGTCTATACGGAGTTCGCCCACAATGCCGGAGGGATCGACGGCAGCTTCGATGTGACGGATGAGGGCTCCTATCTCGAGATCAAGCTCTATTCCGCTCATGAGGATGAATCGGCGACGTTCCGCATCGTCTACTCCTATCCCGACCTTGCGCAGCGCTACGAGGATGTAGGCGAGCTCTACTGGAAGTTCGTCTCCGATGGCTGGGATGTGGCATCCGACAATGTGACCTGCACGGTCCATCTGCCGGTGCCGTCCGGCGAGAGCGTCGAGGCAGGCTCGAATGTGCGTGCCTGGGGCCACGGTCCGCTCGACGCGAGCCTGGCCTTCGATGGGTCGGCCATCGTCTATACGGTGCCGGGTGTCGGCACCGATGAGTATGCAGAAGCGCGCATCGTCTTCCCCGAATCCTGGCTCTCGGGCGCAACGCAGCGCTCCGGCGAGGTGCTTGATTCCGTCATGTCGGAAGAGCAGGCGTGGGCAGACGAGGCCAATGCCAAGCGCGAGCGCGCCCGGACCATGAGCACGGTCGCGCTCGTCGGCTCGCTTGCTCTTGCAGCGCTCTTCATTGCCCTTTCTGTTCGTGCCTATCTGCGCGACAAGCGCGAGCATCGCCCCCAGTTCGACGACGAGTATTTCCGCGATGTGCCGACCGATGACCATCCCGCCGTGCTCGATGCGCTTCGGGGAGACGGCAAGCCGGACGGAAATGCCCTTCCGGCATCGATCATGCGTCTCTGCGATCTGGGCTATGTACAGCTTGGCTGCGTCGTGCCCGAGAAGAAGGGCTTCCTCGGCAAGAAGAAGCGCGAGCGCTACTACCTCGATTTGGTAAAGCGACCTGCCGGCACAGATGCTGCAGGCGAGATTGACGCAAGGACCCTGTCGCTGCTCTTCGACGAGATCGAAGGCATGGCAGATGGGGATACAGCGCCGTCCGGGCAGCCGCGCCTCTGGTTCTCTTCGATCGAGAAGGCGGCAAAGGACGCTCCTGAGCGCTATAGCGACGCAATCGAGAAATGGGAAGGCGCTGTCACGGGTGCCTGCAGCAAGAAGAACTACATTCTCGCGGACAACCCCAACAAGAAGGTGCCGTATGCCTGCTGCGCTCTGAGCATCGTCCTTGCTGGCATCCTGATCTTCTTGGGAATTGCTGAGAAGATCACAGCTGGTGTGGCGTTTGCCGGCCTTGCTGCGGCAGTGGCGGCGGCAGTGGTCTGCGGCTCCCTTCCGCAGAAGATGTGCAGCAAGACGAAGGAAGGCATCGAGGTCGAGGCAAAGCTCGAGGCGCTCAGGCGCTGGCTTCTCGATTTCACCCGTCTCAAGGAGGCTGTGCCCCAGGATGTGGTGCTCTGGAACCGCCTGCTCGTGATGGCGGTCGTGCTCGGCGTGTCCGAGAAGGTCATCGCCCAGCTCAAGGTTGCAGCCCCCGAGCTCTATGAGACGCTTTCGGCAGACCCGTATTCTCCGTGGTACTGGTATGCATTCTGGGGCCCTGGCCATTACAGCACGCCGATGGATGCCTTCGGCAAGAGCGTCGAGTCGGCCCACTCAGTGAGCACCGCAGCCCTTGCGAAGAGCATGGAGTCCTCGGGCGGCGGGTTCGGCGGCGGCTTCTCCGGCGGAGGCGGAGGAGGATTCGGCGGTGGCGGAGGCGGAGGCGCCTTCTAGATCTTTTGGGGGAGACATGGTACGTCCTATTGGCATGCAGCAGATCATCGGACTCAAGCGTGCGCTCATCGAAGCTGGCATTCCGGTCACGGTGCATATGCACGACGCTTGCGGCGGACAGACCTTCCGTCTGGAGCTCACCGACGCAGAGGCTCCCCGAGAGGAGTCGCTTGGCCGTGCACGCACCTTTGCCGAGCTGTATCTCGGCCGCCATCTGACGTTCGATGGTACGGGAGCCACGTTCTGGGCTGCTGACTGAACAAACAAGAACAAAGAGGCATGCAGAAGGCCGGTACGCATCGAGCGTGCCGGCCTTCATTCGTTCTATCCGGAAATCTCAGGCCCGGAATTCTGCTGTGTCGATTGCAGGGTCCTCGATACCGTCTTCGGGATGTGCTCCGAAGCACCAGAGCGCAAGCGCAGGGTCGTCAGCCTGATTCCCTGCCTGCGAGCAGAGCCTCATGATCTCTTCGAGCGTCCTGATCGTGCCCTCTTCAGTGATATAGCGCTTCTTCATGTCGGGCATTCCGGACTCCATAGCAAGACTCCTCGTAGCTTGGCTCCTGGAAGGGAGCATGCCTACGCAACGTAGGCATTCTAGCAAAAAGATGGAAGATGGCTGCACTGCGCAGGCTACGAGACAAAGACATTGATGCAGTAGCGGGAGCCGCGATGGTCCTCTTCGAGCTCTTCTGCGGTTGCTGCAAGCAGGTGGTCCGGATATTTCCTCCGGATCTTCTGGAACGAGTAGCTCTTGTTCGGAAGCGTCGCAACGAGGTGGTCTCCGGCATAGAAGTTCATGAGCTGGCCGCCTGCCGCATCATGTGCGCCGCCTACGATCTCTACGTCGAGCGGCTCGATCGGCTTCGTGCCGCCGCCAAGGCCCTGCCAGTCCTTGTCTGCAATATAGGCACGGATGACATCGACATCGGCAGGGAGGCTCTCGATGCCGGCGGATGCAGCCTCGAACCAGGGATTGCCTGGCACGAGGATGCAGAGCCCATCACCCCTGCGCTCGCAGACAACAGATAGCGAGGGCTCTCTCGTGAGCAGGGTGGCGACAGGCTCGGTCGGCACGATTGCGAAGGCGCATTTGCCGAGACGGGCAGGGAATCCCTGGAATTCGCCGGAGTCGATCGTCGTGCCCTTCTTCGTGTCCTTCATGCGCTGCGGCTTCGTGGAGACGAGAAGCGTGGTCCTGCCAGCAATCTTTGCTGCGCATTTCTCGTCGATGACCTGGATCTTGAGGGCACAGGGTCCTTCAGGAACAGCGAACGGTTCCTCTTCAGGTCCATGGACCAGCTTCTTGATGCTTGCCAGAATTCCCATGCTTTCCCTTTCTTCAGCTTCTCTCACAGTATGAGCCTAGCGCACGCATTGCTGCGCCCTGCCGATATTTCCAAATTGTCGAAGGTGCCCATCTGGCGTCTGCTATCATTCTCTATGAAGTAATACTAAGGAATACGAAGTCATACCAGAATCGCAGCACGGGGGAAGCGTGGCAGAAAAGATGACCCCGATCGTCGCGAAGGTACTGCCTGAGGAGAAGGAGAGCTTCTTCGCAGCGACCGAGCGGATCGGGACGACACCCTCAAACGCAATACGCATGTTCATCTCGGCGTTCAACCGCGCGGGGACCTTCCCGTTCGAGATAGGGGTCTCTGCTGCAGCAGGAAAGGACGGATCTCGCCATGAAGGCTGATTTCCAATGGTGGCTGCTGAGGCTTGCGATAGCGATATCGGAGCATCTGCACTGCAATGCCACATCGAGGCTGCGGCAGTATGCCATCAGCGCTTCCATGAAGAGGCTGACCTGGTAGGCCAGGCCTATAAAGACAGACAGAACCTTTGTGAGCCAGGGTGCCGGCAGATTGAATGCCGGCACCCTGGCGCATGTCTATGTGGAGAAGAGGGCTGGCACGTCGAGCGGGCAGGAGGAAAGAGCCGCCACTCACAGACGATGGTGACATGCAAGCGACAGAGCGAAGTCTTGCAGCGGGCTGATTGAAAGCAGATAAAAGCAGGCCAGAACTCTTAAACTGCAGCATGAGCATACCGCTTACCCCAGAAAAGTTGCCGTTCGACTGGGAGGCCTGTTAGGAGTCTGCAAAGGCTCGGTACAATTCCATAGACTTCACGGTTCAAGAATGGGTGCTTTCGTATTAATTGTGTAGAAGATGTGAAGCCCCACTTTCCCGCATTGCAGGGGAGCGGAGCCGTGTAAAGTTTCTTCTCGCGCTGAGGCACCCCGCACCGAGCGGGACGCAGACAGCGCAGCGAACCTTGAAAACCGGATACTGCGATCGAAGAGATCGGAAGACAGACGTGAGCGA
>NZ_JAZGJP010000009.1:0-115595 GCF_036408795.1 Olsenella kribbiana
CGTCGTGGACCGTCGGCTTCTGCTGCTGGGACTGTCCGTTGTAGGTGACATCCTCAGGAGCGGTCACCTGGAAGCGCGTGCTGTCATTGATGCCAGCAGCCTCGATGGTCAAGGTGCCGGTCTTGTACGTCACGCTGTAGTTGCCCTGGCTGGACTCACCAGTGGCGCTGATCGTGTAGGTGCCAGCATTCTCGCCAGGCTCGCGGGTCAGCTCGTAGGTGATGAGCGACTCGGACTCGCCATTCACGAGACCGTCAACCTTGGCCGAGAAGGTCGGGTCTGCGGTTCCGTAGCTCTTGGAGGCATCATTTGCGGTCACCGTGACAGGTGCCTGCTTGATCTGGTAGGTCGTCTCGACGGAGCCCGCGTAGTTGCCGATGCCCTTAATCGTCACCGTGACAGTGCCCACATTGGTGGTGTCCTCGCTGTAGGAGAGCGTGTAGTCCGTGCCCTCGACGAGGTCCTTGCCGGTAGCGGAGTCGTGGACCGTCGGCTTCTGCTGCTGCGAGGTGCCGTTGTAGATGACATCCTCAGGAGCAGTGATGGTGAAGCGCTTGGCATCAGGGTTCGTCGGGTCGTCCGGATTGATGTTGGCAGCAGTCACCTCGAGAGTTCCGAGATTCTCCTGATCCAGCTTGTAGTTGGAGGACTTGGAAGGCGTGGTTGCCGCAGCGAACAGGGCACGAGCCTTGACGACACGGGAGACGCCGTCGCCGAAGGTCAGCGTGTAGCTGTTGGTCGACTTGCCGACATTGGTCTGCGAGCCCGTGACCACGAAGGTGTAGGTCTCGTTGGGCAGGATGCCGTCGACATGGCCCGTGGCGGTAAGAGGCGTGCCGTCATAGGTCTTCGAAGCGCCCTCGGTCGTGACCGTGTAGCCCTTCGGCAGGATCTGGTACTCGCGCGTGACTTGGCCGGAGAGGTTACCCTGGCCGGTGATGGTCACCGTGACCTTGCCAGCATTGACGGTGTCCTCGCTGTAGCTGACAGTGTAGTCATCAGTGCTGACGGCGCCACCATCCTTGAAGCTGACGGTGACAGGCTGCTGCTGGGACTCGCCGTTGTAGGTGACGTCTGCAGGCTGGCTCACCGTGAAGGCGTCCTCGTCCGCGATGTTGCCTGCGGTCACCGTAAGGGTGCCGAGATTTTCATTGACCGTGTAGTTCTTCTGCTGTGCCGTGCCGGTCCACTTGAGCTCATAGGTGTTCTGCGAGCTGCCGACTGCGGTCTGCGAGCCGGTGGTCTGGAACTCAGCACGCTCGCCGTTGACGAAGCCGGTGATGGTGCCCTGAGCGGTCAGAGGCGTGCCGTCGTAGGACTTCGTGTCGCTTGGCGTCGTGACCGTCAGCGTGGCGGGCGTGATCTGGTAGGTCTGCGCCACGGTGCCGGAGTAGTTGCCGGTGCCGTTGACGGTGACCGTGACGGTGCCGACGTTGGTGGTGTCGCCGCTGTAGGCCAGCGTGTAGTCGGTGCCGAGCTCGAGGTCCTTGCCCGTCGCTGCGTCGCGGACGGTGATCTCCTCTTCCTGGGAGAGGCCGTTGTACACGGTGTCAGCCGGCTCGCTGATGGTGAAGCGCTTGGCGTCAGGGTTGTCCGGCTGGTTCGGATCAGGCGTGTCGGGGTTGATCTCGGCGGCGTTGATCGTGAGCGTGCCGTCCTGATACGTCACGCTGTAGTTGCCCTGGCTGGCGTCACCAGAGGCCTTGATGGCGTAGGTGCCCTTGGCCTCGCCCTCATCGCGGGTCAGGCTGTAGCTGATGAGCGACTCGGACTCGTTGTTCACGAGGCCCGTGACCGTGGCAGTGAAGGACGGATCCTTCTCGCCGTAGTTCTTGGAGGCGTCTGCCGCCTTCACGACGACCTCGGCCTGCTTGATCTGGTAGGCCGTGTCGACGGAGCCGGAGTAGTTGCCCTTGCCGGTGATGGTGACGTTGACGGTGCCCACGTTGGTGGTGTCGTCGCTGTAGGAGAGCGTGTAGTCCGTGCCCTCCACGAGGTCCTTGCCGGTCGTGGCGTCGTGGACCGTCGGCTTCTGCTGCTGGGACTGTCCGTTGTAGGTGACATCCTCAGGAGCGGTCACCTGGAAGCGCGTGCTGTCATTGATGCCAGCAGCCTCGATGGTCAAGGTGCCGGTGACCGTCTTCACGACGTAGTTCTGCGTCTGGTCGGTGCCAGCTGCATCGGTGACCTTTGCAGTGCCGCTGAACGCGCCATCGTAGCTGCCTGCGTTCGTACCCTTGGCGGAGTACGCGAGGCCACCAAGCGTCTGGCCAGAAAGCAGGCCAGTGGTCGTATACCCGGTGAGCTCATGCTCCTGGCCATCATAGGTGATGGTCTGGCTCTCGCCCGTGACCGTGGCAGGCATGGTAGCTGCTGTGATGGTTAGGGTGCCATCAGTGACCTCGACATAGACCTTCTTGAAGTTCGGGCTGGTCGCCGTGAACTTGCTCGAGGTCAGGCCCATGGAGTAGGTGCCCACGTCCGTACCCTGCGCAACGGCGCTCTGGCCGCCGTTCAGGCTGACGCTGATGGAGCTGTCAACAGAAGCGGCGTCAGAGGTCCAGCCTTCGACGGACTTCTGGGTGCCATCGTATGTGAACGAGCCGGACTCGCCCGTCACATGGACGGTAGCCTCCTCGGCCTGGTTCACGGTCAGCGTGCCCTCAGCCGTCGTGATGTTGTAGTTTGTGGCCTTCGTGTTGTCGTTGAGCTTGTACGTGAAGGCGTTCTTCACGAAGCCGGCGTTCGTGATGGTGCCGGTCACGTCGTACGTTGCGCCCTCGCCCTCGACGAAGCCATCTCCGCTAGGAGTCACAGTGTGGTTAATCAGAGGCTTGCCGTCATAGGTCTTGGAGTCAGACGCAGAGGTCAGCGTGACCTGACGCGGTGACACCGTAAGGGTGCCATTCGTGGTCTGGATGTCCGTAAAGTTGGCGGTCACGTCGTTGCCGGAGGCATCGAGAATCTTGTACGTAGCGACCTTGTTGGCAACAGAGCCGGCATCAGTGATGGTGCCAGATGCGGTGGCTTGGTAGGTCAGGCCATCAGGCAAGCCGGTCTCAGTTACGCCAGCAGACGTCAGAGCAGTGCCGTCATACGCCTTCGATGCGCTGCCAGCGGTGAAGGTCACCGTCGCGGAGTTCTTGGTCACCTCAAGAGTGCCAAGGCTATCGACCACGTTATAGTTGGACTGCTTTGCCGTGCCGGTCCAGTTGAGCTCGTAGGTGTTCTTCGAGCTGCCGACCTCGGTCTGGGAGCCAGTCACCTTGAAGTCGACCGTCTCGCCGTTCTGGAGGCCTTTGTAGGTAGCGCTATCAGACTTCGTCAGCGCTGTGCCGTCGTAGGCCTTGGTGGCATCAGGCGTCGTGACCGTCAGCGTGGCGGGCGTGATCTGGTAGGTCTGCGCCACGGTGCCGGAATAGTTGCCGGTGCCGTTGACGGTGACCGTGACGGTACCCACGTTGGTGGTATCGCCGCTGTAGGAGAGCTCATAGTCGGTGCCCTCAGCCAGCGTTGCGCCGGTCTTGGTGTCCTTGACCGTGATGCCTTGCTTCTGATCCTTGCCATTGTAGGTAACGTTAGAAGGAGTCGAGACCTCGAAGCGGGACTGATCCGTAATGTCAGCAGCCGTAATGGTGAGGGTGCCAGGCACGAAGCTCACGCTGTAGTTGCCCTGGCTGGCCTCGCCAGACGGGGTGATGGCGTAAGTCTTGCCGGCTTCCTCGCCCTGCTCGCGGGTCAGCTCGTACTTGATGAGCGACTCGGATTCGCCGTTCACGAGGCCCGTGACCGTAGCAGTGAAGGACGGATCCTTCTCGCCGTACTTCTTCGAAGTGTTGTTGGCCTTCACCGTGACCGGTGCCCGCTTCACGTGGATGGCAAGGCCATCCTTCTGGACGGTCTTGTAGCCGTCCTTGGAAGCACGGACGCTGATGTTGCTCGTGGTGCCCGCGTCGGTGCGACTCGGTGCGGTCGTCGACCACGTCTTTCCGTTATCGGTGGAGTACTCGATCGTTGCGCCAGAGACGGAAGCCGAGGCGCTGAGCGTATGGGCCTGGCCGTTGTAGGTGGTGTCGATGGAGTCTGCGTTGACCAGGTTGATCTTTGCGCAGTAGACGATCGTGATGGTCTGGCCATCGGCAGCGGAGCTGACACTGAACTGGCCGTCGTCCAGCGGCTCATAGGTGCTGGCCCAGCCGGAGCCTGCGGCCTTGGCGACAATTGCCTCGACCTGGGACTGGTCGATGCGCGCTGCTGCGCCGATAGCGACGACAGCCGTAGCGGAGCCTGCATTGGTTGTGGTGCCATCTGCATTGTGCAGCTTGACATTCACCGTGACGTTGGCTTCGCCGTTCTGGGTCCACTGGCTCACGAAGTGGAAGTTGCCATTGGACGCGTAGGCAACGTTGCTGTCATTGATGGTGAAGGTGTCGCCTGGCTTGTAGACCTTGCCGGACGTGTCGCCCTCGAGCACCCAGCCCGTGAAGTGCTGGCCCTGCTTTGTGGTTGTGCACTCAGGGATGGTGAAGGAGCCGTTGTAGCTATACGAACCAGAGGCAGCTGCGTCGTCGTAGCTCGTCGTATAGGTCGTCGTGGCATCAGGCGTCGCGACGATGGAGATGCGGATGTCCTTCGGCTTCCAGCTTCTCGCATCGGCGCCGATGGTGATGGTGTAGGAGCCGTTGCCGTTCGGTTTCAGCGACCAGTGACCGCTCGTATTCGTCAGCAGGTTGCCATTCTGATCGCGCGCGGTGATGGTCACGCCAGACGCGCTCAGCGTGTAGCCGTCCTTGACAGTGAACGTGAACGTCGAGCTATATCTGGTGTTCCTGACATAGAAGTCGAAGATGCCCGGATAGAGCTTGTTGCCATCCACATGGTTGGCCGTGCCGCCGTTGGACGTCACATAATCGACGCCGACGAGCTGGTTGACCCAGACCTCGGAGGTGGCCTGGTCCTTGTAGTTCGTGCTCACCGAGATGTTGCCGTAGACATTCTTGCCCGAGGCAGCCGCGATGGTGACCAGATAACTCGGAGCCGAAGGGGAGCCGCTCCTCGTGACCGTGATGGTCGTGCCATCGGAGAGCGTCGTGGTGGCGGTGCCATTGGTAGGTGGAATGTTGGCCATGACTTCGTCGGAAGCCAGCGTGATGGTCAGCTTGTTCAGCACCTTCGGGTTGGAGGACCACTGGTCGTACCTATCCAGCTGGAAGCTGACGGAGCTGCCCGTCGTGTAGCTGAGGCTGCCGCCGTTCTTGGAATTCAGCCTCGTATCGCCGTAGGTCAGATAGGTGTTGGAGGAGTTTGCAAATGTCAGCGTATGCTGGCTCGAGAGGTTCACGGTCACGGTCGTGGCGCCGGTGACGCCGCTCAGGGTGTAGCCGTTGCTGGTGGACGTGATGGTGCCGCTATCCGAGGTGACGCTGTCGACCGAAAGGCCCGTAGCAGGCGTGAAGGTGATGTTCGCGGTGCCATTGGGAGTCACACCGGAAGGACCGACGAGCGAGCCGGCATCGGCTGCCGTGGCCTCCTTGCCGTCAATCGTGTACTTGTAGGTAATGGCGTAGGAACCACGGTAGTGGACCTGGAGATCCGTTGCCTTCGCTGCCTCGATCTGCGCGATGGAGCCATCAGCGGTCATAGCAAGGAGTGTTCCGTCAGAAGCGATGGAGAACGAGACGACATCGGTGTTGTAGATGGATGCATGGTCAAATGCGTAGCCAGCAGGAATAATGCCGGACGCAGCTGCATTCGCGGCGATGTTGCCTGCTTCAAGGGTCCCGGTCGTCGTGGTGCCGTCGTTGTCGTTCACGAACGTGACCGTCGCAGACGTCGCTGCAGCCGCCTTGCTGACGCCGAGCAGCGAATTAATCGAGAGAGCGGAGACGAGCGTCGTGCTGGTCTCAGCCGTATCCGTGCTGGAGCTCTCCTCGGCGCCTGCCGCTTCTTCGCTCTCGGAGGTCTCCTCTGTGGCAGAGGATTCATCCTTCGTGACTTCTTCGGTCGAAGTGGCCTCGTCCGTGCTGGATGCCGCATTGGCAGCAGAAGCATCGTCAGAAGAAGCGCTGTCAGATGCGTTCGAATCATCCGCTGCTGCAGGAGCAGCCTTCTCGCTCTCGAGCACATAGATCGAAGATGCCGCAGAAGAGGTTGCCGTGGCCTTGCCAGCCGTGGCCGTCTCCTCCTTCACAGGCGCTGCTGTCTCTGACACCATGCTCCACAGCGTCGTTGCATCCGTCGAAGGATCTGCATCCGTGAGCGTAATCTCGACTGCAGCGGCAGGCGTGACAGCGCTTCCATCGGCGGACACATAGCTTACGCGCACCGCTTTGAGGGCAGAGACCTCGTTTCTGGAGGCAGAAGCGACGCTTTCGAACGTATCTGCGAGATCTTCTGCATCGACCGTCTCGAGGACGAGCTTTGCGTCCTTCGGAAGCGCACCTTCAGGCGCAGACACATGGACTGCGACGGTGTCAGTGCCGACTGCCACGCTCTCCTCGAGCTCCTGGGCAGGCATCGTGTCCTCAGAGGCAGCAGTCCCCTCTGCTGTGGCCGTGGTGGCCGTAGAGGCAGCAGCGGGCGTCTCGGCCGTCGTGGCAGACGCGCTCGTCTCGGCTGCACTCTCCCGTGCAGCAGGAGCCGTCTCTTCGGTCGTGGCAGCTGCTGCAGGCGCCTCTTCCGCAGCCGTCGTCGAAGACGTAGATGCAGCAGATGCACTCTCCTGAGTCGTCGTGGCAGCCGTCTCCTGGGCTGCTGCAGCCTGAGAGCTCGTCTCGTCGGCAGATGTGGCATCAGGCTCAGAAGGCTGAGACACGCTCTGGTTCTCTGCCGCGAAGACCGGCAGCGGCGTTCCTGCTGTCACCATGGCGCCAGAAAGCGCGATGGCAAGCGCCTTGCTGGCCGGACTCTTCGGGTCGAAGACGTTGCCCTTCTTGTCTGACTTCTTGTGCTTCTTTGACATAGCCAAGCCCCTTCCATTCAGCTCCTGTGTCAAATGGCCTATCACTGGCACCGATATGCATAGTGCTTCAAGAATTGTCGAGCAGCTATGTAAGAGCTGTGCCAGTTCTGTGCCACATGTACGTTATATAGCCGACTTTTGGCAGGGTGCGCATCGTCCCGAAGTATGAGATGAGCGATTTGCATGCATCAAGACGCTATTTCATGCAGTTCGCATTAAGTATTTTATATATCTGAAAATAGTTTGCACTGATAGTTCGGATTATGTCCATGACTGCCACGCTATGGCAGGATGACAAATATTCATTTATATCATTTTGGTAAAAAACGGCGAGCGGTCTTGCAAACCTGTATATGAAGGCAAGCTTAAACCGATTTCTATCTCATCCCTGAGGATGACGCCTCAGCTGAAGAGCTGCGAGCCCAGGGTTGTGGTATGGCGGGAGATCCAGGAGATGATGCGCCCCTCGCCCATTGCAAGATCGACATCCTTGCGGCGGATCGGCATGAGCATGGCACGGACGACACCCGACCAGGGTGCAGCCTCTGAGGCAATCTTCTGCGTCTTGTCGCTTGTGATGACCCGCTCGACGTGTGCCCGCTTCTCGTCCTCCGAGAGGTCGCAGGCAGGGCTGCACGTGCTGACGATCGTGGTGATGACATTCGTGACATAGCGGCGCTGGAGCATCCTGCACGTCTGGGAGTCCTCGTCCATGCCCCAATGGGCAAAGAGGTTGTCCAGAAGATCCTGCTCGTGCTCGTCCGTCCAGCAATGGGAGAGGTCCCAGGCAAGCGAGGCGGAGAGGCAGAAGTCGCCGGCATTGTAGATGGCATCGCGCACATAGGCGACACCATGCACATCCATAAGGAATGCTGCCATGAATGCCGTTCCCCCATCGGAGGCAAACTTGGCGCCCGACTTGCGCACCCGGTCCATGCGGAAGAGCTTGCCGCACGGGAACGGCAGAAGCCCGGCATCGAAGTACTTCCATGCCTCTGCATGGAAGGCATCGTCGTCTGCATAGACATAAGGAGAGGGGCCATCCACTGCCACCTGGCGCGCATTGTTCGCGACTGCCGCCATGGCCAGATCGAGCGATCCCTCTTCTGCCACCTCGTAGAGCTCTTCGAGCGTACGTGGCGCGAGCGTATCCGTTGCATCCATGAGGAAGGCGTAGGTACCTTCGGCACGCTCGAGACCCAGATTGAAGCAGTCGGAGGCGCTCTCGGAATCGATATGGAGGCATTCGAGCATCGCATCGCGCTCTTCTGCGGTAGCGAGCATGCGCTTCGCCTCGTCGGTGGACGCAGCATCGACGACGAGCACCTGAAGGCCCCTCTGGGTCTGGGCGGCCAGGCAGTTAAGGGCACGGTTCAGGGTGGCGGCAGCATCATGCGCCCGCACGATGACGGTCACCGAGGGGTGTCTGTGGCCATACCCTGCCATTTCGCTTTTTCCTGCCCTTTCTGCCGATGCCAGGTGGGGGCAGATATGCTGCCCCCCAGCAATTTGACACACTACCAGTTTCTCTTTCCCTACCCGTGACGGCCAAAGCGGCCCTACGCAATACGTACAGAACGTTCAACACACCTACATTTTTCAAAGCGGCTTAACCGTCCACAGGCAAAGAGGTACCAAATGCCGGAAATATGCAAGTTTTTATGCAGGAAAGGATCGCATGGCCGCAAGTTGCGTGATGCATAGCGGCAAAGACAGAGGCCATCCACCCGAAGGCAGATGGCCTCTGATGGAGTGCCTCTGGAAGAGCTGCTAGGCAACGACGTAGAGCCCGAGCACGATGTTGAGCTGCGCCGCATCGATTGTGCTTCCGGCATCGCCTGCATAGATCGGATAGGCTGCAGGGACGGCGATGGCAGCATCGATGCCGGATGCCGCAAGCTCCTTGTAGTAATCATCGACCTTGCGGTTCGAGAGGTCGGATGTGGCAGCCTTGCGCATATCGGTCAGGGCAGAGTCCGCTCCGCTCTCAGCATAGGCGGTAAGTGCGGACCAGAAGCTCTCCTGGCAGACGAAGACATGGTCGAAGGCAATGCCTGATGCCGTCGATACCGGCACGACGCAGGCAGCGCCGCCCGACTGTGCGATGAGGGCAGAGAGCGTGAGCGTGCCCGCCTCGGTCGTGACGGAGAGGTCGAGCGGAAGCTCTGCCACCGTGGCCTTTCCTGTCGTGTCATCGAGCGCAACGATACGGGCATCCACGAGCGTCGCTCCGTCTTCTCCTGTCGTCAGATAGAGCGAGGTCGTGAAGTCGTCAGCAGACTTCGTGGCGCCTGCCACCGCAGCGGGCGTCTCCTGCTCGTCCACGACATCCTCGAGCGTCGAGTCATTGTACGTGGAGTAGCTGTAGGCCTTGTTCCAGAACATCGAAAGGGATATGAAGAGGGCAGCAAAGACCACTACGACGACGACCGCCGAGACGACGGTACGCGTATGGCTGGGCTGTGGTACATCGGTACGTTCGAACCTCTCGCGCTGTCTGGCCATGAGAACCCCTTTCGCACATTGGGCGTGCCGCGGCACCTGCTAGATAACGATAC
The DNA here is from genome assembly GCF_036408795.1 of Olsenella kribbiana. Taxonomy (NCBI): domain Bacteria; kingdom Bacillati; phylum Actinomycetota; class Coriobacteriia; order Coriobacteriales; family Atopobiaceae; genus Olsenella; species Olsenella kribbiana. The sequence goes on from NZ_JAZGJP010000009.1 coordinate 9,520, forward strand.
CAAGCATGGCCGCAAGAAGGCCAAGGGCAACGCCCGCCACGTAGATGAATGCAGCAATGGCTATATTCTGCCTCATATTGGCATTCGTGCGGGAGAGAACAAGCAAGCCGACGCCGCCAGCGGAGAGAAGCCCGGCAAGCATCGCAGGGGTCGACAGGGTCCCATCGAGGAAGAGCTCCGAGATTGTGACGGAGGCGCCGCAGTTCGGAATCATGCCGACAAGGGCAGAGAGGAAGATGGCACGCACCGGATGGTCCGCAAGGATCTGTGCCAGAGCATCGGAACCCACGCCTTCAATCATGAGGCCGAAGAGGAATGTGATGAGGAAGATGAAGGCCGTCACCTGCGCAGTATGGATGAGCGCTGAGCGGGTGATGTGCCAGAGCCTGCCATGGTGCCCGTCCTCGTGATGGTGGTGATGGTGCTCATGTACGGGAGCATCAGATGGCTCTTCCTCCTTGCACTCGTCGCATTCGCAGTGCTCTCGCTCGCACAGCTCATGGATATGTGCATGGCCATCCCCTGCGCGGTGCAGGAGACGGAGCACGGCATCCACCGCAAAGCCCAGAACCATGCCGCAGACGATCTTGATCAGAAGGATTGCAAGCATGCGGGCCGGCGCCTCCTGGTGGGCCAGAAATACCGGCAGCATCTCATCGGAGGTGGCAAGGATGACAGCGACAAGCGTGCCTGCCGTGACGACGCGGCCCGCATAGAGCGTTGCGGCCATGGCAGAGAACCCGCACTGCGGAAGGACACCCAGAAGGGCTCCGACGGCAGGGCCCGCCTTGCCCGCCTCGCGCACGACCTTCTCCGTCTTTCCGGCCGCTCCATGCTCGAGCGCTTCCATTGCAAGATAGGTAAGGAAAAGGAAGGGCACGAGCTCGAGCGTGTCCCAGAAAGAGTCTATGAGTACATCGAGAAAGAAATCCACGTGTTCTACCTCCAGAGAGCAAGCGTGCCTGGCTTGTAGGCGACGTCTGCGAATGTGAGTCCTTGCGCAGGTGCTGTGGGGCCCGCAGCACGTCTGTCGTGGGCGGAAAGCGCCTCTGCCACCCAGGAAGCAGGTCTGTGGCCCCGTCCAACCTCGACGAGCGTGCCGACGATGATGCGCACCATGTTGTGGAGGAACGCATTTCCCGTGACCTCGACGATCACAAGCTCCTCTCCTGCCTCCATAACGCGCCGGCAATGGATGGACGTGAGGCACCTTGAGGTCGAAAGGCCCTGCTCATGCAGAAGCTCGGCCGAGTCTGCCTTGCAGAAGCTCATGAACTCATGTTCGCCGACGAGAGCCTGCGCCGCTTCATCCATTGCCTCGGCGTCGATCTCGGACCTCACCCACCAGGCATGGTCCCAGGCAAGGACCGGGCGTGCGTTTCCGTCTGCGATGCGATAGCGGTAGGTGCGCGACTGGGCATCGAAGCGCGCCGAGAAGCCCGCGGGAGCGCGGTAGAGTCCTCTTATGGATATGTCATCAGGCGTCAGCGCTGAGAGGCCACGAGCGAGTCTCCGGCCCTCGAGAGAGCACTCCTCAGGCGTCACAGGGAGGCTCACATGCTGCGCGAGGGCGTGCACCCCAGCATCGGTCCTGCCAGCGCAGGAGAGCTCCACAGGACGCCTCAGATAGGTCGAGAGGGCATGCTCCATCTCGCCTTCGACGCTCCGCTTGCCGGGCTGTGCTGCATAGCCGACAAAGCCCGCTCCGCGGTAGCCGATCTTCACGACAAGCGTCGCTCCCTCTGCCTTGTCCATTTCCTGGCTCACCAACATGCAATCCTTCCGAGCGTCAAATCCCTTGTTCGTATCCGAGACACCCTATCTGAGCTGCTGCTCATATATTCACAGGTCCCTGTGCATTGCCGCTCCATACTAGCATATGCCTGTATCTATGCAACATATTCCCAGTCTCGCAGTAGCATTTGCCCGCATGGACACAACTCCTCTATAACAGAAGAGAGGCCCTGGTTTCCCAGGACCTCTCTCACATGTGCTCCTATACAGCAGATGCTACTCTGCAGGGGTCTCCTCGGCGGCAGCCTCAGCAGGTGCCTCTTCGACCTCTGCCGGCTTCTCAGCCTCGGCAGCAGCGACTGGCTTGACGGAGTCTGCCTTCTTGGCCTTCGGCTGGACCGGCTCGGTGACAAGCTCGATGATGACGATCTCGGCGTTGTCGCCCTTGCGGCGGCCAAGCTTCATGATGCGGGTGTAGCCGCCGTTGCGGCCTTCCCACATGCCCTGTGCGGCCTTCTCGAAGACCTCGCGGACGAGCTCCTTGTCGCCGAGCTTCGCGATAGCGAGACGGCGGGAGTGCAGATCGCCCTTCTTGGCCCAGGTGATGACACGGTCAACGTCCGTGCGGATGGCCTTGGCACGCGGCTGCGTGGTCTTGATGCGGTCATTGGCAAGCAGAGCGCTGGTGAGGCTCTTCTTCATGGCCTTGGTATGGCTCGCATCAGTTCCGAGCTTCATGCCATGCTTCTTGTTGTGTCTCATGGTCTTATTGCTCCTATTGAAGACGCGGCGTCTTTAAGGCTTGAGTCCGAGCCCCATGGACTCGAGCTTGTCCTTGACTTCCTCGATGGACTTGACGCCGAAGTTGCGGATGTTCAGAAGATCGTTCTCGGAGAACTCGACGAGCTGGCGGACCGAGTGGATGCCAGCGCGCTTCAGGCAATTGTAGGAACGGACGGAGAGGTCCATGTCCTCAATCTTCTTGTCGAGCTCCGTATTGTCGTCTTCAGTGTTGACTGCGAAGATGGAGGTGTCCTCCTGCGGCTCTGCCTCCTCAGCCAGACCCATGAAGGCGCTCATGTGCTGGTTGATGATGTTCGCGGCCTCGACGACAGCATCGCGCGGCGTGACGGAGCCATCGGTCTCAACCTCGAGGATGAGACGGTCATAGTCCGTACGCTGGCCGACACGGCACGGCTCGACGACCTTGGCGCAGCGGCGCACCGGCGAATAGAGCGAGTCGACGTGGATGATTCCGATAGGATCATCGTCACGCTCGTTGTCCTCGCCGGAGACATAGCCACGGCCGCACCCGATGCGCATCTGCATGGTGAGGTGTGCGCCCTCGCCGAGCGTGCAGATGACATGGTCGGGATTGACGAGCTCGAACTCAGCGGGAACCTTGAAGTCGCCGCCCGTGACGGTCATGGGGCCGTCGACGGAGATGGTTGCCGTGCCCTTGTCGCCCGTGTCCATGGAGCGGAACACAAGGCCCTTCACATTCAGAACGATATCGGTGACGTCCTCATAGACGCCCTCGACAGTCGTGAACTCGTGCTGCACCCCATCGATCTGGATGGCCTCGACGGCTGCGCCCTCGAGGGAGGAGAGCAGCACGCGGCGCAGGGAGTTGCCAAGCGTATCGCCGTAGCCACGCTCGAGCGGCTCGGCGGTCACGCGTGCGACCCTGTCGTTGACCTCTTCTACCGACACATTCGGCCGGATGAATTCGGACATGTAAACCTCCAACCGTTCCTGTTACTTGGAGTAGAGCTCGACGATCAGCTGTGCGTCGATGTCAAGATCGATCTGATCGCGCGTCGGGAGCTGGAGCACGGTGCCCTGAAGCTTCTCGATGTCGACCTCAAGCCAGGAGGGAACGGCCATATGCTCGGAGGAGATGAGGGACTCCTTGATCGGGAGGAGCTCCTTTGCCTTCGGAGCGACAGCGACGACGTCGCCGGCCTTGACGCGGTAGGACGGGATGTCGACACGCTTGCCGTTCACGGTGATGTGGCCGTGACGGACGGTCTGACGGGCCTCCTTGCGCGTACGGGCGAAGCCGAGACGGAACACGACATTGTCGAGACGGGTCTCAAGCAGGATCATGAGGTTATCGCCCGTAACGCCCTCGAGCTTCTTGGCCTTGTCGTAGTATCCACGGAACTGCTTCTCGAGCACGCCGTAGATAAACTTGGCCTTCTGCTTCTCGCGGAGCTGCTGGCCGTACTCGGATTCCTGACGACGGCGCTGCTTCGGCTGACGATTAGACTTCTTGTTGATGCCCATCACAGCGGGCTCGATGCCGAGCTGGCGGCATCTCTTAAGGACAGGGGTCCTATCAACTGCCATAGCTACTGTCCTTCCTTAGTTGCGACGACGCTTGCGCGGACGGCAACCGTTGTGCGCAATGGGGGTCTTGTCCTGAATGCCCGAAACCTCCAGGCCTGCTGCCTGAAGCGAGCGGATTGCCGTCTCGCGACCAGAGCCGGGGCCCTTCACGAAGACGGTCACCTTGTGCAGACCGTGCTCCATAGCGGCCTTTGCTGCAGCCTCTGCAGCAATCTGAGCAGCGAACGGAGTGGACTTGCGGGAGCCCTTGAAGCCCACCGTGCCACCGGACTGCCAGGAGATCACGTTGCCCTGGGAGTCGGAGATGGAGACGATGGTGTTGTTGAAGGTGCTCTTGATGTGGGCCTGGCCCACGGAAATGTTCTTGCGCTCAGAGCGCTTGACGCGGACGTTGCGCACGTTCTTCTTCTGCGGCATGTCTTACTCCCTAGGCCCTCTTCTTGCCACCGATTTGACGACGCGGACCCTTGCGGGTGCGGGCGTTCGTGTGGGTACGCTGTCCATGAACAGGAAGACCCTTGCGGTGACGGAGGCCACGGTAGCAGCCAATCTCCATCAGGCGGGCGATGTTCTGCCTGCGCTCACGACGCAGGTCACCCTCGACCGTGTAGTTAGCATCGATGTAATCGCGAATCTTTGCGACTTCCTCTTCAGTGAGGTCGCGGACACGCGTGCTGGGGTCAATGCCAACCTCAGCGCAGATCTTGGTAGCGGACGTACGGCCAATGCCATAAAGATAGGTAAGTCCGATCTCGACACGCTTCTCGCGCGGGAGGTCTACACCGTTAATACGGGCCAATTTGGTGCTCCTCTCTTAGCCCTGGCGCTGCTTGTGGCGCGGGTTCTCGCAGATGACGTAAACCTTGCCATGGCGACGGATGATCTTGCACTTGTCGCACATCTTCTTTACCGAAGGACGTACCTTCATTGCAATTCCTTTCGGTTGTTCCCTTACTATGTAATCGCCCAGCCGCAGGCGTGAATTACCGGCTTACTTGTAGCGATAGGTGATCCTGCCACGTGTCAGATCGTACGGAGAAATCTCCACGACAACCTTGTCGCCTGGAAGGATGCGGATGTAGTTCATCCTGATCTTTCCGGAAATGGTGCACAGGATGTTCTTGCCATTCTCCAGCTCTACGTTGAACATGGCATTCGGGAGTGGTTCGATGACCTTGCCCTCGAGCTCGATTGCATCTTGCTTACTCAACCTGTCTACCTTCTCCTCGCACGATGTTTCCACAGTGACAGCGGCATATTATCATAGCAAAAATATCTGCTCCGCATAGAGCACAATGCAATGTCCATAAGCAGGACAAATTTTCGGAGAAAGGCCCGGGCGCATCTGCGCTCGGGCCTCTTGTTCCCGCTCTCATCGGAGCCGCTATTCGGCGTCTTCCTTCTTCTCCTCTTCGGGAGCTTCATCGGATTCGTCGATCTCGTCGATCTTGAGCTCGACGTAGTCGGCTCCGCCGAACATGGCGCACCAGGGTCCGGTCTCATCCTCGGAGAGGATGACAGGACCATCCTCCGTGATTGCGACGACGTTCTCGTAGTGCGCTGCCGGCTTGCCATCACGGGTGACGACCGTCCAGCCGTTGCTGAGCGTCTTAACGCGCGGAGAGCCGAGTGTGATCATCGGCTCGATCGCGATGAACATGCCGACCTGCAGAAGCACTCCCCTGCCCGGCTTGCCCCAGTTCGGGACATTCGGATCTTCGTGCATATCGTGGCCGATGCCGTGGCCGACGTAGTCGCGGACGACGCCGTAGCCATTGGACTCGGCAAGCGTCTGCACCGCATGGCCAAGATCTCCCAGATGGTTGCCTGGAACAGCTTCCTTGATTGCAGCCTTCAGGCAGTCACGCGTGCACTCGCAGAGGCCGCGGACCTCGTCAGAGATCTCGCCGACGTAGAACGTCCAAGCATTGTCTCCCGCCCAGCCATCCACATTGGCACCAGTGTCGATGGAGATGATATCGCCCTCGCGGAGCTTCGTCGTGGGAGACGGGATGCCGTGCACGACCTGCTCGTTCACTGACGTGCAGAGCGTAGCCGGGAATCCGCCATAGCCCTTGAAGCCAGGAGTTCCGCCGTGGGCACGGATATAGGACTCGGCAGCGCGGTCAAGCTCGAGCGTCGTGACGCCCGGCTTCACCATGAGCCCGACATGGCGCAGAACCTCCTTGGAGAGCTTTCCTGCCCCTGCCTTGTAGGCTGCTATATCTTCTGCCGTCTTGATTTTCAGCATAGTCCGAGCTGTTCCTTCATATCCTTGTAGACATCGTCGACTGCCTGCTCGCCGTTCACGGTCTTCAGAAGCCCATGGCCCTTGTAGTACTCGATGAGCGGTGCCGTCTGGGTCTGGTAGACATCGAGCCTGCGCTGGATTGTCTCAGGCTTGTCGTCGTCGCGCTGGTACATCTCGCCGCCGCAACGCGGGCACACATCGACGCCAGCCGGTGCCGTATAGCCGCAGTTTTTGCAGGTACGGCGGGACGAAAGACGCTTGACGATGACATCAGGGTCGACATCGACGAGGACAGCTGCATCGAGTGCAAGACCCATGTCCTTGAGCTCGGAATCGAGGACGACAGCCTGGGCTGTATTCCTCGGGAAGCCGTCGAGGATGAAGCCCATCTGGGCATCGTCGTCGGCGAGACGCTCCTTCACGAGATTGACGACAAGCTCGTCGGGAACGAGCTGGCCCTTGTCCATGTAGGACTTGGCCTGCTTGCCGAGCTCTGTGCCGTTCTTGATGGCAGCACGGAGCAGGTCGCCCGTAGAGATGTGCGCCACTCCGTATTCAGCAACAAGACGCTGGGCCTGCGTGCCCTTGCCGGCACCGGGACCACCGAGCAGAACGATCTTCATGCGAACTCCCTTGCTCCGTAGGTTATTGAGGTCTACTTGAAGAAGCCTTCGTAGTTGTGCATCTTGAGCTGGCTCTCAAGGGAAGACAGGGTATCCATTGCCACGCCGACCATGATGAGGATGGACGTGCCGCCGAATGCCTGGATGAGAGTGTTGCTCGTGAAGGCAAAGATGATGGAAGGCACGACTGCGATGATTGCCATGAAGATGGCACCAGGCAGCGTGATGTGGTCGATCACGTTCTTGATGTAGTCGGCCGTAGCCTGTCCCGGACGGACGCCCGGAATGAAGCCGCCCTGCTTGCGCAGCTGGTCTGCAGTCTCTTCAGGATTGAAGACCATGGCCGTATAGAAGTATGCAAAGAACACGATGAGGACCACAGAGAGGATCCAATTCAGCCAGCCCGATGAGACCGCATTCGCGAACACGGACATCCAGTTGACCGTCGGGAAGAACACGGCAATCTGAGCCGGGAGGTAAAGGATTGCGGAAGCGAAGATGATGGGCACGACGCCCGCCGTGTTCACCTTGATAGGCAGATACGTGGACTGGCCACCCATGACGCGGCGGCCGACGACGCGCTTGGCATACTGGACCGTGATGCGCCTCTGTCCGCGCTCGATGTAGACGATGAACGGGATGACAGCGAGAATCACGATGATCGTGATGACCGTATTGAGGACGCCCGTCGTCGAGTTCTGCACGGAGCTGATGAGCGCCGAGGGGAACCCAGCCATGATGTTGGCGAAGATGATCAGCGACATGCCGTTGCCGATGCCACGCTGTGTGATGACTTCGCCGAGCCACATGATGATGAGGGCGCCTGCAACCATCGTGAAGATGACGATGACATCCATGAGCCACACCGGCGCGCCGGCGTTGGCGAACGTTATGCCATACAGGCTGGACTGGAACAGGAACAGATAGCCGATTGCGCTGATGAGCGCGAGAACGACCGTGAGATAGCGCGTGTACTGCGTGATCCTACGCTGGCCTGCCTCGCCTTCCTTGGCCATCTCGCCGAGGGAAGGAACGACAGCCTGCATCATCTGCATGATGATCTGAGCAGTGATGTACGGCATGATGCCCAGGCTGAAGACGGAAACACGGGAAAGGGCACCGCCCGAGAAGAGGTTGAGAACAGCCAGCGCACCGGAGCCCGATGCCGCCGTTTCATAAGCGGAGAGCATCCCCTGGAAGGGGATGCCCGGTACGGGGATGTAGGCCCCGATGCGATAAAGCACGAGAATGCCAATCGTGATAAGGATCTTGTTACGCAGCTCCGCTACGCGGAACGCGTTCGCAATTCCCTTTAGCACGCTGCCTCGACCTTTCCGCCAGCTGCCTCGATCTTGGCCTGTGCAGACTTGGAGACCTTGTCTACCTTGACCGTGAGCTTCTTGGTGAGCTCGCCGTCGCCCAGGACCTTGACAGGAATGTAGTTGCGCTTGATGACGCCCTTGGCATACAGGGAGTCAGAGTCGACGGTGTCGCCGTCGTTGAACAGTGCGTCGAGGCGTGCAACGTTGACCGGTGCATACTCGACACGGTTGTGGTTGATGAAGCCGCCGAGCTTCGGGAGACGCATGGCGAGCGGCGTCTGACCGCCCTCGAAGCCAGCGCCCTTGCCGCGGCCTGCGCGGGAGAGCTGGCCCTTGGTGCCGCGTCCCGCCGTCGTGCCGTGGCCGGAAGAATTGCCGCGGCCGATGCGCTTGCGAGACTTCTTGGAGCCCTCTGCGGGACGGAGATCGTGAAGCTGCATGTGATGACTCCTAGTTCTCTTCTACCTCAACAAGGTGCTTGACCTTGAAGATCATTCCACGAACGCTCGGGTTGTCAGGCAGCACAGACGTGTCGCCGATCTTGCGAAGGCCCATGGCATGGCACGTGGCCGTCATGTCCTTGCGCTTTGAGGCGTAGGAGCTGTGCACGAGCTTGACGGTAAGAGTCTTCTCCTCTGCCATCGTTAGTTCTCCTTCCCGGCAAACATCTCAGCGACCGTGATGCCGCGGCGCTCTGCGGTGTCGGCAGGCATCTCGAGCGACTTGAGGCCCTCGACGGCAGCCTTGACCATATTCAGGGCGTTGGAGGTGCCGAGAGACTTGGACAGGACGTTGGTGATGCCTGCAAGCTCGAAGAGCGGACGGACGGGGCCGCCGGCGATGACGCCGGTACCCTCGATAGCAGGCTTGATCAGGACATGGCCCGCGCCATAGTAGCCCTCGACATCGTGAGGGATGGTGCCCGTCTCAGTGACGGGGACGTGGAACATGTTCTTCTTGGCATCCACGACAGCCTTGGAGATGGCCTGGGGAACCTCGGCGGACTTGCCGATGCCGAGGCCGACATTGCCCTTGCCGTCGCCCACTGCTACGAGAGCGAGCAGGGACATGCGGCGGCCACCCTTGACGGTCTTGGACACGCGGTGAATAAAGATGACGCGCTCCTGAAGATCGGATTCCTCCTGGCGCTTGCGATCACGTGGCATCTGATTCCTCCTAGAACTTCAGTCCGGCGTTGCGGGCAGCATCGGCGAGAGCCTGGACGCGCCCATGATAGATACGGCCGCCGCGGTCGAACCTGACTGCGGTGACGCCCTTCTCGAGGGCGCGCTGGCCAATGAGGTTGCCCACGAACTCGGCAGCTTCCTTGTTGGAGCCGATCTTGCCGGTAGCGCGGAACTCAGGGCTCAGCGTAGAAGCGCTGCAGATGGTCTTTCCGTCGACGTCGTCGATCACCTGTGCATAGATGTTTGCATTGGTGCGGTGGACGGAAAGACGGGGACGGTCGGCGGTGCCAGTGATCTTGGAGCGGACACGACGTTCGCGGCGCTTGAGACCAGCCTTCTTCTTCTGGAACTTGTTCATTGTTGCTCCTTAGTCGTGCCATTACCTGACGGGGTAATGGTCTTGTTAGCTCACTACTTGGCTGCCTTGCCGAGCTTCCTGCGGATGTGCTCGCCTTCGTAGTGGATACCCTTGCCCTTGTACGGCTCGGGCGGACGCTTGGCGCGGACCTCTGCGGCGACCTGGCCGACCTGCTCCTTGGAGATGCCCTTCACCGTGATGTGGGTGTTGTCGGGAACCTCGAAGGAGATGTTCTCCGGGCACGCGTAGATGACCGGGTGCGAATAGCCGAGGGAAAGGTCGAGATCCTTGCCCTTGAGCTGTGCACGATAGCCGACGCCGGTGAGCTCGAGCTTCTTCTCGAAGCCCTCGGACACGCCGACGACCATGTTGTGGATGAGCGTGCGGGTAAGGCCCTGCTGCGCATTGGACTCGGTGGTCTCGTCGTTGCGGGCGACGAGGATCTCCTCGCCCTCCTGAGAGATGGTGACGAGATCGGAGAACGTACGGTCAAGCTCGCCCTTGGGGCCCTTGACCTTAACTTCGTTGCCATTGATGGTCACGGTGACACCTGCTGGAACCGTGACAGGCTTCTTGCCGATACGGGACATTGTGTCTCCCTTCTTCTTCCTGTCGCGGACTTACCAGACGAAGCAGATGACTTCGCCGCCGATGCCGAGCTTCCTGGCATCGCGGTCGCACATCATGCCCTTGGAGGTGGAGATGACGGCAGTGCCGAGGCCACCCAGGACACGCGGAAGATCCTTGGCGGAAGAGTAGATGCGCAGGCCCGGCTTGGAAACGCTCTTGATGCCCTTGATGACGCGGGCATTGCGCTTGCCGTACTTCAGCGTGATATGGAGGGTCTTCTGAGGCTTGGTGTCCTCAACGGAATAGCCCTCGATGTAGCCCTCTTCGGCGATGACGCGAGCAATCTCGACAAGCACCTTCGTCGACGGCATCGAAACCGTCGGCTTGCCTGCCGAGTTGGCGTTGCGGATACGCGTCAGCATGTCCGAAATGGGATCGGTAATCTTCATTGATCCTTCTCCTTAGTTCGTGATGAAACTGCACGGCCGGTTCACCCGAGCCCGTGGCCCGAGCGCCTCGTCGTGGTCTTCCCTCGCCTACCAGCTAGCCTTGGTGACGCCAGGAAGTTCGCCCTTGCTTGCGAGCTCGCGAAGGCACACACGGCACAGACCGAACTTGCGGTACACGGAGTGGGGACGCCCACAACGCTGGCAGCGGTTCTGAGTGCGCGTAGAGTACTTCGGCTCACGCGAAGCCTTGACGATCATCGATGTCTTAGCCACAGATCCTCCTAACTTGAGCAGCCCCGGCTCTTATCCGGGGCGCGTCTCTGAACTCAAGGGCACATCTCAGTGCCCAACGAAAATGCTACTCGGCCTTGAACGGGAAGTGGTAGGCGTCGAGAAGAGCCTTGCCCTCCTCGTCGGTCGCAGCGGTCGTGACGATGGTGATGTCCATGCCGCGGGTGTGGTCGATCTTGTCGAACTCGATCTCCGGAAAGATGAGCTGCTCGGTGACGCCCATGGAGAAGTTGCCACGGCCGTCGAAGCTCTTCGGGGAGATGCCGCGGAAGTCGCGGATGCGGGGGATTGCCGTTGCGATCAGGCGATCGAGGAACTCCCACATACGGTCGCCGCGCAGGGTCACCTTGGCACCGATTGCCTGGCCCTGGCGAAGGTGGAACGTAGCGATGGACTTGCGTGCGTGCGTGATCATCGGCTGCTGGCCGGTGATGGCGCGGAGGTCAGCGACAGCGCCGTCGATTGCCTTGGCGTCCGTTGCAGCCTCGCCGACGCCCATGTTGACGACGATCTTCTCGAACTTCGGGATCATCATCGGGTTGGGGTAGTTGAACTGCTTCTGGAGAGCGTCACGCACCTCTGCGTAGTACTTCTCCTTGAGGCGCGGCACATACTTGTCTGCCATGAAGGTACTCCTTCGATCTTGGGGTTTTGAGCGTGGGGTTTCCGTCCTCACGCCTCCTGGTCCACCCAGGAGCCAGCTGCATCTCATGTCCGAGACAGAAATCTCCCCGGCATAGAGACACAAATTGATATCTTACGAGTTCTTCACGAGGTTTGCCAGAAGAATCGCAGCTTATGGAGCGAATTCATAATTGGAGGCACAAATCTACCTCTTCACCTCATGCACAAGCTTCTCCCCTGCAAGATAGTGCGCAAGATTCTCCTTCGTACGCAGGAACACGAGCTTCCTCGTCTTCGGCAGATGCCAGAAGCCTGCGACATGCGGTGTGATGAGGAGGTTCGGCACATCCCAGAGCGGACTCTCTTCAGGCAGAGGCTCAGGATCCGAGACATCTATGGCCGCACCTGCCAGCGCCCCGATCTCAAGCGCTTCTTTGAGCGCTGCATAGTCGATGAGGTCCCCCCTGCCGGCGTTCACGAGATAGGCGCCCTTCGGGAGTGCCGCCAGGAACTCCTCATCGACGAGCCCCTTCGTCTCGGGCGTGCTTGGCAGAAAGGATGCCACGACCTGGGAGGAAGGCAGCGCCTCCATGAGTGCATCTCTGCCCGCAATGGTATGGGCAAACGCTGCCCGGTATGAATCCGAAAGCTCGGCTGGCACGCGGCTCCTGTAGGCGGTGCAGGTAGCGCCCATGGCAGTGCAGAGCCGAGCGAAGTGCTCGCCAATATCTCCTGCGCCCATAACAAGGACAGAGGCACCATCAAGCGTCGACACATTCCCCTCTTCGCCCCACACATGCGCTCTCTGGTCATCCTCATACCGATAGAGCTTCTTCATGAGCGATAGCAGAAGCGCAAAGGAGTGCTCGGCCACAGCAGGCCCATAGCAGCCTACCGAGTTCGAGACGCGCACATCCTCCCCCAGCACGCCTGGCTTCGCGTAGGCATCGGCACCGGCACTCCCGAGCTGGATCCACTTGAGACGTGCTGCGCCCAAAAGACGCGCTGCAGGCACATTGCCGATGATGATATCCGCAGCGGCAATCTCCTCATCCGCGAGCTCGAATTCAGGCGTCGTTGCAATGCGCTCAGGGTCTTTGACCAGCGCCTTGAACATGAAGGTGGCCTGAGGTGCTGTCTCTTTGAGCTCTTGTGCTTCCTCTTCGCTTACTGGCAGCACGACCAGGATACGCATATCGGACATAGGTGGCCCTTTCTCTCGATGAATCCACTCTAGCGCCGCCTGAGCCCTCTGCCTATAAGAAAAGCGCCCCGAACCGTATGGCTCGGAGCGCTTGGGCGTACTCTGGAAGCAGGCTTAGAACTGTGCGCCGCACTTCTTGCAGACGCGAACCTTCTTGCCCTCGTCGTTCTTGGCATGGCCAACGCGGGTCGGCTTGCCGCAGGACGGGCAGATAAGCATGACGTTGGAAACGTCGATCTTTGCCTCGCGGGTCACGAAGCCGCCGTTCTGGCCCTGAGCGTCAGGACGCTGAGCCTTCTTGACGAGAGCGACGCCCTCGACGACGACCTTGCGGTCAGAGGGGAACGCGCGCAGGACTTCGCCCTGCTTGCCGCGGTCCTTGCCAGAGATGATCTGGACCTGATCGCCCTTCTTCACATTCATCTTTGCCATGACTAATCGTCTCCTTACAGCGTCTCAGGTGCGAGCGAGACGATCTTCATGTACTTGCGATCGCGGAGCTCACGCGCAACCGGCCCGAAGATACGGGTGCCCACGGGGGTGCCGTCCTTCTGGACCAGGACGCAGGCGTTCTGATCGAATTTGATGTAGCTGCCGTCCTTGCGACGCGTCTCCTTGACGGTGCGGACAACAACGCAGGTGACGATGTCACCCTTCTTCACGTTGCCACCGGGCGTGGCCTCCTGCACGGCGGCCTTGATGATGTCGCCGATGCCTGCGTAACGACGCTTGGAGCCGCCCATGACCTTGATGCACTTGACTCGACGTGCGCCGGAGTTGTCGGCGACGTTGAGCATGGTCTCCATCTGAATCATGAATGTTCCTCCGAACATAGACCCCGCCAGAGGTGCGTCCACACGTGCAGCGCACGTGACGGGGATGTCTTATACCAGAAAACTTACTTGGCGCGCTCCACGATCTCCACGACACGCCAGCGCTTGGTCTTGCTCAGGGGGCGGGTCTCCATGACGCGGACGGTGTCGCCGAGGCCGCACTCGTTCTTCTCGTCGTGGCAGTGAAGCTTCTTCTTGATGGTCATCATCTTGCCGTACTTCGGATGACGCTTCCTGTACGTCATCTCGACAGCAACCGTCTTGTCGCCAGAGATAGCGCAGACGACGCCGGTACGGACCTTGCGAGAGTTCCTCTCTTCGGTATCAGCCATTTGTATCTCCTACGATCTAGTTCTCGGCTGCAGTCTTTGCGGCTGCGAGCTCGCGTGCACGCATCTCGGTAAGGATGCGGGCAATGTCACGCTTGACGGTCGTCACGCGTGCCGTGTTGTCCAGCTGGCTCGTTGCCATCTGGAAACGGAGGTTGAAGAGCTCGGCACGAGCGTCTTCGAGCTTCTTCTGGAGCTCTTCGTCGGAAAGTGCGCGGACTTCACTCGGCTTCATGTTCTACTCCTCCCCGCGCTTGACGATCTTGGTCTTGATAGGAAGCTTGTGCTGCGCAAGACGCAGAGCCTCCTTGGCGGTTGCCTCGTCGACGTCGCCGACCTCGAACATGATGCGGCCAGGCTTGACGACAGCGACCCACTCTTCCGGGTTGCCCTTGCCGGAACCCATTCGGGCCTCGGCCGGGTGCTTGGTGATCGGCTTGTCCGGGAAGATGGTGATCCAGATGCGGCCGCCACGCTTCATATAACGCGTGATGGCGACACGGGCAGCCTCGATCTGGCGGTTGGTGATCCAGTGACGCTCGAGGGACACGAGACCCCACTCGCCGTTGTAGATCTTGGTGTTGCCCTTGGCCTGGCCCTTCATGGAGCCACGCTGAACCTTGCGGTGAAGAACACGCTTAGGAGCCAGCATTAGTTGCCCCTCCTCTCGTTATTGCGGCGGCGCGGACGCGACGGGCCCTCGAGTGCCGGGTTGGGCACAGGCTGTCCCGGAAGCTTCTCGCCGAGGTAGATCCAGACCTTGATGCCGCAGGCACCCATGGAGGTGCGGGCAGTGGCCTCGCCGAAGTCGATCTTGGCGCGAAGCGTGTGCAGAGGCACGCGGCCCTCGCGGTACCACTCACGGCGGCCCATCTCTGCGCCGTTCAGACGGCCAGAGCACTGGATACGGATGCCCTTTGCGCCGGCCTTGCGGGCAGACTGGACTGCCTTGCGCATGGCACGACGGAAGGCGACACGGCCCTCGAGCTGCTCAGCGATGGACTGGGCAACGAGCGTGGCGTCAAGCTCCGGACGCTTGATCTCGACGACGTCGACAGAGATCTGGCCCTTGGAGACGCCAGCGACCTTCTCGAGCTCGGTGCGGAGGGCGTCGATCTCAGAGCCCTTCTTGCCGATCACGATGCCCGGACGGGCGGTGTAGATGATGACCTTGACCTTGTCGCCAGCACGCTCGATCTCGACGCGGGACAGGGCTGCGCGCTCGAGCTTCTTCTCGAGGAACTTGCGGATCTTGAGGTCGTTGCCAAGCTTGGTGGAGTAATCCTTGCCAGCGTACCAACGGGAACGCCAGTTCTCGGTGATGCCGAGGCGGAAACCAGTAGGCTGTACTTTCTGGCCCATCCCTTACGCCTCCTTTCGAGGAGCGACAACAATGGTGATGTGGCTCGTGCGCTTGTTGATGCGGGACGCAGAGCCCTTTGCACGCGGACGGATGCGCTTCAGCGTCGGGCCTTCATCGACGTAGGCCTCGGCGATGTAGAGGTTGTTCGCGCGGAGGTTGTTGTTGTTCTCGGCGTTCGCGACGGCAGAGCGCAGGACCTTCTCGACGGGCACTGCAGCTGCGACCTCGGCGAACTGGAGAAGCTCCAGAGCCTGGGACACGGACTTGTTGCGAATCTGGTCGACGACCAGACGAACCTTGCGAGGAGCCATGCGCACGTACTTTGCAGTAGCGGAGACGCCGTTCTCGACTTCAATACGCTTCATTTAGTCGTGACCTCCTTATGCTTCCTTGTGGCCACGGAAGGTGCGGGTCGGAGAGAACTCTCCGAGCTTGTGGCCGACCATGGACTCGGTGACGAATACGGGGACGTGCTGACGACCGTTGTGGACAGCGATCGTGTGTCCGACCATCTCAGGATAGATGGTGCTGGAACGGCTCCAGGTCTTGATGACCTCCTTGTCGCCAGACTCGTTCATCTTGGTGACACGCTCGAGGAGGCGAGTCTCCACGTACGGGCCCTTCTTGAGACTTCTGCTCATTGTTTCAACTCCTGTTCGCGGTCTAGTTGGTCTTGCGACGACGGATGATCATGTGGTTCGAAGCCTTCTTCGGGTCACGCGTCTTGTAGCCCTTCGTCGGCTTGCCCCACGGCGTCACAGACGGACGGCCGGAGGTGTGGTTCTTGCCCTCGCCGCCGCCGTGCGGGTGGTCGACAGGGTTCATGACCGTACCACGGACGGTCGGACGGACGCCACGCCAGCGCTGGCGGCCAGCCTTGCCGATGACGATGTTGGAGTGTTCGGCATTGCCGACCTCGCCGATCGTTGCACGGCAGGTGAGGAGCACGCGGCGCATCTCAGAGGACGGCATACGCAGGATTGCGTACTTGCCCTCCTTGCCCATGAGCTGGACGGAGGTGCCTGCGGAACGGGCGATTGCTGCGCCCTTGCCCGGCTGGAACTCGATAGCATGAATCAGCGTACCGACAGGAATCTCGGACAGCGGCATTGCGTTGCCCGGCTTGATGTCGATGTCCTTCTCGCCGGAGACGACGACGTCGCCGGCCTGAAGGCCCTTCGGGGCCAGGATGTAGGCCTTTGCGCCATCAGCATAGTGGAGAAGAGCGATGCGGGAGGTGCGGTTCGGATCGTACTCGATCGTAGCGACCTTGGCCGGGACGTTGTCCTTCTGGCGCTTGAAGTCGATGATACGGTAACGACGCTTGTTGCCGCCGCCCTGGTGACGGGTGGTGATGCGGCCATAGTTGTTGCGTCCTGCCTTCTTCGGCAGCGGCGCGAGGAGCGACTTCTCGGGCTTGGAGGCGGTAATCTCCTTGTAGTCATATACCGTCTGGAAGCGCCTGCCTGCGCTCGTGGGCTTTAGATGCCTAACAGCCATTGCTTTCCCTTCTTGTCCGTTGGCCATCGTGTTCAGGGATGTGAGGCTCATGCCTCGGGACGCGATGACGCCGGATTACCACGGTACCGCGCGTATCCTACATGCACGGCACCCGAACTGAGCCCCCGCTTGCGCGGGGGCAGAGATACCTACTCTTCGGCAGCTGCCTTCTGAGCGAAGACCTCGATGGACTCACCCTCGGCGAGCGTGACGATAGCCTTCTTCCACGTGCGGGTCTTGCCTGCGACATAGCGGACGCGCTTCGTCTTCGGCTTCACCCACATGGTGTTGACCTTCACGACATGGACGTTGAAGAGCTTCTCGACAGCGTCGGCAATCTCCTCCTTCGGTGCCTTGGCGGCAACCTCGAAGGTGTACTTGCCCTGCTCCATGAAGTCAAAGGAACGCTCGGTGACGACCGGGCGGATGATCACGTTGTACTTGGAGTTCATTTACGCGAGCACCTCCTCGAAGTACTTCGCGACAGCAACCGGCATGACCAGTGCGCCGTTGTCGATCAGGTACTCCGTGTTGGCCTCGGACTGACCGATCACGAGGACATTGGGGAGGTTGCGAAGCGAGAGGTAGCTCGTGACATCCTCGTCGTCGACGACGACGGTCACGCGCTTGCTGTCAAGGCCGAGAGCCTTGATCATGGCAGCTGCAGCCTTCGTGGAAGGCTTCTCGAATGCAACGTTGTCCAGAAGGACGAGCTCGGAATCAGCGAGCTTGCCGGAGAGGACGGAGCGCATTGCGAGCTTGACTTCCTTCTTGTTCGCGCGGCGTGCATGGCTGTGGGGCGTCGGTCCGAAGACAACGCCGCCGCCGACCATCTGAGGAGCGCGGATAGTGCCCTGGCGAGCACGACCCGTGCCCTTCTGGCGGAACGGCTTGACGCCGCCGCCGGAGACGGCTGCGCGGTTCTTGGTGGAGTGGGTGCCCTGGCGACGGCTTGCAGCCTGGACAGTCACGACCTTGTGCACGACAGGGATGTTGGGCTCGATGCCGTAGATGGCGTCAGCCAGCTCTGCGGTAGAGACCGTTTCACCTGCCATATTCTTTACATCGATGCTGGACATTTGTCCTCCTTGTTAGCCTAAAGCTGTGCTGTGTGGCCTTAAGCCATGCGGATAGATACGATAGCGTCCTTGCCGCCGGGGACAGCGCCCTTAACGAGCATGAGGTTCTGCTCTGCGTCGACGCGCACGAGCTTGAGGTTCTTCACCGTCACGCGCTCATCGCCCATGTGGCCTGCCATGTGGAGACCCTTGCGGACACGGGCAGGATAGGCGCACTGGCCGATGGAGCCCGGCTCACGCTGGTTGCGGGAACCATGAGCCATAGGACCGCGGGAGAAGTTCCAGCGCTTGACCGTGCCCTGGAAGCCCTTGCCCTTGGAGGTGCCGGTGACGTCGACTGCCTTCACGTCTGCGAAGGCCTCAACGGTGACCTTGTCGCCGCAGCTGTACTGAGAAGCATCATCGACGCGGACCTCGCGCAGATACTTCATCGGCTCGACGCCGGCCTTGGCAAAGTGACCAGCCATAGGCTTGTTCACGTGCTTCGGCTTGAGCGCACCAAAGCCGATCTGAACGGCCTCGTAGCCGTCCGTCTCCTTGGTCTTCACCTGTGAGACGGTGCAGGGGCCTGCCAGGATGACGGTGACAGGGACGAAGTTGTCGTCCTCGTCGAAGATCTGCGTCATCCCCAGCTTGCGGCCGAGAATAGTGCTGACCATACTCAATCCTTACCTTCGGTGGTCATGGGACCCAGTGGACACTCGTGTGTCCTCCCCCAGCGGACCACATCCTGTGATGTGCATCTTTCTGGACAATCGGCGCATGCGCATAGATGTCCCCGAAAGACAGCTTTATTACTTTACACTCATATGCCTGGTTTCACAATATCTTCTCAATGTTTTTCAGCCCATCTGCCTGCGGCTTTGTTTTCCACGTTCCCGGGCGTTCCCTAGACACGAAGGCCACGTTCTGCAGGCTGTTTGGATGCCCTTCTTGAGCTCCCTGAGAGAAGAAAAGGCTCCCCTGCCGAAGCAGAGGAGCCTT
The DNA here is from genome assembly GCF_036408795.1 of Olsenella kribbiana. Classification (NCBI taxonomy): domain Bacteria; kingdom Bacillati; phylum Actinomycetota; class Coriobacteriia; order Coriobacteriales; family Atopobiaceae; genus Olsenella; species Olsenella kribbiana. Next base: position 28,573 of record NZ_JAZGJP010000009.1, read on the forward strand.
GCATGCACTATCGGGAGACCTTAGAGCTTGATCTCGATATCGACGCCTGCGGGGAGGTCGAGACGCATGAGCGAGTCGACGGTCGAGGACGTGGGGTCGAGGATGTCGATGAGGCGCTTGTGAGTGCGCATCTCGAACTGCTCACGGGAATCCTTGTCCTTGTGCGGCGAACGGATGACCGTATAGAGGGAACGCTCGGTGGGCAGGGGGATGGGGCCGGAAACACGGGCGCCCGTCTTCTGTGCAGTGTCCACGATGAGCTTCGAGGACTGATCAACTACCTCGTGATCATAGCCCTTGAGGCGGATCCTGATCTTCTGGTTTGACACGGTGGTACCTCCATTTAGAGCGAAGACGCTCGAGCTTGTAATTACTCAGACTTTCCGGCGTTCTTGGCAACAATCTCGTCCTTGATGTTCTTCGGGACGGCCTCGTAGCTGTCGAACTGCATGGTGTAGCTTGCACGGCCCTGCGTCTGGGAGCGAAGGTCGGTAGCATAGCCGAACATCTCGGCCAGGGGCACCTTGGCGCGGATGACCTTGGTGTTGGAGCGATCCTCCATGCCCTCGATCTTGCCGCGGCGGCTGGAAAGGTTGCCCATGACGTCGCCCATGTACTGCTCGGGCGTCTCGACGTCGACGCGCTCGATCGGCTCGAGAAGGACAGGGTCGGACTCCTGAAGGGCCTTCTTGATGGCCATGGAGCCTGCAATCTTGAATGCAGCCTCGGAGGAGTCGACCTCGTGGTAGGAACCATCGACGAGGGTGACCTTGATGTCCTCGACCGGGTAGCCGGCGATGACGCCAGACTGGAGCGCCTCCTGGATGCCCTTGTCGACAGACGGGATGTACTCCTTGGGGATGGAGCCACCGACGGTAGCGTCGATGAACTCGTAGCCCTTGCCCTCCTCGTTCGGCTCCATGTCGATGATGGCGTCGCCGTACTGGCCACGGCCACCGGACTGGCGGACGAACTTGCCCTGGACATGCTTCACAGCGTGGCCAGCGGTCTCACGGTAGGCAACCTGCGGCTTGCCCACGTTGCAGTCGACGTGGAACTCACGGCGCAGACGGTCGATGATGATCTCGAGGTGCAGCTCGCCCATGCCGGCGATGATGGTCTGGCCGGTCTCGTGGTCGGTGTGGACCTGGAAGGTCGGGTCCTCCTCAGCGAGCTTGGCGAGGCCCACAGACATCTTCTCCTGCTCGGCCTTGGACTTCGGCTCGACAGCGACGTCGATGACGGGCTTTGCGAACTCGATGGACTCGAGCACGATGGGGTGATTCTCGTCGCAAAGGGTGTTGCCGGTCGTCGTGTTCTTGAGGCCGACGCATGCAACGATGTCGCCTGCAGAGCATGCCTCACGGTCGACACGGTCGTTTGCATTCATCTCGAGGATGCGGCCGAGACGCTCGCGCGTGTCCTTGTTCACGTTGTAGACGTAGGAGCCTGCCTCCTCGTGACCAGAGTAGACGCGGATGTAGGTGAGCTTGCCGACGTAGGGGTCGGTCATGATCTTGAATGCGAGAGCTGCAAACGGCTCGTTGACGTCCGCCTTGCGCGAGATTGTCTCGCCCGTGTTGGGATCGGTGCCCTCGGTAGGCGGAATGTCGAGCGGGGACGGCAGGTAGTCGCAGATTGCGTCAAGAAGCTCCTGGATGCCCTTGTTCTTGTAGGCAGAGCCCACGAAGACAAGGTTGAGCTTGTTGGCGATGACGCCCTTGCGCAGGGCAGCCTTGACCTCGTCGACCGTCGGGGTCTCGTCCTCGAGAATCTTCTCCATGAGATCGTCGTCGAAGTTGGCGGCCTGCTCGAGAAGCTCATCATGCTTCTCCTGTGCCTGCTCCTTGAACTCGTCAGGAATCTCGTCCATGACCTCAGGGTAGATCATGCCCTTGGCGTCTTCCTTGAAGTCCCATGCCTCCATGGTGACGAGGTCGATGAGGCCCCAGAAGTTTGCCTCTGCGCCCATCGGGATCTGGGCTGCGACAGCGTTGGCACCCAGACGGTCCTTCATCGTGTCGATGGCGTGCCAGAAGTCAGAGCCGACACGGTCATACTTGTTGATGAAGGCGATGCGCGGGACGTTGTAGTTGTGGGCCTGGCGCCAGACCGTCTCGGACTGGGGCTGGACACCGGCGACAGCATCGAAGACAGCGACAGCGCCGTCGAGGACACGCAGGGAACGCTCGACCTCAGCCGTGAAGTCGACGTGGCCCGGGGTGTCGATGATCTGGATGACATGGTCCTTCCAGAAGCACGTCGTAGCTGCGGACGTAATGGTAACGCCGCGCTCCTGCTCCTGAACCATCCAGTCCATCGTTGCTGCGCCGTCGTGGACCTCGCCGATCTTGTGGGTCTTGCCGGTGTAGTAGAGGATGCGCTCCGTGGTCGTGGTCTTGCCTGCATCGATATGGGCCATGATGCCGATATTGCGCAGGTTATGAAGGTCATACTTTGGCTTTGCCATATTCTGCTCCTCAGATCCCGACTAGTAGCGGTAGTGAGAGAAGGCGCGGTTGGCCTCTGCCATCTTGTAGAGGTCCTCGCGACGCTTCACGGATGCGCCGACGCCGTTGGAGGCATCGAGAATCTCGGAGGCAAGGCGCTCGGCCATCGTCTTCTCCTTGCGGGCACGGGAGAAGTTCACGAGCCAGCGGATAGCCAGCGTCGTGGCACGACGGGAGTTGACCTCCATAGGAACCTGATAGGTTGCGCCACCGACACGACGGGGCTTGACCTCGAGAGTCGGGCGGATGTTGTCCATGGCCTTCTTGAAGACGGTCAGGGCATCCTCGCCGGTCTTCTCTGCGACGATATCGAAGGCACCATAGACGATGCGCTCTGCGGTCGACTTCTTGCCGTCAAGAAGGACCTTGTTGATAAGCTGGGTGACCAGACGGTTGTTGTACTTTGCATCCGGCTGGACCTCGCGGCGGACTGCTGCTGCACGACGCGGCATGTTATATCTCCTCTAAGCTAGCGGTTGAAACTCGAAAGCGGCTGCTACTCCTTGGGGCGCTTTGCGCCGTAGCGGGAACGAGCCTTCTTGCGGTTCTGGACAGCAGCGCAGTCGTAGGCGCCACGGACAATCTTGTAGCGGACACCAGGAAGGTCGCGGACACGGCCGCCACGGATCAGGACGATGGAGTGCTCCTGAAGGTTGTGGCCCTCGCCCGGAATGTAGGCAGTGACCTCGATGCCATTGACGAGACGGACACGGGCAACCTTGCGGAGTGCCGAGTTCGGCTTCTTCGGCGTCGTGGTGAAGACGCGCGTGCAGACGCCACGCTTCTGGGGGTTGTGCTGCAGAGCAGCGTTCTTGGACTTGGCCTTGACGCTCACGCGGCCCTGGCGAACGAGCTGATTAATAGTAGGCAAAGCTCTTCTCCTTTTTGCTACTGGTACAACGTACGCTTATGCTACAGACGACGCAGCACGACATCGCCGGAATAGGCGCAAGCAGATACTTTACGACCCGCCATCCCAGTTGTCAAAACACCACGCCACCGGGCGTATCCTTATTCCATGACAGCCACATATATTTCTTGGAAATGACTCCAAAACAAAGGTCCGGCCCCGCCAAAGCGAAGCCGGACCCTGTTTCAGAACCTGTTTTCAGGACTTACTTGTCGTCGTCCTCGTTGTTCACGACCTGGCTCAAGAGATCGTCCAGGGACGTGAGGTCCTCGTTGATGACACCGTCTTTCTCGTTCTCTTCCTTCGTTGCCTCGGTCGGCGCGCCGATGAGCTCGTCGTCGTAGGTGTGCGTGGAAGGAGCAGCAGTGCCGAGCATGATGTCGGAATCGGCATCAGGCGAGAACACCATATTGAGGAGCTGCGAGAGATCCTCGGAGTCCGCCTCGTCCTCATCCGGCTCGAGCACGTAGAGAAGGCCCCTCGCCTCGAGGCCATCGCGAAGCTCCTCGATGGCCTTGGCACCGATGCCGTCGATGCGCAGCAGGTCATCCTCGGTCTTGCCGATGAGGTCGCCAACCGTCTCGATGCCCTCCTCGCTGAACTTGTTCGTCCAGCGCTGGGACACGCCGAGGTCGTCGAAGAGGTAGAGCTTGGCATCCTCGGAAGAGAGGGTGCGGCCGTTCTTCGAGTAGACAGATCCGCCGTAGCCGTAATCGTCGCCGACCCAGTCGAGCTGCTTCGGAAGCTGGTCCTCGATGGACTTGAGCTCCTCAGGTGCCCAGTCAGGCAGGGACTTTGCGGTCGGGCTCGTCGGGCCATCGATCTTCTGGCCGTGGTAGGTGAGCTCGACGTCGCTGTAGGCGGAAAGGCCGGTGCCGGCAGGAATCTTCTTGCCGACAATGACGTTGGACTTGAGGTCCAGGAGGTGGTCAACATCGCCCTTGATGGCAGCCTCGGTGAGGACGCCGGCGGTGCGGATGAAGGATGCGCTCGAGAGCCAGGAGTCGATGGAGCTTGCCACCTTGAGGGTGCCCAGGATGACCGGCTCTGCCTCAGGCGGCGTGCCGCCTGCGAGCGTGATGTTCCTGACCGTATCAGCGAAGACGTAGCGGTCCACATACTGGCCGAGCAGGTAGGTCGAGTCGCCCGGGTTCGTGACCTGGACACGGCGCAGCATCTGGCGTGCGATGACCTCGATGTGCTTGTCGTTCAGGTCAACGCCCTGGGAGGTGTAGACCTCCTTGACGGAGTTGACAAACGTGTGCATCGTCGACTCGATATCCGTGAGCTGGCGGAGCTTGCGGAAGTTGACGAAGCCGCGGGTCAGCTGGTCGCCGGCGCGAACCTCGCAGCCATCCTCCACCTCAGGCATGAAGCGGACAGATGCCGGGATGCGCTTCTCGGAGAGGACGCGGGTCGTGTCGTCCGGATCGACGATCTGGACGAGATACTCGGTGCCTTCCGGCGTGATCTTGAGGATGCCGGAGACAGAGGCAAGGTCAGCCTCACGGCCGAGGATCTTCTCGTTGATGTTGCCGACAACGTCGAACATGCGGGCAACGGTCGGGAGACCCTGCGTGATGTCGTCTGCGCCTGCAACGCCGCCGGAGTGAATCGTACGCATCGTCAGCTGGGTGCCCGGCTCGCCGATGGACTGTGCGGCGATGACGCCGACAGCCGTGCCGATGTTGACCGGACGGCGGGTCGAAAGATCCCAGCCGTAGCACTTCTGGCAGACACCGTACTTCGACTTGCAGGTCAGAAGCGCCCTGAGCTCGACCTTCTTGAGCTTGTGGTCAGCAAGCTTCTGGAGATCGGCAGCAGACTCGATGTAGTCGCCTGCAGCCATGAGGACCTCGCCGGTCTCAGGATCGACGACGTCGTGCAGCGTGCAGCGACCGATGAGGTCGGTGTTGAGCGTCGTGGTGCCCGGCAGGTAGATGTTGTAGTGCACTGCCTCGTCGGTGCCGCAGTCCTCCTCGCGGACGATGACATCCTGGGCGACGTCGACAAGACGGCGGGTAAGGTAGCCGGAGTCGGACGTGTGGGACGCCGTGTCGACGAGGCCCTTGCGGGCGCCGTACGTGGAGATGAAGTACTCGAGGGGCTCGAGGCCTTCACGGAAGTTCGACTTGATCGGGAGGTCGATCGTATCGCCGGACATATCGGCCATGAGGCCACGCATGCCGGCGAGCTGGCGAAGCTGCGTCTTGGAACCACGGGCGCCGGAGTCAGCCATCATGTAAATCGGGTTGTCCTCGCTGAAGCCCGAAAGCATCTTCGAGCCGAGGGCTTCGGTGCACTCGGTCCAGGCATTGACGACCTCGACGTGGCGCTCCTGCTCCGTGAGGAAGCCATCCTCGTAGTTCTCGTTGATCTCGTCGACCTTGGCCTGCGCCTCATCGAGCATGGACTGCTTCTCCGGCGGGATGACAGCATCCCAGACGGAGACGGTCAGGCCTGCGCGCGTGGCATAGTGGAAGCCCGTTGCCTTGATTGCGTCGAGGATCGGCTCGACCTCGGCCGTGCTGTAGCGGTCGCAGCACTCGTTGACGAGCTTGCCGATATCGCTCTTCACCATCTTGTAGTTGATGAAGGGGAAGTCAGCAGGCAGGCACTGGCGGTTGAAGATGATGCGGCCAGTCGTGGTCTCGAAGTGGACAGGGCCGTCGGTGACGTCGAAGTCCTGGACCTCCTTCTGGGACAGCTTGACGCGGAAGAGGCTCCTGCCGTCCTCGATGACATTGGCATCCTTCGGGTACACGCGGACCGTGACCTTTGCCTGCATGTCGAGGTCGACATCGTTCTCGATCGTGTTCACGGCGTCGTCGAAGTCAGCGTAGACCGCGCCCTCGCCGGACACGCCGTCCTTCTCCGTCGTCAGATAGTAGACGCCGAAGACCATATCCTGCGAAGGAACCGTGAGGACCTTGCCGGATGCAGGAGAGCGCAGGTTGTTGGCAGAGAGCATGAGGACGCGAGCCTCGGTCTGGGCCTCGGTCGAAAGCGGCACATGCACGGACATCTGGTCGCCGTCGAAGTCTGCATTGAACGGCGCGCAGACAAGCGGGTGCAGATGTATTGCCTTGCCCTCGACGAGCACCGGCTCGAAGGCCTGGATGGACAGGCGGTGAAGCGTAGGTGCACGGTTCAGGAGCACGAGGCGGTCCTTGATGACCTCATCGAGCACGTCCCAGACAGCAGGAAGCGAGCGGTCGATGGCACGCTTTGCGCCCTTGATGTTCTCGACCTTGCCGAGCTCGACAAGACGGCGCATGACGAAGGGGCGGAAGAGCTCCAAGGCCATGGTCTTCGGAAGGCCGCACTGGTGAAGCTTGAGCTGCGGGTCGACGACGATGACGGAACGGCCAGAGTAGTCGACACGCTTGCCGAGGAGGTTCTGGCGGAAGCGGCCCTGCTTGCCCTTGAGGGACTCTGCGAGGGACTTGAGTGCACGTCCTCCCCTGCCCGTGACAGGACGGCCACGGCGGCCGTTGTCGAAGAGGGCGTCCACGGCCTCCTGGAGCATGCGCTTCTCGTTGTTGACGATGATGTCAGGGGCATCGAGAGAGAGCAGCCTCTTGAGACGGTTGTTGCGGTTGATGACGCGGCGGTAGAGATCGTTCAGGTCGGAAGCTGCGAAGCGTCCGCCATCGAGCTGGACCATAGGACGAAGATCGGGCGGGATGACCGGGATGACATCCAGGATCATGTCTGCAGGATCGTTTCCGCCCTTGAGGAACGAGTCGACGATCTCGAGGCGCTTGACAGCCTTGTCGCGCTTCTGCTTCTGGGACTCCTCGTTTGACACGATGGCGCGGAGCTCCTCGGCCTCCTTCTCTAGGTCGATGCCACGCAGGAGCTCACGGATGGCCTCTGCGCCCATGCCGCCCTTGAAGTAGATGGAGTAGTAGCGCTTCATCTCGGAGAAGAGTGCCTCGTCAGCGATGAGCTGGCGCTTCTCGAGCTGCATGAACTGGTCGAAGGCCTCCTGGCGAAGCTGCTTCTCTTCGGCATACTCTGCCTCGAGATCGGCAACCTCGGCGCGGATCTCGTCGTCGGAGAGCGGCTCGACGCCGTCGAACTCCGAGCCCTCTTCCTGGCCGGCTGCCTGCGCGCGGACGCGCTGGATCTGGTCGTCGCGCTCGGCATCGAGCTCTTCGAGGTCGGCTGCAAGCTCTTCCTTGAGGTCTGCTGCGTCAGCATCGCGGGCCTCCGTGTCCACATCGGTGATGATGTAGGACGCGAAGTAGAGGACCTTCTCGAGGTCCTTGCTCTTGATGTCGAGCAGGCGGGACAGCGGGAACGTAGCCGGGCTCTTGAAGTACCAGATGTGGGAGACAGGAGCGGCAAGCTCGATGTGGCCCATGCGCTCGCGCCTCACCTTGGCGCTCGTCACCTCGACGCCGCAGCGCTCGCAGATGATGCCCTTGAAGCGGATGCCCTTGTACTTGCCGCAGGAGCACTCCCAGTCCTTCACAGGACCGAAGATCTTCTCGCAGAACAGGCCGTCCTTCTCAGGCTTCAGCGTGCGGTAGTTGATGGTCTCCGGCTTCTTGACTTCGCCGTGCGACCAGCTGCGGATGGTGTCTGCGGAAGCGAGGGAGATCTTGATTGCGTCGAAATCTGTGGTATCGAATTCTGCCACCGTTACTCCTTCTCGTTCAACGAATTGCCAATGAGGGCCTCATGGCCGGACTTGGCGGATCCGGAGATGCCACCGATGAGCTCGTCTGCATCTGCCGACGCAAACACGTCTGCCGGGTTGGCTGCCTTTGCGGCTGCCTTGTCCTTGGCCTGCGTGTCGCGCTTCTTGTAGGAGATCGGCTCCATGTTGAGTGCCAGAGAGCGGACTTCCTTGACGAGGACCTTGAACGACTCCGGGATGCCAGCGTTCGGGACGTTCTCGCCCTTCACGATGGCCTCGTAGGCCTTGACGCGGCCGTTCGTGTCGTCGGACTTGATCGTCATCATCTCGTGCAGGACGGAGGCGGCACCGTATGCATACAGTGCCCAGACTTCCATCTCGCCGAAGCGCTGGCCGCCGAACTGCGCCTTGCCGCCGAGCGGCTGCTGGGTGACGAGCGAGTACGGGCCGGTTGCACGGGCGTGGATCTTGTCGTCGACCATGTGGCCGAGCTTCAGGATGTAGGAGACGCCGACCGTGATCGGGCTCTTGAACGGCTCGCCGGTGCGGCCGTCGTAGAGCGTGGTCTTGCCGCGCTCGTTGAGCTGCGGGACGAACTCGCTCATCATGTGCTCGCCGTAGTCGACCTTCGCCTTGTTCATCATGTTGATGTTCGTGCGGCGGATGACCTCAGCGACCTCCTTGTCGGTTGCGCCATCGAGGACCGGCGTAGCGACATAGGTCGGGCCCGGCACGTAGCGGTCGGAATCAGCAGACTCCTGATCCCAGCCGTGTGCAGCGCCCCAGCCGAGGTGGCACTCAAGGAGCTGGCCGACGTTCATACGGGACGGGACGCCGAGCGGGTCGAGCAGGACATCGATAGGCGTGCCGTCAGCCATGTACGGCATATCCTCGATCGGCAGGACCTTGCAGACGACACCCTTGTTGCCGTGACGTCCAGAGATCTTGTCGCCCTGCTGGATCTTGCGGCGCTGCGCGACGAAGACACGCACGAGCTCGTTGACTCCAGGCGGCAGATCGTCGCCTGCTTCACGGCTGAAGCGTACCACGTCGACGACTCGTCCATAGGCGCCGTGAGGCATCTTGAGGGACGTATCGCGCACGTCGTGGGCCTTTGCACCGAAGATGGCACGAAGGAGCCTCTCCTCGGCTGTGAGGGCCGTCTCGCCCTTCGGCGTGACCTTGCCGACCAGGATGTCGCCCGGGCCGACCTCGGCGCCGATGCGGATGATGCCATCCTCGTCGAGGTTGGCAAGCATGTCCTCCGAGAGGTTCGGGATCTCGCGCGTGATCTCCTCAGGACCGAGCTTCGTATCGCGGGCATCGATCTCGTGGCGGGAGATGTTGACGGATGTCAGAAGATCCTGCTGGACGACACGATCGGAGACGATGATGCCGTCCTCGTAGTTGTAGCCTTCCCACGGCATGTAGGCCACGGTGAGGTTCGTGCCAAGTGCAAGCTCGGACTCGTCGACGGAAGGACCATCAGCGAGAGGCTCGCCCTCGATCACGTGGTCGCCCACATGGACGATAGGACGGTGGTTGATGCACGTGGACTGGTTGGAGCGCTGGTACTTCGGAAGGTCGTAGCGCTCGGGGCCCGCGGCAGTCTTCACGACGATGTGCGCAGCGTCGACCTCGACGACGTCTCCCTCATGCTCGGCGCAGATGAGCTCGCCGGAGTCGAGGGCAGCACGGAACTCCATGCCAGTGCCGACGAACGGTGCATGGGCACGGATCAGAGGCACAGCCTGGCGCTGCATGTTTGCACCCATGAGGGTACGCTTTGCGTCATCGTGCTCGAGGAACGGAATGAGGTTTGCAGCGACGGAGAGCAGCTGGCGCGGAGACACGTCCATGTAGTCGACATCGGCGACGTCGACCTCAGCAGGTGCGCCGAAGGAGCCGTCGAAGTCGCGCGTACGGGCAACGACACGCTCAGGCTCGACAAGCTCGCCGGTCTTCGGGTCGGTGACGACGAAGCGGCGGGTCTTGGGGTCGTACGGCGTGTTTGCCGGTGCGATGTTGTGGTCTTCCTCTTCGTCTGCCGTCATCCAGTCGATATCGTCGGTGACCTTGCCATCGACGACGCGGCGGTACGGAGCCTCGATGAAGCCATACTCGTTCACATGGGCATAGAGGGCGAGCGAGCCGATGAGGCCGATGTTCGGGCCTTCAGGCGTCTCGATCGGGCACATGCGGGAGTAGTGCGAGTTGTGGACGTCGCGGACGGCCGTCGGCACGTTCGTGCGGCGGCTCGAGCCCGACTTGTGGCCTGCAAGGCCGCCAGGGCCAAGTGCGGACAGACGGCGCTTGTGCGTGAGGCCAGAGAGCGGGTTGTTCTGGTCCATGAACTGGGAGAGCTGCGAAGAGCCGAAGAACTCCTTGATGGCCGCCACGATCGGGCGAATGTTGATGAGGGACTGCGGCGTGATATCGTCAGCGTCCTGCGAAGCCATGCGCTCGCGAACGACACGCTCCATGCGGGAGAGGCCGATACGGAACTGGTTCTGCACAAGCTCGCCGACCGTACGGATACGGCGGTTGCCGAAGTGGTCGATATCGTCCGTCTTCTTCGAGGGGTCGCCTGCATGAAGGGCAAGGAGATAGCGCAGTGCGCAGACGATATCCTCGTTCGTGAGGACCGTGGAGGTGTTCTCGGCAGGATCGAGGCCGAGCTTCTTGTTCACCTTGTAGCGGCCGACGCGTGCGAGGTCGTAGCGCTGCGGGTTGAAGTAGAGGCCATTCAGGAGCGCCTTTGCCGAATCTACGGTAGGCGGCTCGCCCGGACGCTGGCGACGGTAGATCTCGATGAGGGCATCCTCGCGCGTCGTTGCGACATCGCGCTCGATCGTGGAGCGGATGATCTCGGAGTCGCCGAGGAGGTTGATGATCTCGTCGTCGGACTCTGCGATGCCAAGGGCACGGAGCAGGAGCGTCGCGGACTGGCGGCGCTTGCGGTCGATGGATACGACGAGCTGGCCGCGCTTGTCGACCTCGAACTCGAGCCAGGCACCACGGGCCGGGATGAACTGTGCATGGTGCACGAGCACGCCGGAATCGGTCTCCTCAGAGAAGTAGACGCCCGGGGAACGGACGAGCTGGGAGACGACGACACGCTCGGTGCCATTGATGATGAAGGTGCCCCTCTCCGTCATGATCGGGAAGTCGCCCATGAAGACGAGCTGTTCCTTGATCTCGCCGGTGAGCTTGTTGACGAACTTCACATCGACAAGCAGCGGAGCCTGATAGGTGATGTCCTTGGCGCGGCACTCGGCCATCGTGTGGGCAGGATCGCCGAACTGGAAATCGCCGAACGTGACTTCCATGGTGCCGGCATTATTTTCGATCGGAGAGAACTCTGCAAACGATTCAGCGAGGCCGTCCGTCATGAAGCGGTCGTACGATTCCTTCTGTACAGAGATGAGGTTAGGGAGCTCCATTACCTCAGGAATCTTGCTGAAGCTGACACGATCGCGCTTCTGGAATTTGACGGCGGAAGACTTTGCGGTATGCACCAGGCATTTCCTCCTTCATACAGACGTATGCGGCATTATGCCGCAAACTAGTAATCTACAGAAGGATACTGCTTTAGTCAAGATTGAAGTCTTGACTTATACCGCATAATCGTTTATTTAGGCCCGACCATCGTTTAAGCTGCAGAAACATCGAGCAGAATTGTGGAGGGGCTGTGGACACCCTCTGACTCAACACCAGAAAGAATAGCAAAGAAGGGACCGGGTGTAAACCCCGGTCCCTTCTGTACAAGGTGAGCTTATGCCGTGAGGCAGAAGTTACTTGAGGGAGACAGCTGCGCCGGCGTCCTCGAGCTCCTTCTTGGCAGCCTCGGCGTCCTCCTTCTTGGCACCCTCGAGGATGGCCTTCGGAGCGGACTCGACGACCTCCTTGGCCTCCTTCAGGCCAAGGTTGGTGAGCTTGCGGACAACCTTGATGACAGCGATCTTGTTCTCGCCGAAGCCCTCGAGGACGACGTCGAAGTTCGTCTTCTCCTCCTCAGGAGCAGCAGCGCCTGCTGCAGGAGCAGCAGCGACAGCGACGGGAGCAGCAGCGGAGACGCCGAAGACGTCCTCCAGCTCATGAACGAGCTCAGAAAGCTCGAGTGCGGGCATCTCCTTGAGGGCCTCAACGATCTCTTCCTTGGTGACAGCCATGGTATGACTCCTTCTTGTTCGGGGCGCTCTCTATAGCGCCTCTGATGTTTTCTGATCTAGCAGGTAGTGCAGACGTGCGTGCCTATGCGGCGTTCTTCTGGTCGGCGATAGCGTCGAGAGCGGTGACGAGACCGCGTGCAGGGCCAGCGCAGACGGAAGCGATGCCACGCAGCGGGCTGGCAACGACGTAGACGAGCTGGGCCATGAGCTCCTCGCGGCTCGGCAGGTCGGCGTATGCCTTTGCATCCTCAGGGGAGAGTGCCTGGCCATCGGCGATGCCACCGACGAACTCAAGCTTGTTGAGCTTCTCGGCGGTCTTCTTGACGACCTTGGCAGCCTCGACAGGATCCTTCTCGAAGAAGATGTAGGCGCAGGTGCCCTGGCAATCGAGCTCAGGCATCTCGGCGTCCTTGAGAGCGATGCGAACGATGTTGTTCTTGTAGACCTTCATCTCTGCACCGGCCTCGCGCAGGTCGCGGCGAAGCTGCTGCGTCTCCTTCACGGTCAGGCCACGATAGTCAACCACGAAGAGTCCTTTGGATGCATCGAGAGAGGCCTTGACCTTCTCGAGCATGGCAGTATTTTTCTGATTCGGCATGATGTACACCTCCTTGTTGCTTCGTTTGGCACGAACCACCGACGCGGCGGGTCAAACGAAGACCCTGCCCGGCCATGCCAGACAGGGTCCAGGAAGTCTTTGTTGGACCACCTAGGCTGGCGGGCGAACCCTTTGAGCCTTTCGGCACCGGCTGTCTCTGGCAGCGGACGTGCTATATGCATTGCAGCTTGGAAGTATCGCAGATGGGCAATTTCGCGTCAAGGCAACGTCTGGACTTGGCATGCTCTCCACGTTCCTCACACAGCGCAGAGCTCCCTGAACCACAAAAAAAGAGGGAAGGAGCTTTTGCCCCTTCCCTCTTCTGCATTCAGCAGTATCCGCACTACTCGGCGAGCAGGTTCCTCACCATGGTCGGATCGACCTTGATGCCAGGGCCCATAGTCGTGGAGACTGCGACGGACTTGATGTACTTGCCCTTCGCGGTTGCCGGCTTGACGCGGACGATCTCGGAGATCAGAGCCTGGTAGTTCTCGAGCAGAGCCTTCGTGTCGAAGGACTTCTTGCCCAGGGGCACATGGCAGATGCCATAGCGGTCTGCACGATACTCGACACGGCCAGCCTTGAGCTCCTTGACCATCTTCTCGACGTCCATCGTGACGGTGCCGAGCTTGGGGTTCGGCATGAGGCCACGGGGGCCGAGGATACGGCCGAGGCGACCGACCTTGCTCATCATGTTCGGGGTTGCGATGGCAGCATCGAAGTCGAGGTTGCCCTTCTGGATCTCGGCGACGAGGTCGTCGGAGCCGACGATGTCAGCGCCTGCAGCCTCTGCCTCGCGTGCCTTCTCGCCCTCGGCGAAGACGGCGACACGCACGGTCTTGCCGGTGCCGTTAGGAAGGGAGATGGAGCCACGGATGTTCTGGTCAGCCTTGCGGGTATCGACACCCAGGCGGATGGAGACCTCGACGGTCTCATCGAACTTCGCGAAGGATACCTCCTTGAGAAGCTCGAGAGCCTCCTTCGGCGTGTAGAGCTTGCTCTCGACCTTGGCCGCGTTCTCGCGGTACTGCTTTCCGTGCTTCGGCATTCTTTCTTACCTCCTGTGGTCAGCGGGCGTGATGCCCTCCCACATAGCGGCGGTTTCCCGCCTTCTCATTCAAAGAGCGTGCACCGCCGAGGCGCACGCTCTCAGATACAGCAATGAAGCTACTCTGCTGCGACCGTGACGCCCATGGAACGTGCCGTGCCGGCAACGATCTTCTTGGCAGCCTCGATGTCATTGGCATTGAGGTCCGGCATCTTGATCTCGGCGATCTTGGTGAGCTGCTCCTGCGTGAGCTGGCCGACCTTGTCGCGCTGAGGAACGCCAGAGCCGCTCTTGATGCCAAGCTCCTTCTTGATGAGCTGGGCTGCGGGCGGGGTCTTGCAGATGAAGTCGAAGGAACGGTCCTCGTAGACCGTGATCTCGACCGGGATGATGTCACCCATCTTGTCCTGCGTGGCAGCATTGAATGCCTGGCAGAACTGCATGATGTTGACCTGTGCTGCGCCCAGAGCGGGTCCTACTGGAGGAGCAGGGTTTGCCTTGCCAGCAGGAATCTGGAGCTTGATGAAGTGCGTGACTTGCTTCTTCGCCATGCTAGTCTCCTGATTCAGAAACGGATACGTGCTATTTCACAACGCAGCTGCCGAGAAGCTTCCTCACCGAACGGTGCCGCGCAGCGATGCCTTAGATGCTTGCAATCTGGTCGAGCGTGAGCTCCACCGGGGTTTCGCGACCGAAGATCGTGAGCATGACCTTGACCTTGCTCGCGTCTGCATCGATCTCGGAAATCTGGCCATCGAAGTCTGCAAGAGGACCGGAGATGACCTTGACGGACTGGCCGACCTCGAAGGACGAGGCTACACGCTTCGGAACGACCTCGGTCGGTGCGTTCGGCGTGCGGCGCATGATCTTGTTGTACTCGGAGCGGCGAAGAGGTGCCGGCTTGGAGCCATCAAGACCGACGAAGCCGGTTACGCCCGGCGTGTTCCTGACGACAGTCCAGGTATTGTCGTCCATCTCCATGCGGACAAGGACATAGCCTGGGAAGACCTTGGATTCCTTGGTCTCGCGCTTGCCGCCTTCCTTGACTTCGGTGACTTCCTCGACAGGAATCTGGATATCCGTAATCCTGTCCGTCATGCCGAAGGTCTCGACACGGTGCTCGAGATCGGTCTTTACCTTGTTCTCGTATCCCGAGTAGGTATGCACGACATACCAGTGCTTTGCCATCTCTACCCCCTCAGGCCCGTGAAGCCGACCATCAGAGCGACGACGCCCGTATCGACGAGCCAGATGCAGAAGCCGAAGACGATCAGGAAGACCGTGACGGCGACAGTGTAGTTCTTGAGCTCCTCGCGGGACGGCCACACGACACGATGCATTTCAGCCTTGACTGCCTGGAAGTAGGAACGGACGCGTCCCGGCTTCTTTGCAGCCTTTGCCGGCTTCGTCTCCTGCGACTTGGCAGAAGCATCAGCCTTCTTTGCATCGCCTGTGGAAGCGACGGATGTGGCGTGCGCCGCCTCAAGCTCTGCACGCTTCTGTGCACGGGCCTGGCGTGCGGACCTCTTCTGGCGCTCCTTCTTAGCCATGCGCTAACCCTTCAGATCAAAAGAACCTTATTACATGGAAACCGACTACCCCGTAAGGGATAGTCGGTGGAATTGCTGGCAGGCCAGGAAGGACTCGAACCCTCAACAAACGGTTTTGGAGACCGCCGCTCTACCATTGGAGCTACTGGCCTATGACTAACCCTATTTTAGCGGGTTTCCTTGTGCAGCGTGTGCTTGCGGCACCACGGGCAATATTTCTTCATCTCAAGTCGATCAGGGTTGTTCGACTTGTTCTTCTTCGTGGTGTAGTTGCGGCGCTTGCACTCAGTGCATGCAAGGGTAACCAAAGTACGCATTGATCCTCCTGAATACTTGTCATAGCCGAGACGCCCTCGACCATGACGCGGTGGACTACGTTACCATCCCTAGGTCGATTCTGTCAACTACCGATAGGAACTCTCAGACCGCTGCACAGAATGTGCATATAACTGGGTCTGATGGTGCTTGCATGAAAAGACCCGGCACCCCGAGGGGCACCGGGTCAGAAAGCCTCGTCAGTTAGATCTACTCAACGATCTTGACGACACGGCCATCGGCAACGGTGTGGCCACCCTCGCGGACTGCGAAGCGGTCGCCCTCCTCCATTGCGATGTGGTGGATGAGCTCGACGTTGATCGTCGTGTGGTCACCCGGCATAGCCATCTCGACGCCCTCGGGGAGCGTGATGGTGCCCGTGATGTCGGTCGTACGGAAGTAGAACTGCGGACGATAGTTGGAGAAGAACGGCGTGTGACGGCCGCCCTCGTCCTTGGTCAGAACGTAGACCTCAGCAGAGAACTTGGAGTGCGGCTGGACGGAGCCCGGCTTGCAGATGACCTGGCCACGCTCGATGTCCTCGCGCTTGATGCCGCGGAGCAGGATGCCCACGTTGTCGCCAGCCTCGCAGAAGTCCATGGTCTTACGGAACATCTCGATGCCGGTTGCGGTCGACTTCTGGGTCGGCTTGATGCCGACGATCTCGACCGGCTCGTTGAGCTTGAGCTCGCCACGCTCGACACGGCCGGTTGCGACGGTACCACGGCCAGAGATGGTCATGACGTCCTCGATAGCCATGAGGAACGGCTTCTCGTTGTCGCGCTGCGGCGTCGGGATGTACTCATCGACGGTGCGCATGAGCTCGCGGATGGACTCGACCCACTTCGGATCGCCGTTGAGGGCGCCGAGTGCAGAGCCACGGATGATAGGAATGTCGTCTCCGGGGTAGTCGTACTCGGAGAGAAGGTCACGGGTCTCCATCTCGACGAGGTCGATGAGCTCCTCATCGTCGACCATGTCGCACTTGTTCAGGAAGACGACGATGTACTTGACGCCGACCTGACGGGCAAGGAGGATGTGCTCACGCGTCTGAGCCATCGGGCCGTCGGTTGCAGCGATGACGAGGATTGCGCCGTCCATCTGAGCTGCGCCGGAAATCATGTTCTTGACGTAGTCAGCGTGGCCCGGGCAGTCAACGTGTGCGTAGTGACGCTTCTCGGTCTCATACTCGACGTGAGCGACGGTAATGGTAATGCCGCGCTGACGCTCCTCGGGAGCCTTGTCGATGTTCTCGAAGGCCGTGTAGTTTGCCTTGCAGCCCGGGGTCTCAGAAAGGACCTTGGTGATTGCTGCGGTCAGGGTCGTCTTACCATGGTCAACGTGGCCGATGGTACCAATGTTTACATGGGGCTTAGTGCGCTCGAACTTTTCCTTGGCCATTGCCGTCCTCCTTCAAAATCGACCACTTGTTGGTCGGTCTTACCTGATAATACCCTCTTATATGCTTAGCGGCGCCCAAGGGCGCCGCGGAAGCTCTGGTAGCGGTGACTGGATTCGAACCGGTGACATCGCGGGTATGAGCCGCGTGCTCTAACCAGCTGAGCTACACCGCCATATGCCTGAATCTGGAGCCCGCGACCGGATTTGAACCGGTGACCTCTTCGTTACCAACGAAGTGCTCTACCGACTGAGCTACACGGGCATGGTGGGGATGCTTGGACTCGAACCAAGGAACTCAGAGAGAGCGGATTTACAGTCCGCCGCAGTTGCCGCTGTGCCACATCCCCATACCGTTTTCAAGCGTTGCTGCGAGCCTGTGCTCCCCGTCAGCGGAAAAGATAGTACGACGTCCCCAAATTCATGTCAACATAATCCACCCAGCCGGGCGTAACTCCCCCACGATTCCTGCACAACTGCGAGAGATCCCTGTACGAGCGGAGTGATCTCCAGAGCAGACGTGCCGTTGCTTGCTACCCCATCTGACCTGCTGTTTTTTCGGGATACGCCCATAGCGGCCTATGCTTTTCGTCTCTTCTCTGCTGACGGCACCCATTCCATTGACCACACAGAACCGCTCGCCAAATCCGTCAGCGGTGCTCTGGCAACGGCCTCTCAATGCAGAATTCCTTCAAAAGATTTGTAAACTTGCAATCGGCAGTATGTCCACGCGCTCTGGCGCTGGCGCCTGTTCTTGCTGGCGCCTGTTCTTGCAGAGCCGGCTTCGATTTCGGCGGGATCCTGCTGCAAAACTGCTAACAGCCTACGTGGATCAGCATCTTCCAATCGTTCAGAGATTAAAAAAGCAGGCCACGAATTCATATCGTGGCCTGCTGCTTTATCGTGGAGCCGGTAGAGGGAGTCGAACCCACAACCCACAGTTTACAAAACTGTTGCTCTGCCATTGAGCCATACCGGCGTGGGAATGATATTACCCCTAATGGCTCAGCATTTTCCAGAGCTTCGCGCGCATTTCCGGAGAAATCCGGTCCTCTACCGTCATCTTCTGGGGCTTGAGCTCGCCACGGACCGTCTCTACCTCGCGGTCCACCCGCTCGATCTCATGCACAAGCAAAGCCGACGAGATGCGCGTGACCTCGCCCGGGCCGAATCCTGCGGTCGCCCGAATCGTATTGTCCGAGGTGACGAGACTCACCGGACGTCCTGCGACACGCGCCTCGGTGACGAGGCGCTCTATCACGGTATCGGCGCTCTCCCCTGCGCGGGAGAACATGATCTCTATGCCTGCCTCATGCGTCGCATTCCTCGTGGGAGCGGGATTCTGCGCTCCGTCGAAGACGACGACCGCGTCATAGCGTCCCTGGGCAAAAGCTGCGACATCCGTGATCAGGGCCTCGCGTGCCCGCACAAAGGGATCGGTGTCAAAGTGCTCAGGATCGGTATGTTCGTCGATCAGCCCTTCATAGCGAGGGGTTGCCCCGAGCACGTTGTAGCCATCGACGATGAGGAGCTCATGATGGGAACGGGAGCTCACGCGTTGCCACCTGGCTCTTCCGTACGCTCCATATCGCGGCGCAGCCACTCGTAGCAGAGCACGGTTGCTGCCTGCGCGACATTGAGCGACTCCACATGTCCTCTCTGGGGAAGCCTTACGGCGAAGTCGCACTTCGAGAGCACGAGATGGGAGATGCCAGAGCCCTCCGATCCCATGACAAGGCAGATGCGACCCTCGAGCGGGGCATGCCACACGTCCTCTTCCGCATGCTCTGTCGCAGCGCAGCACCAGAACCCTGCGTCCTTGAGCTCTTGCATGGCCTGGACGAGATTCGGCACCTGAGCGACCGGGATATGGAGCAGGGCTCCTGCCGATGTCTTCATGGCACCGACGCCGACCTGGGCGGCACGGGCATTAGCGATGATCACGCCGGCAGCACCTGCGACCTCGGCGGAGCGGACGATGGCGCCGAAGTTGCCTTCGTCCGTCACGTGGTCGAGGAGGACGACGAGCGCCGGCCCCTCGCCTGCGCGATTGATGATGTCACGGACGCTTGCATAGGCAAACGGTGCGCACTTCACCATGATTCCCTGGTGTGCCCCATGGGACGACCTTGCATCGAGCTCGCGGTGCGAGACCTCCTCGATGGGGACATTGGCTGCCTCGAGCCTGCTCATGAGCTCCTGGAGCGAAGCATCGCCGTCAGGGGCAGACACATAGGCACGTGTAAGCTTGACGCCGGTATCGAGCGCCTCGGCGACAGCGCGCCTGCCCTCGATCATCAGCATGTCGGAGCGCACAGGAGCCGGACGCTGCGGCCTTCCTGCGCCTCTGCCACGGCCACCCTTCTGCCCGCCGCGGGAATTGCGGCTCTTGGGGCTTCTGTCCTGGGACATCTTTCCGATATAGCCGCCCTGTCCTCGGTATCCGCCCTGGCCCTTTGCGCCTCGGCGGGAAGAGGAGCCCTGGTATCTTCTGTCTGCCATGTGCTAGTCCTTCTTTGTCAGGCGCGTGCCTGCCGCGGTGTCTTCGAGAACGAGGCCGAGCGACGTGATGCCGTCACGGATGGCATCGGCGACGGCCCAGTTCTTTGCCTTGCGGGCAGCGGCACGGGCCTCGATCAGGGCGTCAGCAGCCTCCTCGGGGCTTGTGCCCGCATATCCTGCTTCCTTCTTTGCAAGGTCGACAAGCTCTGCCGGCAGGCCCTCCTCCTCATCTGCAGCAAGGTTGATGCCGAGGACGCCCGAGAGCTCCTCGAGCGCATCAGCTGCACGAAGCGTCGCTGCCGTCGAGATGTCCTCTCCTGCCTTCGTGAGGTAGGTATTGGCTGCGGTCACGAGGCCGAAGATGGCAGCAAGGCCGCCTGCGGTATTGAAGTCGTCATCCATCTGGGCCGTGAACTCGGCCTGTGCCTCGCGCACGGCGCGCGTCAGCTCGTGGTCTGCATCATTGAGCTCGCCGTCTTCCGGCGCTGCCTTGGCAGCCCACCTGAGGTTCTTGACGCAGCTCTTGAGACGGTCGAGCGTGCCGACCGAGCCCTCGAGACGCTCGAACGAGAAGTCGAGGGGCGAGCGGTAGTGGGTCTGGAGCATGAGGAGACGAAGCGCGTCTGCAGGATACTTGTCGAGCACTTCCTTGAGCGTGTAGAAGTTGCCAAGCGACTTCGACATCTTCTCGCCGTCGATCGTGAGCATGCCGGTATGCATCCAGACGTTTGCAAGCGGCGTGTGCCAGTTGCACATGCACTGTGCCGTCTCGTTCTCATGATGCGGGAAGATGAGGTCGGAGCCGCCGCCGTGGATATCGATGGGGACGCCGAGATAGCGGTGGATCATAGCGACGCACTCGGTATGCCAGCCAGGACGGCCATTGCCCCAGGGGCTCGGCCAGCTCGGCTCGCCCGGCTTCGCTGCCTTCCAGAGCGCGAAGTCGAGGGGATCCCTCTTCTGCTCGTTCTCCTCGATGCGGGCGCCGCTCATGAGCTCGTCGACATTCCTGCCGGAGACGATGCCGTAGTTCGTGTCGGAACGGACGCTGAAGTAGACGTCTCCCGAAGGCACGGCGTAGGCATAGCCCTGGTCGATCAAGCCCTGGACCATCTCCTGCATCGCAGCGATCTCGCGCGTGGCGCGCGGACGGATGTCAGGATCCAGGATGCCGAAGCGGTGCATCTGCTCGATGAAGGCCTGGGAGCACTCCTCTGCCACCTCGGCAGCGGTCCTGCCCTGCTCATTGGCACGGTTGATGATCTTGTCGTCGACGTCGGTCAGGTTCTGGGCGAACGTCACGGCGTAGCCCTTGTAGGTCAGATAGCGCCTGATCACGTCGAAGCAGAGGAACGTGCGTGCATTGCCGATATGGATCTGGTCGTAGACCGTGGGGCCGCAGACATACATGCGGACCTTGCCCGGCTCGATCGGCTTGAACTCCTGCTTCTTGTGCATCTGGCTGTTATAGATAAGCATCTGCGCTTCTCCTCTGCTGGATCCAGGCTCCTCATGCACCTTGGCCGAGGTTCCTGCGTGTCAGGATATTGTAGGTGCGGCTACTCCTGCGTACAAGGCCGCTCATTCTCGCTGCCCTCGAGCAGCACGACCGCCCAAGCTTCCATGCCTTCCTCGCGGCCGACAAAGCCGAGGCGCTCCGTCGTCGTCGCCTTCACGCCGACATGGTCAGGCGAGACGCCCAGGGCAGAAGCCATACATCGGCGCATCTCGTCCTTGTAGGGAGCAAGCTTCGGTGCCTGCGCTGCAATGGTCGTGTCGGCATCCACAAGCTCGAAGCCCTCGTCGCGCATGAGCTGAGCGACCCGCTCCAGAAGCTTTATCGAATCTGCTCCCTCATAGGCCGGGTCTGAGTCCGGGAAGAGCTGGCCGATATCGCCTGCGCGCATGGCACCGAGGATGGCGTCCATCAGGGCATGCACGAGCACATCGGCATCCGAATGTCCATCGAGCCCACGTGTGCTCGGGATGTCCACGCCACCCAGGATGAGCTTCCTGCCTTCCTTGAAGCGGTGCACATCGTATCCGTGTCCTATACGAAGCATCAGGCTTCCCCCTTCGAGGAACTCTGCCGCCTCTCGTCCTGCCAGGAGCAGAGACGCTGGTCGAGGATGGCCTCTGCGAGCGAGAGGTCTTCCGGCACTGTGACCTTGAGGTTCGAGCGCGGCGACTTGACGCAACGGATGGCTCCGCCATAGTGCTCGGCCAGGCTTGCGTCGTCTGTGCCGACGTATCCTTCCTTGGCTGCCGCCTCGTGGTACATGATGATGCGCTGGCGGCGGAAGATCTGGGGCGTCTGCACAGCCCAGAAGAGCGAGCGGTCAGGCGTGCTCATGACCATCTCGTGGTCCACGATCTTGAGCGTATCGGTCGCAGGATGGGCGCAGACGACGCCTGCAAGCTCAGGTGCGCACCGAAGATGCGCAAGCGCATTCTCAATCGTCGCCCCCGTGATCAGGGGGCGCGCGCCGTCATGTATTGCGGTATAGGCAAGCTTCGGGTCCTGTGCAAGCACGCCGAGCCTGCTCGATTCCTGGCGGGTGGCACCGCCCTCGACAATCTTCAAGGATGTCGCGATATGGACCTTGCCCAAGATTGCCTCGGCCATCTCGTCTTTCCTGCCTGGCGGGCACACGACGACGATCTGTGCGCAGGAAGGCGCCTCATCGAAGGCAAGGACCGACCAGGCGACAAGCGGGAGGCCGCAGAGCTTCACGAACTGCTTGCCCTCTGAAGCGCCGAAGCGGGTACCCGAGCCTGCGGCCACGATCACGGCCGCGCAGTCATGGCCGGCTGCCGCCGTGCCGATGAAGGACGCCTTCGTGCCCACCTGGGTGTCGAGAACGAAGCAATGGCCGCTCATGCGCGCTTGCCCCACATCCTGTAGAGGCTGTCCGCAAGGATCGTCGGGTTCTTGACGCCGATGCTGTCGAGCCTCGAGGGGTCTTCCTCGATATCGTCCATGAGCTCCTGGAGAGAACCGAACTCATCGACGATCTTGTCTGCCATGCCTTCATGCACGACAGAGACGCGCGAGAGGGTCCTGAGTCCCAATGGTGTCATGATCGAATCCTCGCCACGGTCGTCGTAGCCCAAGATCGAGGCGATGCGCTTCGGCGAGCGCAGGTCCTTGTTGTTCATCGCATGGAACTTGGCACGGATCGCCTTTGCGTTCTCTTCGGAGGAGTCGAGCGCATAGTCGCGGATCATGAGGTCATATTCCTCATCCATGTCGCCCACGAACTCGTCGCGCTGCATGTCGACGGTCTTGCCTTCGGAGCCAAGCTCGTCGATGCACTTCTGCAGCTGCCCTGCAGCGGTCATGAGCACCTCGAACTGGTAGAAGACCTCCGTGATGTCGCCGAGCGTCACATAGTTGTCAAGCTCGAGCGTCGTGAGACGCAGGAGCGAATGGTCGAGCTGCTGGCGCGTGTTCTGGAGCGTCACGAGCAGCTGGTTCACCGTGCTCATGATCTCTGTCACGGTCCTGAGCTGGAAGCGATAGCCGTTCACGAAGACGGAGACCACATGCCTGCGCTCGGAGACGGAAATCACGACAGCCTTCGTGAGCAGGCTCATGCGTGCCGCCGTGCGGTGGCGCATGCCGGTCTCGGACGTCGGAAGCGACGGATCGGGGTCGAGATGGAAGTTCGCGCGGTAGATCTGCGTGAGCCCCTTGTCGACGACGATGGCGCCATCCATCTTCGCGAGCTCGAACACGCGGTTTGCCGTGAACGAGATATTGAGCGGGAAGCCATCGTTTCCTGCTGCAAGCACGGCATCCGTGTCGCCCACGCAGATGAGGGCGCCGAGATTGCCGGCGATGATCATATCGAGAGCAAGTCGCAGGGAGGTGCCAGGGGCTGTGGCCTTCACAGCCTCCTTGATGCGCTCATCCATGCTCTTTGCGCCTGTCTGGGGCTGGGCCTCCGGACGGCTTGGTTCGGTTCCCTCGGCTTCCATTGCATCGACCCCTTCGCTTGAAGTGCGGACCCGACTCTTTCGTCCGCTACATCATCTTCAGTGTATATGACCGAAGCGGACCGAAGCCCCCAGAACTCGGAGCTTCGGTCCGCATCGAAACATTTGCGCCTTATTCAGGACAGCGGCCCTCTTATGCACCTGCTGTCTCGAGGCCGCTCCCTGCATCTGTCGGAGCCGACTCGGGCAGAGACCAGCTCTCGTGTGCCTGCGGGCCGTCCATGTGGACGCGCTCCATCGGTGCAGGAATCTCCCCCTGGGTCTTCGTGAATGTGAGCTCATCTCCCGCAGCATCCACCTTCACGATGTCGCCGGCAGCCCACTTGCCTTCGAGGAGCTCCTCTGCAAGAGGATCCTCGATCATGGTCTGGATGGCACGACGGAGAGGACGTGCACCGTAGATCTTGTCCGTACCGCGCTTGGCCACAAGGTCGCGCGCTGCATCGGTGAGCTCGATCGACATGCCGTTCGCAATGAGGCGGTTCCTGAGGTCGGAGACCATGAGGTCGACGATGCCACGCAGCTGCGGGGTCGTGAGCGACTTGAAGACGACGATCTCGTCCACACGGTTCAGGAACTCGGGACGGAAGAGCTTCTTGAGCTCGCCCATGACGCGGGAGTGGATCTCCTTGTCGGAAAGGCCATTGGAGTCTCCCGCGAAGCCGAGCGTCGTCGTCTGCGCGATATCCCTGGCGCCGATGTTTGACGTCATGATTATCACGGTGTTCGAGAAGTCGACCTTGCGGCCCTGCCCATCCGTCAGCCTGCCTTCATCGAGGATCTGGAGCAGGATATTGAAGACATCGGGATGCGCCTTCTCGATCTCGTCGAAGAGCACGACGGAGTACGGACGCCTGCGCACGGCCTTCGTGAGCTCGCCGCCCTCGTCGTAGCCCACATATCCTGGAGGGGCACCGACAAGCTTCGATACCTCATGCTTCTCCATGAACTCGGACATGTCGAAGCTGATGAGGGCATCCTCGGAGCCGAACAGGAACTCGGCGAGCGCCTTGGCAAGCTCGGTCTTGCCGACGCCGGAGGGGCCGAGGAAGATGAACGAGCCGCCAGGGCGCCTCGGGTCCTTGAGCGGGCTCCTGCTCCTCCTGATGGCGCGGGCAACAGCAGAGACTGCCTCGTCCTGGCCGATGACACGCTCGTGGAGTGCATCCTCGCAGCGCAGGAGCTTCGAGGCCTCTGCCTCCGTGAGGTTCGAGACGGGGACGCCCGTGATATCGGAGACCACGTCGGCAATGTCCTTCGCCTCGACGGTCACGACATGCTCTTCGAGCTGCTTGTGCCAGGTCTCCTCGAGCTCGTCGCGCTTCTGCGTGAGCTCCTTCTCCTGGTCGCGGTAGCGTGCTGCTTCCTCGTACTCCTGGGTTGCGGCAGCCTTCGCCTTCTCCTGCTTGACGCGGGCAAGCTCCTCGTCGACCTTCGCGACCTCAGGCGGCAGCACCATCTTGTGCACGCGGGTGCGCGCACCTGCCTCGTCGATCACATCGATCGCCTTGTCCGGAAGATAGCGGTCCTGGACATAGCGGATCGAGAGCTGCACCGCTGCCTCGAGCGCCTCGTCCGTATAGTGGACGTGGTGGTGCTTCTCGTAGCGGGACTGCAGTCCCTTCAAGATCTTGAACGTGTCCCCAGGCGAAGGCTCGCCCACGAAGACCGGCTGGAAGCGGCGCTCGAAGGCGGAATCCTTCTCGATGTGCTTGCGGTACTCGTCGACCGTCGTGGCACCGATGACCTGGATCTCGCCACGGGACAGCGGCGGCTTCAGGATCGAGGCGGCATCGATGGAGCCCTCGGCAGAGCCGGCACCGATGAGGGTATGGATCTCGTCGATGAAGAGAATGTCCTGCTTCGACTCCTCGACCTCGTTGATGACCTTCTTCAGGCGGTCCTCGAACTCGCCACGGTACTTGGAGCCTGCGACGAGCGCTGCGACATCGAGCGTCCAGATCTGCTTGTTGCGCAGGATATCAGGCACGTTGCCGGCGCAGATGAGCTGCGCCAGGCCTTCGGCGATAGCGGTCTTGCCGACGCCCGGGTCGCCCAGGATCATCGGGTTGTTCTTCTGGCGGCGTGCGAGCACCTGCATGACGCGCTCGATCTCGCGGTCGCGGCCGATGACAGGATCGAGCTTGCCATCAGCGGCAAGCTGCGTGAGGTTGCGGCCGTACTCCTTGAGAAGCGAGCCTTCCTGCTGCTGTGCGCCTCCTCCGAAGAGCTCAGGCCCGATGCGTACGCCTGCAGCTTCTGCAGCCTGCTGCGACTGCGGCTCTGCGTCCTTCATGAGCTCGTCCACGGCATTCCTCACGGCATCCCCTGAGATGCCCATGCGGGAGAGCGCCTCCATTGCGACGCCGTTGCCTTCGGAGACGATGCCGAGAAGCAGGTGCTGCGTATCGATATACGTCTGGCCGTGGCTCATTGTCTCGCGGTAGGCATCCTCGAGCACGCGCTTCGCACGCGGCGTGAACGGGATGTGGCCGCCAGGGATGGGCTCGGAGTCATCCTTCGTGATCTCCTTCACGGTCTCGAGCGTCTCCTCGTAGCTCACATCGAGCTGCGCGAGCGCCTGCGCGGCTATGCCATCGCCTTCCTTGATGAGGGCAAGGAGCAGATGCTCGGTGCCGACATACATCTGGCCGAGGCTCTTTGCCTCGTCCTGGGCAAGCGACATCACCTTCCGCGCCTTGTCGGTGAATTTCTCGAACATGTTGGGTCCAACCACCCCTTGTGCATAAGGCCCTGCAGAAGGCTCTCTCCTGCAGGGCGCCGTTTGATTGTCCTTTCTGTACCCACGAGCTCGAATGCTCAATCGCGCATGCCTTCTCCTCAGAAAATTCCTAGCCCGCATATGGCATTTATGAGGAGAGGGAAGGAGAAGCTATGCCAGAGCGACCGGGAAGCGCCTCACGCTCTTTCCCAGAACCTGCTCCAAGGCCCGTACGATTGCCTCATGGTCGAGGCCCTGGTGAAGCCCGCTCACGCCGATGACGGCAGTCAGCTCGCCGTCCGCATAGATCGGGAAGGCCCCTGCCGAGACGAGGCGCTCAGGCGCCTCTGCAAAGAGCGCATCCAAGCCCTCCCCTTCTTTCAGCGCCTCGATCTGCCGGAAGCAGCTTGCATGTCCCGTGGCGAGCGTCTCTGCAATCTTTCCTGCCGCGAAATCGAGGTTCCTTGTCCCTTTGTCGTCGGGCAGCCACTGGAAGACGACCTCCGCATCCGCTGCGCGCACGATCTGCACGACATAGGTCTCCGAGAACTCCTTCTCGAGCCCAGCCAGCGCACATCCAAGCTCCAAGGCAGCAGCCGAATCGAAGCTCTCCTTGTAGCGGAGCACCTGCTCCTGCTCGAGGAGCATCTCCTCGCATGCGGCTGCCTCGCGAGGCGCGACCTCAGGCATCTTCCCCATCGTTTCCTCCTCGAAAGACAAAAGCGCGGCAGGTAGCCAACCACCTGCCGCGCTTCCATTCTCATATGGCCTTAGAGCCTATGCCTCAGTGTCCTCGGCGGGCTTTGCATAGATGTCGCCGACAGGGGCGATGGCCTTCATCGCCTCGAGGACGGACTCCATGCAGGCATTCATGTCCTCGCCGTTGAGCTCGGCGCCGCGCTCCATGACAGCACGGTCGCAGCCGGCAGCGAAGCGCTTGTCCTTGAACTTCTTCTTGAGCGACTTGAGCGGCATGTCTGCGACAGAGCCGGAGGGACGCATCTTGGCGGCAGCCTGGATGAGGCCGGAGAGCTCGTCGGTCGCGAAGAGCACGCGCTCCATCTTGAGCTCAGGCTGGGGCAGCTCGTCGTTGTTGTCTGCGTTGTGCGTCATGATCGCATGCGCAAGCTGCGGCGTGGCGCCAGCTTCGGCCAGGAGCTCAGCCGTCTTGACCGTGTGGTTGGTGACAGACGGGAACTTCTCCCAGTCAAGATCGTGGAGAAGGCCCACGATGCCCCAGAAGTCCACATTCTCCGGGTCGTACTGCTCGGCAAAGTGGCGCATGAGCCCCTCAAGCGTCTCGCCGTGTTCGATGTGGAAGGCGTCGTCGTTGTAGCGCTTCAGAAGGTCGAGCGCCTCATCGCGCGTGATGCCCGCCGTAAGCGTGCCGGACATATCGGCCGCGATGGCAGCCTTGGCAGCCTCAGAGAGGCCCTCCGGCTCCTCTGCGGACTCTTCTGCAGGTGCTTCCTCTGCCTTTTCCTGAGCCTCAGCATGAGCGGCTTCGTCCGCCTTGCGGTCTGCCGTGGCGCCGTCCTCGGCGTTCTTCGCGAGGGCATCGACGGAGGCGGCAGCGTTGTCCGTCTTGTCAGGCAGCTGCGAGGCGATGTCTTCCTTCGTGATCGTCTCGGGCTTCATCTGCGGGAAGAGGAGGACATCGCGGATAGCCGGCTGGTCGCAGAACAGCATGATCATGCGGTCGATACCGTAGCCGATGCCGCCTGCAGGAGGCATGCCGTACTCGAGAGCACGCACGTAGTCGTAGTCATAGCCCATGGCCTCGTCGTCGCCGAAGTCCTTGGCAGCGACCTGCTCGGCGAAGCGGCCTGCCTGGTCGACCGGGTCGTTGAGCTCGGAGAAGGCGTTGGCGTACTCATGGCCGCAGATAACGAGCTCGAAGCGGTCCGTCAGGCGCTTGTCCTCGTCCTTGCGCTTCGAGAGCGGGCTCACCTCTTCAGGGTAGTCGCAGACAAACGTCGGGTTCACGAGCGTCGCCTCGCCGAGCTCGTCGTAGATCTCGAAGAGGAGCTTGCCGGCGCCCCAGTCCTTCTGCCATTCGATGCCGTGGGCGTCGAGGATCTCGCGCAGATGCTCGACGGGCGTATCCATATCGATGTGCTCGCCCACGACCGAGGAGGCCACCTCTGCCAGCGGGATGGATTTCCAGGTGCCGGACATGTCGATCTTCTGCCCCTGATAGGTGATGATCTCCTTGCCCTCTTCGCAGCCCAGGATCTCGCGGGCAATGGTCTTGAAGAGGCCCTGCGTGAGCTCCTTCATGCCTTCGAGGTCGGAGTAGGCGCAGTAGGCCTCCATGGAGGTGAACTCGGGATTGTGCGTGAGGTCCATGCCTTCGTTCCTGAACTGGCGTCCGATCTCGAAGACACGCTCCATGCCGCCGACGATGAGGCGCTTGAGCGGCAGCTCCGTCGCGATGCGCAGGTAGAAGTCACGGTCGAGCGCGTTGAAGTGCGTGACGAACGGCTTTGCGTTCGCACCGCCCAGAATCGAGTGCATGACAGGCGTCTCGACCTCGAGGTAGCCATCTGCCTCCATGTAGCGGCGGATGAGGGAGATGATGGCAGAGCGCCTGCGGAAGACCTCGCGGACCTCGGGGTTCATGATGAGGTCGACATAGCGCTGGCGGTAGCGGACCTCGCGGTCGGTGAGGCCGTGGAACTTCTCGGGAAGCGGGCGCAGGCTCTTGGAGAGGAGCGTGAGCTTCGTCGGCGCGACGGAGAGCTGTCCCCTCTTCGTGCGGACGACGGCACCCGTCGCCTCGACGATGTCGCCGAGGTCGAGCTCGCCCACGAGCGGCCAGGACTCGCCGAGCGTGTTCACGCGGCAGAAGAGCTGGATCTGGCCCGTGACATCCTCGAGCACGATGAAGGCGATCTTGCCCTGGTTCCTGAGCGCACGGATGCGGCCGGCGACGGTCACGACGTCTGTCGTGTCCTCGCCTGCAGCGAGGCCTGCATACTTCTCCTCGATGTCCTTTGCATGGGCATCGACGTGGCTTTTGATCGGGTAGGGGTTGATGCCGGCTGCAATCAGCTCCTGGCGGCGTGCCCTTCTCTGTGCGCGCTCATCCAAGAGCGGTGCATCCTGCGTGCGTGCCTCTTCTTCCTG
This sequence comes from Olsenella kribbiana, assembly GCF_036408795.1. NCBI lineage: Bacteria > Bacillati > Actinomycetota > Coriobacteriia > Coriobacteriales > Atopobiaceae > Olsenella > Olsenella kribbiana. The sequence continues at coordinate 58,074 of NZ_JAZGJP010000009.1, forward strand.
CATGGTGTGTATATCTCCTTCAACATGAAGCACCCCGGCCCCATGGTGTCCCATGGGTTCGGGGCGCAGCGAATCCTATCTGTGCATGCCTTAGCGCGTGACGTTCGTGATCGTGTACTCGCGCACCTTGCCGGAAGGCGAAGAGAAGGAGACATGGTCTCCCACCTCATGGCCAATGACGGCAGCTCCTGCAGGGGACTCGTTCGAGATCTTGTGCTCGAGCGAGTTGGTCTCCGTCGTGCCCACGATCGTGAAGGTCGTCTTCTTGCCCTTGGCATCCGTGAGCTCGACCGTGCAGCCAATGGAGACTTCAAGGCCGTTGGCAGCGTCGATCACCTTGGCAGTTGCAAGAATGGTACGAATCTCGTTGATGCGGGAGGCGTTCTTTGCCTCCTCTTCCTTTGCATCGTCGAACTCCGAGTTCTCGGAAAGGTCGCCGAAATCGCGCGCAACTTTGATGCGCTCGACGATTTCGTCGTGCTTCTCGCCTTCACGGTAGGCAAGCTCGTCGACAAGCTTCTGACGGCCCTCAGGGGTCAAGGTGATTGTGTTTTCCATGCTCTGCTTTCTCACGACCTGGTGCAAGGACTGGTCCGGCGGGACCTGGGGGCGAAAAGGGATTACTCGAGCTTTGCGCCGCACTTGGAGCAGAAGGCGTTGTCTGCCGGGTTCTTGGTACCGCACTTCGGGCAGAACTTCACGTTCTCGTCAGCGGCATCGGCGTCAGCATCGGCATCCTCGATCGAGGCCTCGGTCTCGGTAGCCTTCTTCTCGTCGTCCTTGCCTTCGTCGCCCTCCATGCCCTCACGGACATTCTTGACGGTCTTGCCCAGGGCGCTGCCAAGCTTCGGAAGGTTCTTGGGTCCGAAGATGAGCAGGGCAACGACCAGAATAACGATGATTTCCAAAGGTCCGAGGCTCATGCGTTCCCTCTCTTTCACGCTCCGGCTCTTCCGGAGACATTGCTACAAGCACCATAGTATAGCCACGAAGCTGCATATCCGCACCAGAAAGCGGCTCCGAGTCATTATACGCACAGAAACATTCTGCACGAATTGGTACTATTCATGTTGCAGGACAGGCTCAATGTAGCACGCTCGCAATTGAGCGACCGATACAAGAAACCTATCATGCCATCTATAGTTTGGATACCACAGAGCAGGAGCTGACGCAATGGGACAAGAGGCCGCAGGCAAGCGCGATGCCGTGTTCTTCGACCTGGACGATACGCTCTATGACCAGGCGCAGCCCTTCGCATATGCCGTGGAAAAGGTCGTAGGGCCCATTCCCCATGCCACGGCTGCAGACCTCTTCGATACGAGCAGGCGCTACTCCCAGGAAATCTTCTCGGCACTCCGAAACGATCAGCACCCGACCCGCGAGATGTATATCCGCCGCATGCAGAGGACGCTTGCGACCTACGGCGTCACGATCGACGAGAAGACAGCGCTTGCCCTCCAGCATGTCTATGGGACACAGAGCAAGGCTGCCATGAAGCTTGCCCCCGAGATGGAGCGCACGCTCGACTGGTGTGCCGTCCATGTCAGATGCGCTCTTGGCATCATCACGAACGGCCGCGAGGCGCCGCAGCGCCAGAAGATCGAGATCTTGGGCCTTTCCCGCTGGATCTCATCCGACAACGTCTTCATCTCCGACGCTGTAGGCACGGCCAAGCCTTCGCCTGAGATCTTCGAGATGGCCCTTGCACATGCAGGTGCAGACCCCACACACTCGCTCTATATAGGAGACGCCTTCCCGATCGATGTGCTCGGCGCCCACTCCGTGCATATGCCGGTCGTCTGGTTCAACCACAGGCTGCGCCGAGCACCCTCAGACCAGTTCCCGGCAGAGCATGAGGTGCACACGGTACAAGAGCTCGAGGAGCTTGTGAAAAGAATCGTGCCATAGCGACGGGGACCGGAAAGCCAAGCCTTCCGGTCCCCGTCTCCCCATATCTCCCCTGCTCGGGATTCCTACTCAGAATCCTCTGCGTCGAAGTCGTCGTCTTCGTCCGCGTCAGCGAACCACAGATCGTCGAAGTCGCTCGAGACCTGGTCGTAGTCCGCATCCGGGATCTCTGTCACATAGAAGTCTCCGTCGTCCGTCTCGTTGTAGACGTAGAGGTAGACATCTTCCGGGTGCGTCTCGGGAGAGAGCGCCACATACTCGCCGTCGCCGCTCTCGAATACGCCCAGGACCTCGCACTCTTCGGAGGTTCCATCTTCGTAGTCAAGCGTGATGAACTCGACCTCATCTTCGTCAGCCATGGACTATCCTTTCGCTCGGCTGCATGAAGGGCAGCTAGGCAGCCCCTTCGGGACATATCAAGTGTAGCCGCAGCACTTCTGTACGAAAGGTCCTATCCCTTGAACGGCACCCTCTCACGACGGACGGTTGCCGCGCGTCTTGTTGTAGCCCCGCTCATAGGCACCGGTGGCTGCGATTGCCGTGCGTTCGAGATCGTCGAGCGTGTGGTAGCCCGAGCCCTTGAGGGCGATCATCCTGATCTCGAAATGCGCCCCGTGGACATAGTCGGCATAGACATCGCCATTGCCCTTGCCCGTGAGATGCTGGTTCACGCGCGAGATCACGTTGTGGGCCTGCCCGACATAGCATCTCCCGTCATCCGTGTTCGTGAAGATGTAGATGCCGGCAAAGTCATGGGAAAGCACATCGCTTCTGCCCCGCGTGCCTCCTCCATTGCGCATATGGAGGAACTGCTCGGGCGTCAAGGCTTTGGCACCCCGCGAGAGCCGCTTTATCTTCCGCTTTGCCCGTGTGCGGAAGAGCACGGTCCCTGCCGCCCAGACGAGGAGCACGAGGGCAAGCGCAAGAAGGCAGGGCTTTGCCAGCACGTCTGTCGCAACCTCCGCCTCGGCAAGCCACGTCTCCGCATCCGCTGCTTTGGGATAGCTTTCCATCAGCTGCACGAATGCAAGAAATGCTCCTGCCGCCCAGAGGACGAGCAGGAGCACAAGGACACGCATTGCGAAAGAGCGTTTCTGACGTCTTCCCATCAGTCGCACGCGAGGTCCAGGAAAGCCCTCGTGCGGGGATCTTTCGGATGCTCCATGACCTCGTGGGGCGTGCCATCCTCGACAATCTGCCCATCGAAAAGAAGGCAGATCCTGTCGGAGACCGTCTCGGCAAAGCCCATCTCGTGCGTGACGATCCCTACCGCCATGCCCTCTCCCGCAAGCTGGCGGATGAGGTCGTGCATGTCCTTCGTGAGCTTCGGATCGAGGGCGCTTGTCGCCTCATCGAAGTACATGACCTCGGGGTTCATGCAGAGGGCGCGGGCAATGGCAACGCGCTGCTGCTGGCCGCCCGAAAGCTCGCACGGCACGGCACCTTCCCTGCCTTCGAGGCCAAGCCTTCCCAGAAGGTCTTCCGCTTCCCGCCTGACCTCGTCCTCTTTTCTGTGCTGCACGATCAAAGGGGCATCCATTACATTCTGGAGGACAGTGCGGTGCGGGAAGAGGTTGTAGTCCTGGAAGACAAGTCCGAAGCGCATCCTCGCCTCACGCATGGCTGCCTTGTTGTAGACCGCCTTCTCCGCTCCTTCGCAGACCACGGCATCCCCGTAGGCGATGCATCCTGCATCGAGGGTCTCCAAGAGCGTGAGGCAGCGAAGCATCGTGGACTTGCCGGCACCGGAAGGGCCGATGAGCGACACGACCTCGCCACGGCCGATCTCGAAATCGACGCCGTGCAGGACCTCCTTGTCTCCGAAGGCCTTGCAGGCTCCGGAGAAGCTCACTGCGATATCGCTTCTAGTCATGGTAGTAGTCCATCTTCTTCTCGATGCGGCGCATCACGAACTCGATGAGGAGGCAGGTGACCCAGTAGAAGAGTGCCGCAATGGCAAAGGGTACCATGCTCCTCTGGCTCGCGACGAGGGCGCGGCTCTGCGTGAACATCTCCGCCACGCCGATGGAGAAGGCAAGGGACGTATCCTTCACGAGCGTGACGACCTCGTTGCCCATGGCAGGAAGGATGCGCTTGAACATCTGCGGCAGGATGATGCGGAAGAAGGTCTGGGAGTGCGTGTAGCCCAGGACCTCTGCTGCCTCATACTGTCCGCGCGGAATGGACTGGATGCCAGCACGGTAGATCTCTGCGAAGTAGGCCGCATAGTTCACGATGAAGGCAATCATGCAGGCTGTGAACATGTAGTCCGTGCCCGTCGAGAGGCCGAAGCCGTAATAGGGCAGGAAGAAGACCGCAAACATCTGGAGCATGAGCGGGGTGCCGCGCATGAGCGAGATGTAGAGCTTCACGATGAAGGAGAGCGGCTTTATGTGGGAGAGCCTGCCCAGGGCCACAATGATGCCAAGAGGGATGGAACCCAGAAGCGTCAGGGCAAATATCTCGAGCGACGTGACATAGCCCGTCCCCAGAAGCCCCACCATCGTAGAGAGATCCAAGATCATCACCTTGCACACAAGGCCGCATGCAGCGCATGCTGCATGCGGCTACCAGCTGACAGAAACAGATATGCCTATGCCTTCGGCAGGCACCAGGCCGTATAGGAGACGCCCTGGTCTGCGTACTTCTCGCAGACCTCCTCGACCTTGCCTTCGCTGTCGAGCTTCTGGAGGTCGGCCTCGACGGTCTTGGCAAGAGCCTCGCCAGCATCGTCCTTCTTGAAGCCAACAGCGAAGTGCTCGGAGTTCAGCGCCTCGTCGAGGATCTTGTAGCTCGTGTCGTCGCCTATGTTGTAGACAGCGACCGGATAGTCGACGGCCAGTGCATCATAGGTGCCCTGCTGGAGCATCATGAAGGCCGTGTTGTACTCGCCGATCGTATCGAGCTTTGCAAACGTCTTGCCGAGGTCCGCCTGGTCGCCGCCGTCGACGAGGAGGTAGTAGGCAGCAGAGTCCGTCTGCGTCGCGACATTCTTGCCTGCAAGGTCGGCGAGGCTCTCGATGCCGGAGTCGGCGCGAACGACCACGACCTGGCGGTTCTCCATATAGGGATCGGTGAAGGCGTAGTCGTCCTCGCGCCCCTCGATCGTGAAGCCGTTCCAGATGCAGGTGATCTGGCCAGCATTGAGCATTGCGTCCTTGGAGTCCCAGTTGATGGGCGTGGGCTTGAACTCCCAGCCCTCCATATCGCAGACTGCCTGAGCAAGATCGATATCGAAGCCGGTCGCTGCGCCGTCGTCGCCGATGTAGCCATACGGCGGGAACTCCTGATCGAAGCCCAGGACAAAGGGGCCCGTGAAGCTCGAAGAGCTGGAGCTCGGGCTCGAAGAAGACGAGGACGAAGAGCTGTTTCCGCAGGCAGCAAGAGATGCGAGCGCTGCAAACGAAGCGCAGCTTCCTGCAAGGCCAAGGAACTGGCGGCGGTTCATGGTGGACATGGTCTCCCCTTTCATATGCGGCAGCAGCCTGCCGACCCGTGCGGAACACTTTAGCACAGTAAAGTGCCAGCAGCCCATAGGACAGCATCAGTTCACCTATATGAAATGTGATACGGAGCCCAAAGGCACAAGGAGGCCAGCTGCAGCCACCCCAGCTCTTTGGCCATAAGACAAGACCTCGTTCTGCTTCATCATTGACCCGCTCGTACCACCATCCGGAAGGAGGGCTGATGGCAGAGATGAAGGCAGAACTGCCTGACGATGAGGTGGCTGCCATCTAGAGATGTGCAGAACACGATGGCAGATCGGCCTCGGACTTCATGCGCGATGATGTCCTCGAGGGAATCGAGGACGCAGAGGATCTGGCTGCGCTTCGCGAGGCGCTTGCCCAGGATGACGGAACACGCTATTCCCCTGAGCAGGCCCTGCAGGAGCTGGGTATGCATTGATGCATTGCGCCCTGTGGCTGCACATGGCAGAATCCAGGCCATCCCCCCGCTGCCAGCTCTGCCAATTCTTCAGCCTCGCCTCTCGGCATCTCTCCCGTAGCATCTATGGAAGAGCTCCCTGCAGCTGCCCTGCTTTCGGCAGGGGCTTACAGCAAACCATTCAGGAGAATGGCGCTACCGCGTAGGTGACTATCGCATCATCTGTTTCATCGAACAAGAGATTCTCACAATCGAGGTGATTGCGATTGATCGCAGAAGTCGCATATACCGTTCAAAGTAGCTCCCAGCCATTATAGAGCCGCATATACTCGCTTGCTAAAATCTAGTTAAAATTTGGCCAGCCTGAGCACCCGTCAGGCTGGCCTCATGCCGAGCAGATAACCCCTCTGTCAGTTAATTCGTCCAGTACCTACATTTATATGTGTTGATGGTGCCCTGCCAGCCACCATGCCATCCACGAGTACCCGATATAAGATCTACTGAGCTCAGTCCATAAGAATTTCTAAAGTACAGATTCTTGTAGGTTACATCATACTTTGGATCAACTGGCCCAGCGCTCAAAGGAGTAAAGGACTTATAAGTGTCCTCGACTTCCGCTATGAGCGTAGCGCGGAGCGATTCATCATCTGGCGTTTTCCACTCCCCTTCTACTGCTAGAGCGCCAGCCCCTGCAGGGATAACACCCAATGACAGTGCCAACAACGCTGCAACAGCCTTCTTTCCGAATCTCATACTGCTCCTCCTTCGCCAGTCCTGCTATTCCTGCGGCATTACCGCTCGGCATCTTTTCCGTAGCATCTATGGAAGAGCCCCCTGCAGCTGCCCTGCTTCGGCACGACCGCAAGCTTCGTTCCCTTGAAGACCAGGTAGGAGTCACAGATACGGTCCAGCTCCTCGGGCTGGTGGGATGCCACAAGGATGGCTGCGCCTTCTTCTGCCATCCTGAACAGAGCGGCACATCCCCGCTCCGCCTTGTCCGGGTCGAGTGCATTGAGCGGCTCGTCCAGAAGGATATAGCTCGCCTGCGACGCATAGGCCATCGCCAGAAGGAGCTGCCGCTTCATACCCTGCGAATAGGTACGGACCGGACGTCCCGCAAAGCCTTCAATGCCGATAAGAGCTGCTGCCGTCCCGCTCTCCGCATCCGACTCCCAGAGCTCCTGCACGAGCTTCAGATGAAAGGTTCCCGTCTTCTGCGGATAGAGAAGGGATTCGTCAGAAGGCCCGAAAAAGAGTTTCGTCCGCACGTCCTGCCGTGCATAGACGCTCTCTCCGTCCAGAACGACGCTGCCATGCTTCATGAGCGAGGCCGTGCCCGAAAGAGCACGAAGAAGCGTCGTCTTGCCAAAGCCGTTCGGCGCCACAAGCCCGCAGATGCTCTTGGGCCTGAGCTCGAAACTGGCGTCCTCCAGGATGATATTGCGGCCATACCCGATGGTGGCATGCTGAAGGCTGAGCATCTTCCGTCACGCTCCCTGAGGCGCAAGACGCGCTGCCCTGTGCCAGCGCATGGCAGCATCCAGGGTGACAGCGCATATGACACAGATGGCAGCGCCCACAGCAAGCACGAGGCATCCGAAAGCAGGCGAAAGGGCGGCGCTGTCTGCAAGATCCATATAGGGAAAGATGCCGGCATAGCCGACGACCTTGGAGGGACAGGCATAGCTCATGGGAAGGAACGGCACGATTCCGCTCAGGGGAGAGCTTGCCAGATAGTACTGCGGCATCCCAGACAACAGTGCAAGGATCGCAAGGACCGCAGGGCCGGCAAATGCCTTCCCGAAAATCAGGGAGATAGCGCTCGCAGCGGCAGCCACAAAGCAGCTTGCAAGCACCAGGAGAGCAACTGTCCATGCCGCACATCCAGCAGCGCTCCAGACGATGGTCTGGCCCACTTGGCTATAGAGCACGGGATAGCTCGGATCTCCCAAGCCATTCCGCACAAGAGCTATTGCTGCAGCAGGCACAAGCGTGAGCAGGACCGCCGCTGCAGCACAGAGCATGCTGCACACGGACGATGATACGATACGGATGGCCGGATCTGCCGCCTGGCCCATGAGCCTTTGCTGCCCCACCGCACGCTGCACCAAGAAGGCAATGGCAAGCGAGGGCAGAAGCGCCAGAAGTGCCGGCATGGATGCAGGAGCAAGCGAGATGGCATCCAGAGCCGAAGCATCGAGCGACGTGCCGAGATAGTCAGGATCATCGAGGTCCCGCATCAGCTCAGCAAAGCGCAGGCGCAGCTCGTCCGTATCCCGATCTCCCGAGAGATATCCTTTGTCGATCATCTCGAGCTCGGCATTGCACCTTCTGATGACTGCATCGTAGAAGCTGCCAGCATCTTCTGCGGCCCCAGCATCTGAAAGCGCCTCTCTGCTTTCTGCCATGAGCTCTCTCATATCTTCCGGCATAGATGCAAGGTCTTCCGCAGAAGGTGTCGTCTGCCCCGCGATATCGAGGTTGATGCGCACCTCGTCCCGGAGCGTCTTTTCTCCGAAGGTCGGGAAGGGTATGAGCAGGGGTGCTGCCATAAGCAGTGCAGAGGCCATGCAGACGGCCCAGAGGCCGCGCTCCGCTACCAGAATCTGGACAAGCCGTCTACCATACCGCACAGCGCATCACCTGGCCTCGGCTAAAAATCCGACAGGGAACGTTTCAGCTTCAGCTCAAAGCATAGGTGATTCAGATGTCTTTCAGTTGGAAGCCCGCTTCATCTCCGGCGAAGCGCCCCTCCTCGGCGCCCAGCGGCAGGATTGCCCCCGATGGAGGTCCGTCAAGCCGCAGGGGCAGAGCTGCCCTTCCTGCTTGCAGCAGGAAGGGCATCCGAAGGTTCATGCTATGGCACAGGCCTACTTCCTGCATCCCGTCGCGACACGCACCGCCTCTTCCACATCGTCCGTCACGACAATGCGGTCAAGGTCTTCGGGCGAGATGTTTCCTGCTTCGAGCACAGAAGTGCGAAGCCAGGAGATGAGGCCCTCCCAGTAGTCTGTCCCCAGAAGCACGAGCGGCGCATAGTTCGTCTTGTGAGTCTGGATCAAGGTCACGAGCTCGAAGAGCTCATCGAGCGTGCCGAATCCTCCCGGGCAGACGATAGCGCCCGAAGAGTACTTCACGAACATCGTCTTCCTCACGAAGAAGTAGCGGAAGACCATGCCGATATTGACCCACTGGTTGAGCCCCTCTTCATGAGGAAGCTCGATGCCGAGGCCAACCGAGGTGCCGCCTGCCTCATAGGCACCGCGGTTTGCAGCCTCCATGATGCCCGGGCCGCCACCGGTGATCACGGCAAAGCCTGCCTTCGCGATGCCCTTGCCAATCTCCTGTGCCTTCTGGTACATCGGGTCGTCTTCTGGCGTACGTGCAGATCCGAAGACCGCAATGGCAGGCCCCAGCTCTGCAAGCGCACCAAAGCCATCCACGAACTCTGCCTGGATCCTCAGCACCCGCCATGGATCCTCGTGGAGCCAATTGGTATCGTGCTCGGGTGCCAGAAGGTTGCCGGATGTCGTATGTGCCGGCACCATCTTGCCGCGCAGAAGGATCGGGCCCTTCATGTACGACGTATCAGGGTTCTCTTCCTCAGGACGCTCCCTGTGCGTAGCCACGCTCGTGTGGACCGCGACCAGCTTGTCCTTCAGAGCGTCCTTCTTCTCCGCAGCCTTCTTCGACTTCTTCTTTGCTGCCATATCTCTCCTTGTTCATTATTCAGCGCAGTGCTTTTCAGGGTAGCAGCGCTCTTTCCAATTCCTGTAAGGGTCCCGTACGCAATGCGTGAGCCGGGGTACAATGGCTCCACCACAACGGAAAGGACACCCAGAACATGGCAGAAACGCTCGACTTCACCCGCCCGCTCTCTGAGCTTATGGATACCCATCCTTCTCTCAAGGAAGACCTGCATGAGCTCGATATCGAGGTGGAAGACCCTACCGAGACCATCCCCCAGCTTGCAAAGAGGCTCGACGTCGGTCTCCCCGTCATCGCAATGGCGCTCGAGGCTTCCGGATACACGGTCGAGGGCTATGACCCCAAGGACGATGAAGGTGCAGCCGACTCCCCGCTTCCCGATCTCATCGCAGCCCTCTTCGGCGTGGACAGGAACGGCAATCCCCTGCCCGACCCCGACTTCTCGCAGGAGTCCCTCTGCGCGACCGAGCTCGGCCATGAGCCAGCACCGGTGCTTCTCCATATGGAGGATGCTATCCGCCATGCCCAGCAGGAAGGCATCCTGCCGAAGGATGCAGGCAAGAAGGGCTGTGGCTGCCAGAAGAACGCTTAGGACAGCACGGCACATCTGGTGAAGAGTGGAAAGACGCCTTGAAGAGTCTTTCCACTCTTTTTCTTTGCGAAACCATGCCACGACCTGATAGGTTAACTAGCTCACACAACGCGATACGTTGAAAACGCGCTAACGCGCTAAAAATATTAGCGCATATGCGCTATTTTTTTCAGCGCATATGCGCTAACTGCTATCATCGTATTAGCGCGCAGTGCAGATCGGCGGAGGCGTCCATGGCAATACCAGCTGATATTTCCGAGCTCATCAGCGGAACAACAGTCGAATCGACACGAATCGAGTTCAAGTCTGACTTCAATCCAGAGCCAATCATCCATACCATTTGCGCCTTCGCCAACGATATAGACAACATTGGCGGCGGCTACATAATCATTGGCATCGAAGAAAAGGACTCGATTCCGCAGCTCCCACCAAAAGGCATCGACAAATCGCGTATCGACTCCATCCTGAAGAAGCTCGAGGGCTTCTGCCATTGCATCGAGCCGCTCTACGAACCCATTGTGGAACCAAAGCTTCTTGATGGACGCTATATCATCGCAATCTGGTGCCCCGGAGGCTTCGGGCGTCCCTACAAAGCTGCAAAGAATGTCTACAAGAACACTTCCGACAAGCGCTATTACATACGGAAGATGGCGAGCACAGTTGTAGCATCTCCGCAGGAAGAACGTGAGCTCTTCTACGTTTCCTCCAACATTCCCTTTGACGACAGGCCAAATCTGACGGCAAGCGTAGAAGCCCTCAGCAGGAACCGCATCCAAGATTATCTGCGCGAAGTTGGCAGCGCTCTCTACAACAGGTCCAAAGACATGAGTCTCGAAGCGCTCGCGGAGGATCTGCAGCTTCTCGCGGGACCTCCCGAAGACCTGCACCCCCGCAACGTCGGTATTCTCATGTTCTCGGATCATATCGAGCAGTACTTCAAGTATGCCCGCATCGAAGTCGTCAATCTGCCTGACCCCACGGGCAAGGATATGACCGAGAAAGTTTTCAAAGGGCCGATACAGACTCAGCTCAGCGACGCTCTCCTCTTCATCAAGAACTACATCATTGCAAGCAAGACAAACAAGTTGCCCAATAAGGCCGAAGCCCTCACTGTCTGGAATTATCCCTATGCCGCCGTCGAAGAGATTCTCTCGAATGCGGTATACCACCGCTCATACCAGATATCCGAGCCCATCGTTGTACGCATCACACCCAAATCCATGGAAATCACCAGCTATCCCGGCTTTGACAGGAGCATCACGGATGCCGATATTGCCGCGCGGCACATACAATCACGCATCTATCGGAATCGTCGCATTGGCGATTTCCTGAAGGAGCTGCATCTCATCGAGGGCCGCAACACCGGCTTTCCTACCGCATTTAAAGCCCTCCGCGAGAACGGTTCTGCCTTGCCTGCATTCCACATGGATCCTGATCGCAGCTACCTTTCGGTTGAGATTCCAGTGCATCCAGCTTTTGCGCCAAGGGATGCCAAGAAGCGCCACAGTGTCGAGCTTGAAAAGCGCGTTCTGGATGCCCTTGAAAATGAACCGCTGCTGATTTCCGAGCTCTCGCGCAAGATCGGCTATAAGAGATTGACTGCAAAGCTCCGCACAGTCGTAGACACGATGGCAGAGGACGGAAGGATTGTCCCCATCCATGATGGAGGAAGGATACGCTATAAAAAGGCACAAGGAGGAAGCCAGAAGGACGTCTAGGGCACAGCGCATCTGAGGACGAGCAAGGAAACGCTTTTGTACTTCCCGCCTTTCCATATCCGCCTCCAGCAGACAACCAACACCGTCGCTTCAGCAGCTCGATATTGATGGCAGCAGATCGGCCGGGCCCAGAAAGAGCCTACCTCGGAGCAGAATATCTCGTCCCTCTTCCCGTGCCAGAGAAAGAGGCATGCCCCTTGTCGATGAGGGCCTTCAGAATGGACAGGGCTTTCGTTTTTCCAAAGCCTGTCGCTTGAGCCAGTTCCGACATCTGGAAGGACTTCCCGACCAGCTCGCGATACACCTTCCTCTCGTCCTCGGAGATGGGCAGCTCCCTGCTTGCCAGGGGAAGCGTCACGCGGATCGAGTTCTCGTAGACCTCGAATTATGGCTGCCTCTCGAAGATGTGGCATGCTTTCCTGATTCTGGGAATTCCGGTCCTGAATCTCTCAATCAGATGCAGCCGGAAGAAGACATTCCCCAGTATCGGATTCCTCAGCTTTGAGACCTGGCCGTCCAGATATTCCTGAACGCTGATTCCCGACGGAAGGCCTCACGGCGACGTAATCTCTACCCTATCCTGATACATCGCGACACGCACATTGGCATCGACGTCCCACGTCCTGTGCGCCAGAGCATTTGCAAGCGCCTCGCTCGTCAGCTTAAAGAAGGCAAGCATCGTCTTTCCGCTCTTTCCATCTCTTCGCATCTGCATTGCGCCAGAATTGCGCTAACGCGCTGAAACCACTAGCGCATATGCGCTATTTCTTGAAGCGCATAATGCTTCGCCGCTGGGATCTGCATCCCCGTCGCCTTGTCGCCAGAGGTCGCAGGACATAATTGGCTCCGCGATCAAGCGGCATGCCGGCTTTTCATGGCTGGCGAATATGCAGCTCACAGCCTTTGTCTCCAGCATTCATGAAAGCATTGGCCCCTTCAGGGCCAATCACCCCATCCCCGCGCCTTCGACCTATAGATTGCGCTGGAAACGCGCTAACGCGCTGAAACGTTTAGCGCATATGCGCTGGCGTATTTAGCGCATATGCGCTATTCGGTCCGGAGCATATGCGCCGGCATAGAGCGTGCTGCCTGCCTATACAGGGACAGCCCCCGCGCGAAGCAGGGGCTGTCCCAGGGGAGATAATTGGGGGGAATCGATTCGGGAGATTAGAGCTCGAGGTTCTTGGACGTCTCCTTGCTGAACATGTGGATGACAGAGGTCGGGAACGTGTATTCGACCTTGTCGCCGAGACGGTAGTTGGCAGCGTGGCCGTTGCCCTCCTCCATCATGTTGACGACAGCGATGACATCCTGGCCGAGGCTCGTCATGTGCAGGTGCACCGTGGAGCCCATCATCTCGGACACATCGACCGTGCCCTCGAGGCGCGGGCCATCCGTGACGCCGAGCGTGAGATGCTCAGGACGGACGCCGAGCGTGATGGTCTGGGACTGCACGTCGTGGGAAGCGAGGTTGGCAGCCTTGTCCTTCGGCACCTTGATCGTGACATCGCCGAGCTTGACGGCGTAGTCAGCGCCGGAGCGGACGAGGTCGGCGTCGAAGAAGTTCATCTGCGGCACGCCGATGAAGCCTGCGACGAAGAGGTTGGCCGGCGTCTCGAAGACCTCCTGCGGGGTACCGATCTGCTGGACCTCGCCGTCCTTCATGACGACAATGCGGTCGCCCAAGGTCATTGCCTCGGTCTGGTCATGCGTGACGTACATGAAGGTCGTATCGATCTTCTGGCGCAGCTTGATGATCTCTGCGCGCATCTGGTTCCTGAGCTTTGCGTCGAGGTTCGAGAGCGGCTCGTCCATGAGGAGGACCTTCGGCTCACGTACGATGGCGCGGCCGATAGCGACACGCTGGCGCTGGCCGCCGGAGAGTGCCTTCGGCTTGCGGTCGAGGTACTGGGTGATGCCCAGGGTCTCTGCAGCCTCGCGGACCTTCTTGTCGATCTCGTCCTTCGGAAGCTTCCTCAGCTTCAGCGGGAATGCCATGTTGTCGTAGACGGTCATGTGCGGGTAGAGGGCGTAGGACTGGAAGACCATTGCGATATCGCGGTCCTTCGGCGCCACGTCGTTCATGAGCTTGCCGTCGATGTAGAGCTCGCCGCCGGAGATGGACTCAAGGCCTGCAACCATGCGCAGGGTCGTGGACTTGCCGCAGCCGGAAGGTCCGACGAGCACGATGAACTCGCGGTCCTTGATCTCGAGGTTGAAGTCCTCGACCGCGACGACACCTTCGTCCGTGACCTTGAGGTTCGCGTTGTGCTTCTTCTCCGGCTCCTTCTTGCCGAAGTGCTTCTTCTTGGCAGGCTCCGTATTCGGATAGATCTTGGTGATGTGCCTGAGGCTCACATCGGACATGCTACTTACCGTCCCTTCCATAGAGGTGAGTCATCGCAGCGAGGCGCTGGATGAGCTCGGGGCTTGCCTGGCCCGGGAGCAGCCGCCATTGCCAATTGCCGCCCAGAACACCAGGAATATTCATGCGTGACTCAGAACCAAGCTCGAGGTAGTCCTGCATCTGAGCCACAAAGAGATTGGCAATGCTGCTCATGCCGCCGCGGATGAATCCCCAGACGAAGTCCTCGTCGGACTTGATGCCCAGGTAGTCGCACGCCATTGCGACATCTTCCGGTGCCGCCTCGTGCTTCCAGGCGATGAGCGGTGGATTGTCGTGCGTGCCGGTATAGCACACGCAGTTCCAGATATGGCAATGGGGCATGTAGTCCGATCCCCCATCGCGCGAATCGAAGGCAAACTCGAGCACCTTCATGCCCGGGAAGCCGGAATCGAGGAGAAGCTGGCGCACTTCAGGCGTGGGATAGCCCAGGTCCTCGGCGATGAACGTGATGCCGGGGAACTGCTCCTTCAAGAGTCCCACGAGCTTCATGCCCGGACCCTTGACCCAATGTCCGTTGCGTGCCGTCTTCTCGCCGTAAGGCACAGCCCAGTACGACTCGAAGCCGCGGAAATGGTCGATGCGCAGGGCATCGTAGAGCCTGCCTGCGCCTGCGACGCGCTGGATCCACCAGGCGAAGCCGTCCTTCTCCATTGCGTCGTAGTCGTAGAGGGGGTTGCCCCAGAGCTGGCCGTCGGCGCTGAAGTAGTCAGGAGGAACTCCTGCCACCTCGTAGGGCACGTTCTTCTCGTCGAGCTGGAAGCACTGGGGGTTTGCCCAGACGTCGGCAGAATCCATTGCGACATAGATCGGCATGTCGCCCAGGATCTTCACGCCCTTGGCATGCGCGTAGGCGCGGAGCGCTTCCCACTGCTTGAAGAAGAGGTACTGCACATAGATGTAGTAATCGATATCGTCCTTGAGCTCAGAAGCGTAGCGCTTGAGCGCTTCGGGCTTCCTCAGCCTTGCATCCTCGTCTGGCCACTCGTTCCAGGCGACCATGCCGAAGTGCTCCTTGATGCTCATGAAGAGGGCATAGTCCTCGAGCCAGGTGGAATTGGCCTCGCGGAACTCCTTGACCTCGGCAGCGTCGCGGGAAAGTCCGCGCTTGGCTGCCTTCCGGAGGAGCTTCGGCCTCATCTCATAGAGCAGAGCATAGTCGACGCGCGCCGGATCCTCTCCCCAGGAGATGCCCTCCACCTCGTCTTTCTCGAGGAGACCGTCTGCGACGAGCAGGTCGAGATCGACGAAGTAGGGGTTTCCTGCGAAGGCCGACGGACTCTGGTAAGGGGAGTCGCCGTAGCTCGTCGGCCCGACGGGAAGGATCTGCCACCAGGACTGCTTGGCGTCGGCGAGGAAGTCCACGAACTCATAGGCTGCCTCGCCCAAGGTGCCGATGCCATGAGGAGAAGGGAGCGACGATATCGGAAGGATGATGCCGCTTGCACGTTTCATGAGATGAAGCCTATCCCTTGACTGCGCCAGCTGCGACACCCTTGATGATGTACTTCTGGCATGCGAAGTAGAAGATGATGACAGGAATGATGGACATGAGGATCAGTGCCATCGTGGCGCCGAGATCGACTGTGCCGTAGGAGCCCTTCAGATACTGGATCTGGATAGGAATCGTGCGGTACTTGTTGATGTCGAGCACCAAGTACGGCAGAAGGTAGTCGTTCCAGACCCACATGATCTCGAGGATGCCGACCGAGATGAGCGTCGGCTTGAGCATCGGGAGCACCACGCAGAAGAACGTACGGACGGGTCCGCAGCCGTCAATGGCGGCAGCTTCCTCGATCTCGAGCGGGATGGACTTGACGAAGCCTGTGAACATGAAGATGGCAAGGCCTGCGCCGAAGCCGAGGTAGATGACAGGAATGGTCCAAGGGGTGTTGAGCTGCAGGGTGTCTGCCGTCTTCGAGAGGGTGAACATGACCATCTGGAAGGGGACGACCATCGAGAAGATGCAGAGGTAGTAGATGATCTTGCAGAACTTCGAATTCACGCGGGCAATGTACCATGCTGCCATCGAGCAGAAGAAGAGGATCAGGAACGTGGAGAGCACGGTGATGAGCGCAGAGTAGCCTGCAGCCATCCAGAAGTTGTAGTTGCCGAACGTGACGCCGGTGATGAAGTTCTGCCAGCCTGCGAAGGACTCTGCCGTCGGCAGGGCGAACGTCTCGGTCTTGACGTAGGTGTTGAGCTTGAACGAGTTGATGACGACAGCGACGACCGGGAGCACCCAGATGAAGCAGATGATGGCGAAGATGACCGCGAGGGCTGTCTTTCCGTGCTTTTCGGACGTGAGCGTCTGCTGTGCTTGCTTCATTACTGCTGCACCTCCCTGGAGCGGGTGTACTTGAGCTGTGCCAGGCCCATGGCGGCAACAAGGATGAAGAAGATCACAGCCTTGGCCTGTGCCACGCCACGGTTCGCAGCGCCTGCCGTGTAGAACGTGTTGTAGATGTTCAGAGCCATCATTTCGGTCGTGTTGATCGTCGAGCCGTCGGCGAGCTGCGTGTACGGCAGGCCGCCCGTGAGCGCGAGGTTCTGATCGAAGAGCTTGAAGCCGTTCGTGAGGGTCAGGAACGTGCAGATCGTGATGGACGGCATGACATTCGGGATGATGACCTTGAAGAGGGTCTGCGCCTTGCTGGCGCCGTCGATCTTCGCTGCCTCGATCATGTCCTCAGGGACAGCCTGGAGGCCTGCGATGTAGATGATCATCATGTAGCCGATCTGCTGCCAGCACATGAGGATGATGAGGCCCCAGAAGCCGTACTTCGTCTCCAGGAGGATCGAGGTGCCGTACTGCTGCAGGATGCCGTCGAAGATCATGGACCAGATGTAGCCGAGGACGATGCCGCCGATCAGGTTAGGCATGAAGAAGATCGTGCGGAAGAGCGTCGATCCCTTGATGCCCTGCGTGAGCACATAGGCAACGAAGAAGGCGATCACGTTGATGAGGACGAGAAGGACGACTGCCGTGAGCGCCGTGTACCAGAACGAATGCTGGAAGGACTGGTCGGTAAGCGCTGCAGCGTAGTTGCTGAGACCGACGAACTTTGCATTGTTCGTCGTCTTGAACGAGCAGAACGACAGGTAGATGCCCTGGATGAACGGCCAGACGAAGCCGATCACGAAGGCAACGGTGACCGGGAGGATGAAGAGCCATGACCACTTCTTCGTGGCACGGATCTGCGAATTCTCGGCCAAAGCCTTGCTTTTCATATCTCACTCCTTTGCTTGGAACGTAAGAGGGGCGGGAACCAGGCGCGGACGCGTCCGGCTCCCGCCCTTGCTGAGACTGATTCAGCTGGCCTTAGCCATTGACCTTCTTGTAGTTGGAAGCCCAACCATCGACGAAGGCGGTCTTGACGTCAGCCCAGGTCGAATCGGAAGGATCTGCCGTGTAGGAGTTCAGAGCAGAGACGAGAGCAGCACGGTAGGCATCGACGTTCGGCTGGAAGTTCGTTGCCCAGTCCATCGTGTAGCAGCCCTTGTCCTGGTACTCCTTGGCGTTGTTGAGGTACGGGTTGTCGCCTTCCGGAGAGTTCTTGTACGGGAGGATGCCGAGGTTCTCGACCATGGTCTTGGAAGCGTCAGGATCGGAGACCAGCCAGACCATGAAGTCCATCGTGGCCTTCTTGTCCTCGTCGGAGGCGTTGTCGTTGATGGCCCAGCAGTTCTCGGTGCCGCAGTTCAGGCCGGCGTTCTCCTCGCCGTCAACGCCGCAGTAGTACGGGATGCAGCAGGAGTTTGCAACCTTGCCCTTGAAGTCCTTGTAGCCGAAGGAGCCGGTGAAGATGAAGGCTGCCTTGCCCTCTGCGAACTCGGTCGAAGGATCGTGGCCGCCCGTGGCGAGCGTGTTCGGCTCGACGAGGGAGTTGTTGATGGCGAGGTCGAAGAGCTTCTTGTAGTTCGGCAGATAGTCGCCGGTGATCGTTGCAGGGGCAGACGTCCACTTCGTGCCAGCCTTCTTCTCCTCGTAGAAGTACTCGAGGTTGGCAAGGTGGCCAGTGACACGCCAGGAAGCGGAGGAGTCCAGGTCGGTTGCGACGAAGGCGTCGAAGCCGAGCTTGGAAGCGTTCTTGTGGATGTCCTCGACGACGGTCTTGAGGGAGTCGAAGTCCTTGATGTCGTCGACGCTGTGGCCTGCCTTCTCGACGAGGTCCTTGTTCACGACGATGCCGTAGCACTCGTAGCAGTAGCCGATGGAGACGAGCTTGCCGGACTCGTCGTAGAGGTTGTAGTCATTCGTCGTGAGCTCGTTTGCGATGGGGGTGTCGGAGAGGTCCATTGCGTAGTCTGCCCACTCCTTGACGCCGGCCTGGTTGCCGATGACGAAGAGGGTCGGAGCCTCGGACTTGTCCATCTCGGACGTGAGCGTCTGCTCGTAGGTGCCGGAAGCTGCGGTCTGGACCTTGACCTTGACGTTAGGATACTTCTCCATGTAGTCGGAGGCGAGCTTCTGAGCTGCGGTATCGAGCTCAGGCTTGAAGTTCAGCCAATAGACGTTGCCGGAACGGTCGTCGGAGTTGGAGCTGGAAGAGCTCGAGCTCGAAGAATCGGAAGAGCTGGAGTTGCCGCAGGCAGCAAGACCAAGAGCTGCGAGACCTGCGCCGGCGCCACCGACGAACGACCTACGTGTAATCGACTTCATAGGAACTACTCCCCTTTCTTTGTCCGCCCTCCCTGGGCGGATGCCCTACAACGACTTAACGGTTCCACCAAGCCGCGGAGTCGTCTCCAACCGGATATGACGGTTGCCAGCACGTCCCTCAAGCACATCCACCAGAATGCGCACTGCTTCCTCTCCCAGACGATCCTTGGGCTGGCACAAGGTCGTCAGTGTCGGGATGAGGTAATTGGATATCTCGATGCCGTCGATTGCGATGACCGAGACGTCATCGGGCACGCGCTTTCCGGCATCGTAGAGGGCCTTGATAGCTGCGATCGCGAGCGTATCTGCGACCGCGAAGAGTGCGGTGAAATCCTCGCGCCTGTCGGCGAAGTCCTTCACGCACCTATAGGAGGAAGCGAGATCGAAGTCTGCCGCCTCCAGGACGAGATCGGGATCGGGCTCGATGCCCTCCTCACGCAGCGCCTTGCAGTAGCCTGCATAGCGGCGCTCGGAGATGGAGTGATCTTCCGGGTTGTCCAGAAGGATCGCAATCCTTCTGTGTCCCCTCGAGACCAGGTACTTCACGGCACGCTCGGCCTCTGCCTTGTCGTCGATTGCGACGGAGGAGTAGCTCGAGCGATCGAGGTTGCCGAAATGGTTCGTATACGTGCAGCACACATACGGAACCGTGAGCCCCTGCATCTCTGCCTTCGTATAGTCGTAGCGGCCGCCGAGGAAGATGACGCCGTTCAGGCGCTTGGACTGCACGAGCTCCGTGGCAGCCCTGACCTCGTCGTCGGTCGTGGAGACCTGGTGCAGCACCATCGTGTAGCCCGCTGCCTCGCACCCATGCTCGATCGTGCGGATGATGGGCGTGAAGAAGGGATTCGAGATGCCGCGGACCACAAGGCCAATGGCATTGACCTGGGTGCGGGCAAGGTCTCTGGCTGTGCTGTTCGGCGTGTAGTGCAGGTCGGACACAGCCTTCATGACCTTGTTTCTGACCTCGTCGGAGACGTCGGGATGGTTGTTGAGGACACGGGAGACCGTAGAGACCGAAACGCCGCAGTAGGCTGCGACATCCTTGATGGTCATTGCTCTCCCCTTCCATCCGTTACGTCCACCGATTCGTGAACGGTTATTCCTGTACGCATAACCGTTTCTGGTATCGTTTCTGGTAGCGTTACCGGAACCGTTGTCTACATAAAACCACCATCCCCTCATTCGGTCAATGCATGTGGGGCGAACGGTATTTTATGAGCGGCGAACGTTCGGAAAAGATTCTGCAAACGGTCTGCAAGGGTCTGGTCATGCCCCTGCAGCACAAGAGAGAGGAAGGACTGCATGGCTGAAAGCACACCTTCTGCCCTGAGGCAGAAGACCATCTATTCCATCTTTGTGAGAAACCATACGAAGGAGGGAACCTTCAGGGCGGCCCAGGCCGACCTCGGTCGCATCCGGGCGCTCGGCACAGACTATATATGGCTCATGCCAATCCATCCCGTCGGCAAGGTTGCCCGCAAGGGAGCGCTCGGCAGCCCCTACGCAATCTCTGACTACCGTGCCATCAATCCCGAGTACGGCACGCTCGAGGACTTCGCCGCCTTCGCCGACGCGGTCCATGCCCTCGGCATGAAGCTCATGATCGATGTGGTCTACAACCACACCTCTCCCGACTCCGTGCTCTGGCAGACACATCCCGAGTGGTTCTACCACAAGCCAGACGGCACGCCCGGAAACCATGTCGGCGACTGGTCTGACATCATCGACCTCGACTACACGCACACAGAGCTCTGGGACTACCAGATCGAGACGCTCTGCCAGTGGGCACACTACGTCGACGGGTTCCGCTGCGATGTAGCGTCGTTCGTGCCGGTGGAGTTCTGGAAGCGCGCCCGCGAGGAGGTCGCAAAGGTCCGTCCTGACTGCATCTGGCTCGCCGAGACGGTACACGCCTCCTTCGGCGACCTTATGAGGAGCAAGGGGCTCAACTGCGCCACGGACGACGAGGACTTCGAGGCCTTCGATATCGAGTATGAATACGATATCCGCGAGCTCTTCGAAGACGTGCTCAAGGGCAAAAAGCCGCTCTCTGCCTGGGCAGAAGCGCTCAATGGCCAGGAGACGCGCTATCCTGCCAACTACGACAAGCTCCGCTTCCTCGAGAACCACGATACGGAGCGCATCGCTTCCTTCGTGCACGACCCGAAGGCGCTTGCCGTCTTCACGGCTCTTGTCTTCTATCTCAAGGGCACGACC
The DNA here is from genome assembly GCF_036408795.1 of Olsenella kribbiana. Taxonomy (NCBI): domain Bacteria; kingdom Bacillati; phylum Actinomycetota; class Coriobacteriia; order Coriobacteriales; family Atopobiaceae; genus Olsenella; species Olsenella kribbiana. Next base: position 79,172 of record NZ_JAZGJP010000009.1, read on the forward strand.
TTGATCTACGGCGGCCAGGAAATCGGCTCGACCTTGCGCCCCTCCCTCTTCGATAAGGACACGGTCCTCTGGGACTGGAGGCGCGCAGAGCTCGACGGACGCGACCTTTCCGACCTTATGGCACGCATGTCGAAGATCGCACACGAAGTCCTCGGCGGCGATGACACGTTCCAGGCAGCTGCAGACGACGAGCGGGGCATCATGGTCTGCCGCCGCGACGGCTTGCACCCGACGCTTGGCATCTTCCCGCTCAGGGGAAGGGACGCAGTGGCTGCCGTCGATCTTCCTGACGGCACCTATCGAAATCTCGTCACGGGCCAGCCTGTGACGGTATCCGATGGCACGGTCTCCCTTCCGGGCTGCGCCTGCATCATCGAGCGCTAGGCATCCCATAGAGCTACGCAGAAGGCCCCGCACGCCACAAAGAGGCGTGCGGGGCCTTCTCTTGCCTCTCTGTCGCTCTTACTGCTCGCGCAGGTAGTTCAGGAACGTGAGGGCAGCAAGCGAGAGCCCCTGCCCCAGGCGGTGCACCATATACATCGTGCGGAAGGCACGGATCTCGAGATGGTGGATCTCGAGCGTATCGGGGAGCTTTCCCAAGGCAAGCATCGGCAGAAGCGAGATGCCCAAGCCTGCATCGATGAGGGCAAGTATCGCATTGAAGTCAGACGTCTCGCAGCGCACGACCGCATGCCTGAGCTCCTTCTGGAGAAGAGGGGCCGTCTCGGTATCTGCGATGAAGCGCTCGTCCTTCAGAAGGTCGATGGGGATGGAGCTGCGTCCCTCTCCGAAGTGCCCGCGCTTCGAGACGACGACGATCTCATCCTTGTGGAAGAGCTTCGAGGAGAAGGAAGCAGGATCAAGCTTCTTCGGCACGAAGGCCACATCGACCGCACCCTCCGTGAGGAGCTTCTCCGCCTCGCCGTACGTCGACTCCGTGATATCGATCTCGATGTTGGGATGGTCCTCGGCAAAGGCGCCAAGCGGGCGTGCAAGCTTCCAGGACACGATAGAGGAGGGGGCAGCGATGCTCACGTTTCCCGACTCGAGGCCATTGATATCGTCGACCTTCATGGTGAGGCACTCGAACGACTGCACGACGGCGCGTGCCTCGGGCAGGAGCCTTTCCCCTTCCTTCGTGAGCCTTACCGTGCCTCCCGCCCTCTCGAACAGGCGCACGCCCCAGTCCTCTTCAAGCCCCTGCACCATGCGGCTCACCGATGACTGCGTATAGCCAAGCTGCTGGGCCGTACGGGTGAAGCTTCCGCATTCTGCTGCCTTCACGAATGCCTGGAACTTGTGGATGTTGGCCTCCATGCAATCCCTCTCATTCCGCTTCGGCTCCGGCATGCCGGAGCGCAGCTGCGCATTGAGAGCGCTATGGGCTACAGGCCACATCCGCACTCCTGCGTCTTCCAAGAGTCTATCTTCTACCACGGAATGGTCGGCATGCAGTTTCAATCTCTGGCACGGGTCTCCCGCTGCCGTTCACGGCACAATTTCCACCGTCCGGGATGCAGAACCCATAGCCTTATGGAGACAAGGTTCACACAGCCGTCTCTTTGGAGCATATATCTGCCACATCGGAGCAACGCAAAAAGGCCGGGCCTCCGAAGAGGCCCGGCCCACACCATCGATCTGTTTCGGGACCTAGATCCCCAGGGGCACCTTACAGGGCGCCCTTGATCATGATGTCGCCTTCCTTCATGATGACGTCCATCTTGTCCGGGTCGAGGTCGCGGATCTCCTTCAGAGGATCGCCGTTGACGACGAGGATGTCGGCGAGCTTGCCAGCCTCGACGGAGCCGAAGTCGTTCTCGTGGTGCACCATCTTGGCGCCGTTGAGGGTAGCTGCGACGATGGCATCCATGTTCGGGATCTCGCAGTGCTCGACCCAGGCGTATACCTCATCGAGCGTCGTGTAGCCGTACGGCGTGGAGAAGCTGAAGGAGTCGGAGCCGACCGTCAGCGTGACGCCGAGCTTGTAGGCGCGGTTGAGGTTTGCATAGGAGCGGGCAATGCCCTTCTCTGCATTGTTCTTGCCAGGCCACTTGTCGAGCTCGGGCGTCCACTCGGGAGGATACGTCGCGTACCAGGACGGCAGGAAGCCGACCGTCGGCGTGAAGAACGTGCCCTGCTGTGCCATGAGGTCCATGGTCTTGTCGTCGAGCTCGAAGCCGTGGATCAGCTGCTCTGCGCCGAAGCGGACGGAGTCATATGCGGCAGAGATCGAGTTGTAGGAGTGAGACCAGACCGGGATGCCGACCATTGCGCACTCGTCGCAGACAGCCTTGATCTCTTCCGTGCTCATGAGCTGGGCACGTCCCGAGTCCCAGCGCCAGATGCCGCCGCCGGTTGCCCAGATCTTGATTGCGTCAGGGTTCTCGCGCAGGCGCATGCGGATGGCATGGCGGAGCTCCCACGGACCGTCTACCTGGTCGCCCCAAGGATGGCCGTTCTTCGACATCTCGAACGGAAGCTTGTGGCAGTCGCCGTGTCCTGCCGTGCGGCAGAAGCCGAGGCCGGTTGCGAAGATGCGCGGGCCCTTCATGACGCCCATGTTGACGAGGTCACGGATAGCGATGCCGTTGCGGCCGATCTCGCAGACCGTCGTGAGGCCGTGGGTGACGGCGTCGTAGGCCTGCTTGACAGCGCATGCCTGCTTCTGTGCGACCGTCTCGATGACCCAGTCATTGTCGTTGTCCGTGAGGTTGCCGGAGAAGTGGATGTGGGTATCGATGATGCCCGGCATGACCGTCTTGCCGGTCGCGTCGATGATCTCGTACCCCTCAGGAATCTCCGTAGCCTCGCCGGCATACGTGATCTTCTTGTCGTCCACCAGGACAAGGGAATCCTCGACCGGAGACGCGCCGGTGCCGTCGACGAGCTTGCCGCCCTTGATAGCATACTTTGCCATTGCAAATCCTCCCAATCTTTCCAACCACGTTTCTTGACCAGCTATGCGTCGCCTTGTGGCGTATGCATACGTTTGGAGCTATGCAGCGTGCTTTGCTGCGGGGTGCGTGTCGGCTTCCATGTGCTTGTTGCCGAAGGCAACGAGGATGACGACGCCGATGAGGATCCAGGCACCCGTGATAATCCACTCGACCGTGTCGAGGGCTGCAGGGCTCATAGGCACGACCATGAGGCCGATGATGATGAGGCCGGCGATGATGGCGCAGGCGATGATGGGCTTGCCGCCATTGACCTTGTAGGGCCTCGGCAGATCCGGCTCGGTCTTGCGCAGCTTCAGGCAGGCGAAGCCGGCCATCGTGCATGCGAAGATGAAGCCGAGCGATGCGACGTTCGTGAGCGGCACGAGCATGTTCCTGCCGAGGAAGGGGCCGACGAGCGTCAGCACTGCCATGACCGTGTTGGCCTTCTTCGGAGCGCCCGAGACAGGATCGAGCTCTGCGAACGAGGAGGGAATCATTTCCTTCCTGCCCATGGCGAGCATGAGGCGGGCAGAAGCACCGAAGAACGAGTTCATGGGGCCGAGAGGGCCGAGCGTGCCGATGATGAGCATCGCGATGTAGAAGAAGATGTTGATGCGCTCGAGGACGGCCAGGGCAGGCACGGAGGACTTCACGAACTCATGCCAGTCGATGATCGTGCCGAACGAGTAGATGCAGACGAGGTAGAAGGCACCCGAAGCAAGAAGCGCGATGGCCGGGATCAGGCCGAACTTCTTCCAGTCGAGGTTCGCGGAGGCTTCCTCCGCCTGCTGCGGAATCGTGTCGAATCCTGCATAGAAGAACGGCGTCATGACCAAGACTGCGACGATGCCGCCCAGAAGCGAGGTCGCCTCGGTGGAGCTGCCGCCTGCCGCGTCATGCACCTGCGAGAACACCGGAAGCGCATTCGAGGGGGATCCCGTCATGAACGAGATGACCATGGCCAGCACCATGCCGCACAGAAGCGCCTTCGTGAGGAAGCTCGAGAGCTTCGCGGCTGCGCCGGCACCATGGAAGTTGAGGTAGATGACGAGGATGGCAGCAGCGAGCGCGATGACAGTCGGCCAGAGATAGACATCGGCGCCGAGAATCGTGTAGAGCTTCACGGAACGCAGCCATGCAAGGGCCGGGAACTCGGCGAAGCGGTCCGTCAGGAGCGTGGAGATCGCGATGGCCTCCCAGGGGCACAGCGGTGCATTGCCGAGCAGAAGCATCCAGCCGGTGAAGAAGCCGAGCTTGCGGCCGAACGTGCGGTCCACATACTCGATGATGCCGCCGGAGATCGGGATGGCTGCCGTCAGCTCGCCGAAGCACATGCCGATCGGCACGAGGAACACGGCACCGATCGCGAATGCGATCATGGCCGGAATCGGACCGCCGCCCAGAACCATCCAGTCGCCTACCAGCAGCACCCATCCGGTTCCGATGATGGCGCCGAAGCCGATCGTGAAGAAGTTGAAGAGCGTCAGCTCCTTCTTCATGCCCCCTTCTGCCGGTGCAGTCTCTGCCATATCTCTCTCCCCTCGCATGCACTCGCCCTGAAGGCGAAGATCCAGTTTGCGGGCAAGATGTGCCCGGTGCCTTGTCTTCGGCACAATTCAATGTTCGGAGAATCGCCTGTATTTCGCAAAGGTTTCGGGGATGCTGCAGGGCCGAGAGGGAGAATGCGGACCCTGAGCGGATTATGTTCGCAAAGGCTAACATAGCAATGCACGCTAGGGGTCATTCGGATGCTACATCACCGCAGGTAGATGCCTATATATGAGATGCCGTTCATCCGTTTTGAAAAAACGGCAAACGGTTTTCAGATTGCGAACAGGAACGCCCGAAATATGATCAGAGGCCCCTCCCGAGCAAACGATTGCCGGAAGGGGCCGTGACTACGATATGGGACGCGGGTCTACGCGAACTGGGAGCGGTAGAGCTCTGCATACACGCCGTGCGCCCTCAGCAGCTCCTCATGGGTGCCCTGCTCCACGATCGTGCCGTGGTCCATGACGAGGATGAGGTCGGCATCGACGATTGTCGAGAGGCGGTGCGCAATCACGAAGGACGTCCTGTTCTCCATGATGGCCTCCATAGCGCGGGTGATGGCCTGCTCAGTCCTCGTGTCGACGCTCGAGGTGGCCTCGTCGAGGATGAGCATCGCAGGGTCTGCGAGCATGGCGCGGGCAATCGTCAGGAGCTGGCGCTGGCCCTGCGAGATGCCTTCTCCGTCTGCTGTCACCATCGTGTCATAGCCCTTGGGAAGCGTCCTCACGAAGAAGTCCACATGCGCTGCCTTCGCCGCCGCCTCAATCTCCTCGCGCGTGGCGTCGGGCCTGCCGTAGGCGATATTCTCTGCAATCGTGCCCTCGAAGAGCCAGGTGTCCTGGAGCACCATGCCGAACTGGCATCTGAGCTCGTGGCGCGGGATATCCCTGATATCGACGCCGTCGAGCGTGATGGTGCCGCCGTCTATCTCATAGAAGCGCATGAGGAGATTGATGAGGGTCGTCTTGCCGGCACCCGTAGCGCCGACGATGGCGACCTTCTCCCCTGGCTCTGCGACAAGCGACACGTCGTGCATGAGCGTCTTCTCCGGACGATAGCCGAAGCGCACATGGGAGAACTCGATGCGACCACGCACCGGCTCGGGAAGCTCAGCGGGCTTCTCGGGGTCAGGCACGATCTCGTCCTCATCAAGCAGGTCGAAGACGCGCTCCGCTGCCGCCAAGGCACCCTGGAGCATGTTGACCGTGAGCGAGAGCTCGGTCAAGGGTTCCGAAGCTTCCGTCACATACTGGAAGAAGGCCTGGAAGACGCCTATCGTCATGCTCCCCTGAAGCAGCATGCCGCCTGCCATGATGCCGATCGTGACCTGTGCCAGGCGCACGATGAAGCGGATGGCAGGAGAGATCGCATTCGTGAGGAAGTCGGCATGCGCGCTCTCACGGGCAAGCGCCTCTGCCTCCGCCTCGATCGTAGCCTCGGTCTTGGCCTCGAGGCCATAGGCGGCAACGACGGCACGTCCTGCATAGGCTTCCTCGACAGAGCCCGTGAGCGTGCCGAGGAGTGCCTGGCGCTTTGCTGCCACATAGATCGTGCGTCCTGCCACGATCTTTGTCACGAGGAACGTGGCTGCCGCAAAGGCGACGAAGACAAGCGTCAGGAAGATGTTGTAGGTGAGCATCATGATCACGGAGCCTGCAAGCATCGTGGCCGCGATGATGAGCTGGAGGAGCCCGCGCTGCAGGACCTCGGAGATCTTGTCGAGGTCGTTCGTCGCACGCGAGATCGTGTCTCCCGGCTTGTGTGAGTCATAGTAGGCAAGCGGAAGACGCCCGAGCTTGTCTGCAATGCGCTCGCGGAGCTTGAGGTTGAGGCGCTCTGCGAAGGACTGCATGACCAGGGACTGGAGGGCATAGAAAGCCCAGGCGAAGGTCCAGATGCCAAGGTAGGCCAAGATCTCCTCCCCGCCATCACCGATCCTCACGACATAGACCTCTCCTGCTGCAAACGCAGCCTGGATGTTCTTCCAGATGAGGTCCACAAGGCCCGCCGAGTAGGCGACCGCCCAGAGCGTTCCCACCACATAGAAGATGGCAGAGATCGATGCCACGACAAGGCGCCACCTCTGGTCTCCTGCAACCTCCCAGAGACGCTTCGCGGTCTCCCAGGGGTGCTCGGGCACCTCCTCTTCGAGCTCTTCGTCGGAAAGGGAAAGAGCCTTCTTCTGCTCTTCATTCTTTCGGCCTTCATGCTTCTTCTCAGCGCGCTGCATCTGCGCCACCTCCCCTCTCCTGGGACTCGACAATGTCTCGATAGTCCTGGCAGCTCTCCATGAGCTCGTCGTGCGTGCCGATGCCGGAGATCTCGCCGTCCTTCAAGACCACGATCTTCGCTGCATCGCGGATCGTCGAGACGCGCTGGGCAATGATCAGGACCGCCGCATCGGAAAGCTCCTGCGAAAGGGCATGCCGAAGAGCTGCATCGGTCTTGTAGTCAAGTGCCGAGAACGAGTCATCGAAGATATAGAGATCTGCCTTCCTTGTGAGCGCACGTGCAATCGCCAGGCGCTGGCGCTGGCCGCCCGAGAAGTTCTTGCCGCCCTGGGCGACAGGAGCTGCGAGCCCTTCGGGAAGCTCTCGCACGAAGCTGGCCTGCGCGATATCGAGCGCATGCCAGAGTTCGTCGAGTGTGGCCTCGGGTGCGCCGTCACGCAGGTTCTCTGCAATGGTGCCGCTGAAGAGCCAGGCTGTCTGCGGCACATAGGCGATGCGGGACCTCAGATCCTTCTGCCTGATGTTCCTGATATCGTGGCCCAGGAACTCCGCCTTGCCTTCCGTCACATCGTGGAAGCGCAGCAGGAGCTTTGCAATCGTCGACTTGCCCGATCCCGTATTGCCGATGATGGCGGTGACAGCACCACGCGGAATCGTGAAGTCCATGTCCTTGAGCGTATCCTCCGAGGCATCCGCAAAGCGGAAGGAGGCATGGTCGAAGGAGGCGACGTCCTGGACGTCTGTGCCATCGAGCTCTTCCGGCGTTACGGGGTCCTGGATGGCAGGCACAGCCGTGAGCACTTCCTGCGCACGCGCCATGCATGCCATGGCTCGAGGCATCTGCAGAAGCGCGAACTGCGCCATCATCGAGAACCAGAGGATGAGGATCGCGTACTGCACAAGCGCCGAGATCGAGCCAATCTGCATCGCATGGGCGCCGACACGATCGGCGCCGAGCCAGAAGATCGCGAACTCGACGAAGTTCATGAAGCAGAAGCAGGTGGCATCCGTGATTGCGAAGATGAAGTTCACGCGGATGGCGTTTCTCGCATAGTCCTCGAACGTCTCGTCGAGGCGCTTCTTGGCATGTTCCTCCTTGCCGAAGGCACGGATCACGCGCGTGCCGGTGATGGCCTCGCGCAGGCGCGCGTTCATGCGGTCGATGAAGCCCTGGAGCCGAAGGAAGATCGGTGCCGACTTCTTGATGGCAAGGGCGGAGATTGCAAGGATCACAGCCGTCACAAGAAGGAGGAGCTGTCCCATCACGGCGTCTGTCGAATAGGCAAGCACGATTGCGACGACGCAGGTCACCGGGAAGGGGGCAAGCATCACGAATGACATGAGCAGCGTCTGCTGCACGACGTTGGCATCAGAGAGCGTGCGCGTGATCATGGAGCCCGTGCCGATCTGGGCAAACTCCGTGCCGGAAAGGTCGAGCGACTTCTTATAGACCGCCACCCTCAGATCGCGTCCCACATTGGCAGCAAAGCGCGAGGCTATCCAGTATGAGGCGACGCATCCTCCCGAGCCTATGACCGAAGCAAGCAGCATGGCTGTGCCATGGTGGATGAGCTCAGGCGTTCCTGCCCCCTCAATGGCAGCATTCATGAGAGCAGAGAGCTCTGTCGGAATGAAGAGCATGCCGCAGATATCGCAGAGCAGAAGCACGAGCGCAGCTACAGCCATCCCTCTGTAGGGACGTGCCAGCTTCACGAGAAGCGCCCATGAGGACTTCCTCTCAGCGGCTTTCGTCATTTCCATCTTCTGTCTCCTCCTTCCTTTTCTCTCTCAGAGCATCGATCTGACGGTCGATTGCCTCCGCATAGGCCCCGACGAGGCGGACAAGCTCTTCCTGGTCATGGGCCGAAAGGCCTGCAAATGCCCGCGTCTCTGCCTCCATGGCAGGCACGAGCCGCTCCTCGCAGAGGGCACGTCCCGCTTCGGTCAGGAGCACGACCTTGCACTTGCGGCTTCCCTCCTCGAACTCGAGGCGCACGAGCCCCTTTGCCTCGAGCGACTTGATAGCCGTATTGACGGTCTGCCGCGAGTAGGCAAAGGACTGCGCAAGCGAGCGCTGCGTCGCCTTGCCGCCGCAGTAGACGATCTCATAGAGCATCCAGTAGGCAGCATCAGACAGCCCGCAGCCCCGTGCCAGCTCATAGTAGAGGCGGTCCGACTCGCGGTAGAGCACGTCGAGATCTCGTGCGGTCGGTGCGTGGGCAGTTTCCTGCCCGTCTTCCCTCTCCATCGTTCCTCATTTTCATCCGGTTTCGGACAATGCGGAAGGTACATTAATCCGTATCCGGACAATTGTCAATGAGCTGCCAAGATTTTCTTGAGGTTCTTCCGAACTCCAGAAATCCCGATTCCGGTGTCTTGCCCTGGCCTCGGTATATGCACCCCGAATGAGGGCACGTAATCTGTCAGAAGAAGATTTCAATACCGCAGCGCCGCTGCGGCTGGAGGTGCACCATGAACGGAACAATGCTGCAGGGATTCTCGTGGTACCTCGATGCGGATGGCACGCACTGGCGCCGCATCGCCGAGGATGCGCAGCTCTTTGCCGACAATGGCATCACAGCCGTCTGGCTGCCTCCGGCCTACAAGGGCTCTGCCGGCGGGGTGGATGTCGGCTACGGCGTCTACGACACCTACGATCTGGGCGAGTTCGACCAGAAGGGGTCTGTCCGCACGAAGTACGGCACGAAGGAAGAATACCAGGCTGCCATCAATGCCCTCCATGATGCAGGTGTCCAGGCGCTCGGCGACATCGTGCTGGACCACCGGCTCGGCGCAGATGCGACTGAAGAGGTCACAGCCCAGGAGATGGACTCGAGGAATCGCGAGAACCCCATCGCAGCGCCCCGCCAGATCCAGGCGTGGACCCGCTTCACATTCCCGGGACGCCACGGCAAGTACTCCGACTTCCAATGGGACTGGAACGACTTCCACGCGGTGGACTGGGACGAGGCCACAAAGAGAAGCGGCATCTATCTCTTCTCCGGCAAGCACTGGAGCGAGCAGGTCGACCACCGCGACAACGGCAACTACGACTACCTCATGGGTGCCGATGTCGACGAGATGTATGAGCCGGTCTACAACGAGCTCCTGAAGTGGGGCAGATGGTATCTCACGACCTGCGACCTCGATGGCTTCCGTCTCGATGCCTGCAAGCATATGGACAGGCAGTTCTACCTCGACTGGCTCCCGACCCTTCGCTACGAGTTCGGCCGCGAGCTCTTCACGGTCGGCGAATACTGGTCTCCCGATGTGGGCGAGCTCGAGAGCTACCTTGGCCAGGAGAAGATCATGAGCCTCTTCGATGTGCCGCTCCACTACCACCTGTTTGCCGCCTCGAGCTCCTTCGGCGATTTCGACCTCAGGACCCTCTTCGAAGGCACGCTCGTCTCGGCAGATCCCTGGCACGCTGTCACATTCGTCGAGAACCATGACACGCAGCCGGGACAGGCCCTCCAGTCCTTCGTGCAGAGCTGGTTCAAGCCAGCTGCCTATGCGCTCATCCTCCTTCGCCAGGATGGCTATCCCTGCGTCTTCTACGGCGACCTCTTTGGCATGCCGAACGACGGCAACATCCCGGCGGTCCGCGAGCTGCCACTTCTCATGGAGCTGAGGCAGCGCTTTGCCTATGGGCAGCAGTATGACTACCTCGACGATCCCGACACGATCGGCTGGACACGCGAAGGCGACGCCGACCACGGCATGGCGGGCCTCGCCGTCATCCTCACGGACAGGAACGGCGGCAGGAAGCATATGTATGTCGGGCCGAACCACACAGGCGAGCATTGGTGCTCTGTCATCGGCCCTGAAGACTTCCCCATCGTCGGTGACGATGGTTGCATCGACTGTACCTGTGCACCGGGATCCATGAGCGTCTATCTGCCCGAACGTGCAGCAGAGGTGCTGGCAAACGACACGATCCGCTACAGCCGCGATGCACCCCGCGACCTCACGAAGGAGCTGCCGACACCTGAAGAAGCCCTCCACCTCGCAGAGAAGTTCGAGGAGAAGGCAGAGGACGACGGCACTGAGGCCTAGAGTCCCATCTCGTACCACGCAATGAGATCGTCCACGACGAGGCCGTAGGACTTGACACCTTCGGTCTCGCCGAAGCTCTTGAGATAGCTGTTGTTGACAGAGGTTCCGACCTCTTCGAACGTCCCCTCATAGGCCGCATAGTGCTCCTGCGTGGCGGCACGGTCCGCAAAGACAAGCCTTGTGCCGCTCTCATTGGCAGAAAGCGCCTCTGCGACCACGTCCTGAGCACGTGCCGGATCCTGGGAGTAGAGGGCATTCAGGCAGTAGGCAAAGGCGTCATAGTAGCCCGAGTAGACGAAGCGGACATCCTCGCTCGTGCTGGATGCGAGGAAGGCTGCGTAATTGGCGTCTTCCTCGCTTGCGATGCCGAGACGATGTGCCGCCTCATGGCACATCGTGAATGGCAGCTCTGCCGCTGCATCATCGGCTGGCACGCTCGCCTCGCCTGTTGCCGCCCAATACATGCCGGTATGTCCGCTATAGAGGAGCGGCTCTCCGAAGAGCACAAGCTCCTTCACGGGTGCCGTGCTGCCCGAGAGGAAGGGATACTGCTCCGAGAGCACAGTGTATGAGGAGCCGGCAATCTGTCCCAGCTCGGAGAAGTCCTGCTCTGCGAGCGATCCGTCGTCGTTTCTGGGGACAGACGCAGCTGCATCGGCGGCACGCCCCAGGTAGTAGCCTGTGGCTTCTGCAAGCTCGTCTTCCGAGTACTCATGCACGGGCAGGTCCATCTCTTCTGCAAGCGTCGGCCCATAGTGGTTGAGCGCCCACCCGTCCACGGCAAGCGCTGCGACAGCCGCCAGGAAAAGAAGCGTCCAGGATGCCCACGGAAGGAGCTTCTCGCGCTTCCAGAGCCTCCGTATGAGCGTGAAGACAATCCAGATGGCCGCTACCACAAGGCCGAAGTCCCAGAGAGCGAAAGGTGCCCACGATGTAAGCCCGGCAAGGACGGAGGCGAGGCTCCTCGAGAAGTCGCGGTAGGCCGGGAAATAGGAGTCCGGCGAACTAGAAAAAAGAAGCATCAGGATGGGGCAGGAGGCAAGAAGGACGCAGGCCAGAGCCAGACGCACACGCACCCAGACCGGGCGCTCCTCCTTCTTGGTACGTCTGCGTGTGCCTTTCCTCTTCTTCCCCATCGTTTCCTTTCCAGCTAGTCTTCCTCTTTGTTCCCGCGCTTCCTGAGACGCACGAATCCGATCACAGAGACCAGCACGACAGAGGCACCCAGGAAGACGAAGAGCCAGCCTGCCGGGATGAGCCAGAAGCTCTCATGCAGGATGCCCTCTGCATCGATATATTCCACGGCATGCGCCTTCACGAACCAGAGCGCAATTCCTGCGAGCATGAGCACGGCACCCATGGCAGCTGCCAGCTCGAAACGCTGTTCCCTCGCACCGTCTGCTCCATCACGTACAAGCTTTTCCTTCATCTCGCTCTTTCCATCCTTTCCGAGGATCAGGGTGTCGAGAGAGATGCCGCAGGTCTCAGAGATGCACACGATCGTCTCGATATCGGGCAGGTTCTTGCCCCGCTCCCAGTTCGAGACCGGCCGCCTCGTCACGCCGAGCGCATCTGCCAGCTCCCGCTGTGTCAGATGATGCTCTGCACGCAGCTCCTTCAGTGCTTCTATAATCTCCGCCATGGCACTCCCTCCTCTCCTCGGATGAGCATGGAGAAGCTCAGTCCAGCATACAGGAAAGCATCCCTTGCATGCGGCCTTAAGCCCAACAAGGCGTGCTTACTCTGCCTTCTATCAGGCCGTATGCACTGCAGCGCTTTCTGCCTCAGCCGCTTTCTCTGCCTCATCGAAGCTCTTCAGGCACCCTCTTGCCATAGGTATCGTCACGGCAAAGGTGATGAGATCGGAGACGGGCTGCGCGATCTGGAGACCGAAGAGGCCAAGCGTGTGGGAGAGGATCGTGACGACGGGACCAAGGACAAGCCCCAAGCGGCAGGCGCCGAGAATCGTGGCGCTCCACATATGCCCAGAGGTCTGGAGCATGAAGTTCGTGATCATGGAGGCACCGGTAAGCGCAATCGAGAACGACGCAAGCCGGAGCGTCAGCGTGCCTACCGCGACGACCTCAGGGTCGTCCCGGAAGAAGCCGATGAGGTTCGGTGCGGAGATGCAGGTGACGATGCCTATGGCCAGGACCGAGATGGAAGCTGCCTTGAGCGAGAAGAAGTACCCTTTGCGCACGCGGTCATAGCGCTTCGCGCCGATGTTATAGCCAAGGACTGGCTGGTAGCCCTGGCCGATGCCGATCTGCACATAGTTGCCGACGCCCGTGATCCTCTGGACGACCGCCATAGCGGCAACGGCCGCATCACCGAAGGGGGCCGCCGCATCGTTCAGGAGCGTCGTCGCGACACCGAGCATGCACTGGCGGACGAACGACGGCACGCCGCCGTTGTTGATCTCCCGGAAGAGGGCCTTCGAGAAGCGGACATATTTCCTCGAGAGCGGGGTCGTGCCGATCTTCTGCATCTCCGCGACGAGGAGGCAGAAGCTTATGAACTGGCAGATGATATTCGCAAGCGCAGAGCCCGCAATCCCCATGCCCGCCCCGAAGATGAGGAGAGGCGAGAGGAAGATGTTGAGCACGGTGCCGCACATGATCGCAAGCATCGAGAAGAGGCTCTCCCCCTCGAAGCGCAGCTGCATGTTGAGCATGAGGGAGCTGCACATCCAGGGAGCGCCGAGAAGGATGATGCCGATGAAGGACTTGGCATAAGGAAGGATCGTGGGCGTCGCTCCCGCGACGAGGCAGAGGGGCTCGAGGAAGAGATTTCCCAGAAGGGCTATCAGGATGCCGCAGGCAAACGTGCAGACGATGCCCGTGGATGCCATGACGCAGGCATCCTCTTCCCGGTGGGCCCCGAGGTCGCGCGAGATCGCATTGCCTGTGCCCTGGCCGAAGTAGAAGCCGACGCCCTGGATAGCCGTCATTGCGACGAAGGCAATGCCTATGGCGCCAGAGGCCGAAGTATTGATCCTGCCGACGAAATAGGTGTCGGCGAGGTTGTAGACCACAGTCACGAGGTTCGAGAGGATCGATGGCCAGGCCATCGACAGGACGAGGGGGCCGACCGGCCTCTCCGTCATCTCCCTGTATCTCTCTTCTGCTCCCATGGCGGCACGTGCCGCGAGCATCTGCTTCAAGTTCTTCATAGTGTCCCATGGTACGCGCATCAGGTTTCTGCCAGAGTACGGGTCCCGATTTCAAGAAGTCGGCGCATTTCCTCGCTTCTTCAATTTTATATTGTGCGCAATTATATTTTGCGCTATATTATCCTAGAAAAGAAGCCAAGCTCTCAAGGAGGACCTATGTCGCCCATCACCATCATTCTCGCCGTGCTTGTCGCAGCGGAGTTCTGCTTCATCTTCTATCTCGAGACCATCGCCACGACCTCTGCCCGCACCGCCAAGGTCTTCAACATGACTCAAGAGGAGCTTTCGCGCAACTCCGTCTCCACCCTCTTCAAGAACCAGGGCGTCTACAACGGTCTCATTGCCGTGCTTGTAATCTGCGCGCTTCTCCTCCAGAGCCCCCTTGCGCTCATCTTCCTCATGCTCTATATCATCTGCGTAGCAGCCTACGGAGCTGTGAGCTCGAATCCGAAGATCCTGCTCCAGCAGGGCGGCCTTGCCATCCTCTGCCTCCTGAGCTGCATCATCCTCTAAGCATCAGGAAGAAGTGTCATGCCATGAAGCCAGCGCCAAGCATCGAGGAGTCCACACGGTCTGACAGGCTCTGGTATATAAAGGACCGCTTCCCCTGCATCGCAGACTGCGACCAGTGCGGCTTCTGCGCTGCCTACCATGGGCAGGACCCGACCGAAGCCTATTCAGACTACATAGAGGGCAAGGCAGAGTTTCTGGAAGTCTCTCTGCGCTACAGGCCGTAAGAGCACAGGAGGGCGGAGCTCAGGCTCCGCCCTCCTTCTTCATGCTCAGAGCCTGTCGAGGAAGTTCACGATGCCCATCTCGGCATGTCGCCTCGAGGCATAGAGGAAAAAGACTCCCAGGAAGAGCGCTGCCGCATCCTTGGCAGCATTGCCGCGGGGCTCGAGCGTCTGAGGTCCCAGGTGCCTTCCCCACCATCTCGGGAAGACAGCCCTGAGAGCGAGAAAGATGAGGCAGCCGACGACAGCGCCCAGGGTATTGGCAATGAGGTCGTCGATGTCCGTGACGCGGAAGTTCAGGAGCTGCGAGAGCTCGATTGCAAGCGAGAAGAGAAAGCCGAAGAGCGCTGCATGGCCGATCCGGTCGAAGCCTTCCCAGCAGCAGGGAAGCAGGAGCCCGAGCGGCACGAAGAGCACGACATTGAGTGCCCAGGCCGTCCAGTTCAGATAGGCATCGAAGGGCACGAGATTGATGTTCAGCATCGTCCGGAGCGATGTGCCACGCCAGAGGTCTGCGAAGGTCCCTACCCCGCAGATCCAGAGAATGGAAAAGAGACAGATGCCGAAGAGAGCCACCGCCAGCCGATGCGCCCACATGCTGGGCCGCTTGGATGCGGACGTCTGCTTGCGGCGAGCGGAGACATGGCTCCTGTGCGCATTCACGCCGGAAGCGATTGCGTAAGGGACAAGAGCGCATACTGCCTCATAGCCAAGTGCCACGATTGCACGCATGGATGTCTGCCTCCTCCGCTTTCAGGTTCGCCCTCGGAGAGGCAAGCATAGCAGCAGAGAGGCTGCCTGCATCCTTATCACACAGGAAGTGACCAGGCTGCCCATATCCATATTCGCTTTGCGCCACACCGCAAGGTTTCCGGCATTCCGGATTCCCAGTTCTGGCCACCTTTTCCAATTGCCGCTTATCCGCTTGCCGCCTGCTCTTCCGCTTGCCCCTTGTCGCTTTCCCCAACAGAGTCGTACGGCACATCCGCTGGCCTCTTAGACGGCTTGCCAGGTTTCCTGAAATTTCTAGCAAGCATAGTTTTCCTAAGATTGCAAAAGATATCAAGGAAGCGTTGGCAGAGAGAGGAGGAATGCAGTGGCAGCACGCATCAATCCCTTCACACTTGGATCCGGTCGGGTCCCGCCTGTCATGGCAGGCTACGGCAATGCGATAGAGAGCATCGAAGATGCCTTCCGGAATGGCCCTGGGGACCCAAACCTGACAGGCATCTTTGACGGCGCATGCGGAACCGGCAAGACAGCGCTTCTGACGCTGCCTGCAGATGCAGCAGAAGAGCGCGGCTGGATTGCTGCACGTGTTTCAGCTGTTCCTGGCACGCTGGAAGACATCCTTGTGCAGGCGGGAAAAGGGCGCTCTGACGATGTGTCTCGCGCACGCATCAGCTCTATAGGCACGAGGGAAGCCGGCACGCTGGGACAGGAAGAGGACGGCCGGAACTGGAGGTCCCGTCTTGAGAGCCTGCTCGATGCTCTTGAAGCTTCCGGCACAGGTCTCCTGATAATGGTCGACGACGTGCGCGACTTTGATGAGATGGTGCAGCTTGCATCGGTCCATCAGCATCTTGTATCTGCAGGCAGAAGGATTTCACTCCTTATGGCGGGCCTTCCCTCTGAGGTGTCGCGCATCCTCAATGACCAGCCAATCTCTTTCCTTCGCAGAGCCATATGCTACCGTCTTGGCCGTATCGACGACGCGGACATGCAGAAGGCTCTCGCAGGGACCATCGAAAGCGGTGGCAGGACAATCGAAGCATATGCCCTCGAAGCAGCCATGAAAGCTTTAGGCGGCTTCCCTTTCATGATGCAGCCCGTCGGCTACCGCATGCGAACCCAGGCTGAAGGAGATGCAATCGATCTTTCTGCAGCCGAGCGTGGCATTGAGACTGAGCAGCAGGAAATGCGCATGAACATCCTGGAGACCACCCATCAGGAGCTTTCCGATATGGATATCGCTTTCATAGAGGCGATGCTTCCCGACGAAGGGCCCAGCTCGACCGCCGAGATTGCCAGATGCATGGGAAAAGCTCGGCCTATGCCTCCCGATACCGCAGGCGCCTGCTTGAGGAGGGCGTCATCGGCATGTCCGGACGCGGAAAGGCAAGCTTCGAGCTGCCAGGGTGGCGGGCATTCATAGAGGAGAAGCTCGAAGGGGGCGGAATCTGCAAAGGCCTTCTCGCCTTCTTATGAAAGAAGCCGGAGGAATTGCTCCCTCCGGCTGTCATTTCAAATGGTCGGGTTGACTGGATTTGAACCAGCGACCTCTCGGTCCCGAACCGAGCGCTCTACCAAGCTGAGCCACAACCCGTCAGCAGACGGTACTTTAACAGAAAATCTGGCTCGAGTCGACCACTTTTGAAGAAATTGCCCACCAATTTCTGTTTTCTTTTGCGTCGCAGGCCACTTTTTCGGCTGCAGAGGCACTGTCGCAGATAGCAAAAAGGCAGGCTCCTGAGCCGCTGACCTGCGCATTCAGGACATGAGGGCGAGATCTCAGCCACGCAAGCGCACGCCCGAGCTCCGGCTCGAGAGCAATCGCTGCGGCAGCAAGATTGTTTGTGGACTTTTCCACAATCGCATCCTGATTGCCTGTCTTGAGTGCCTCGAGATAGGGCACAAGCGGCGGTAGTGCCTGAGGGTCGCGGTCGAAGGCTGCATAGGCATCCTGGGCACAGGATCCCATGACAGGAGGACGTACGACCGCAAGTGCGAGCTGAGGCGTCGGGAACTGCTCCTGGAGCACATCGCCCGCGCCGGCAAGATAGCTCACGTCGGGCTTCAGGAAGAACGCGACATCGGCTCCGATGCTTCGGGCGATATCCACAACACGGGAATCTTCCGGGTCTATGCCCCAGAGCTGGCAGGCGCCACGCAATGCTGCCCCCGCATCGGTCGAGGACCCTCCCATGCCGCTTCTCTCGGGGATATGGCGCTCGATATGGACCGCAAAGGCAGGATTATGCCCAAACGCCTTTCCAAGCGCCTCTACGGCACGATAGGTCGTCGTATCGTCCATATGCGCCCTGATGCCCGGCTCGCAGGTGACGCTCAGTCCCTCAGCAGGCGTGAGCGTGACCACATCGCCGAAGTCGAGGGCCGCCATGACAGAATCGACGCGGTGATAGCCACATTCGTCCCTGTCTGTATGGACACCGAGATAGAGATTGATCTTGGCAGGCGCCTTCACGGCGAGGATATCCACCTTGCGCACCTCCGCTCCGAGATTCATGTATGCAAAAAGAGATGCCCCGGAACAGCTGCTCCGGGGCATCAGGGGTTCTCAGCTGCTTCCCTCTATCTTAGAGGGCTGCAGCGCACATGCAGGCTACTCTTCTGCGACGTAGTCGAAGAGGCGCTCGCCGGTATCGGCGTCGAAGACCTCCACACCGCCTGTCAGCACATCGACATACTGATAGGACTGGCGGTCCTTGCGGCCGCGGCGCTCCTCGATCTCGACGACGAACAGCGACGGATGCACCTGTACAAGGACGCCGGTTCCCTCTACAATACGGGAGCGGCCCATGTTGGCACGCACCTTGATGCGCTGGCCCTCGAGTGACTTGAGCTTGTCGTGAATCTCGTCCACACGGTTGACGGGCGGCATATCGATATCCATGAAACGGCCTCCTGACTTTCTGTACGGCTGTTCAAAATTCAGCAAGAAGCTATCTTACACCTGTCCATAGACTCTTCACATTCTGGGCCTCTGACCTTGGCGGAAGCGTGAAGAGGCGCTGCAAAGCTTAAAGGTCTCACCGTATTGCACAAGAGGTGTACACTCGCCTTGTCTAGCAAACAGACAGTGTATGAAGGAGTGCATCCTATGCATCAGGAACGCATCCAGGCCGTGCTGGCAAACCTGGAGAAGCAGGGCTGCCATCAGGCCGTGGTCTCTGACCCCACATCCATCTTCTATCTCACGGGCTACTACACGGAGCCCTACGAGCGCTTCCTTGCGCTCTACGTGAGCCCGAAGGAGTGCGTGCTCTTCGCGAATCGCCTCTTCCCGGACGCCACGCCTTTCTGCCCCGAGGTCGTCGTGCACGACGATACGGAAGATCCGCTGCCGGCGCTGATCGAGCACATCGACCACACCTCCGCGCTCGGCCTCGACAAGATCTTCCCGGCGCGCTGGGTGCTGCCCCTGATCGATGCGAAGGCAGCTCCGTCCTTCATCCTTGCCTCCAAAGCCGTGGACGACGCACGCTCCATCAAGAGCGCTGAAGAGCAGGAGCTCATGCGCGAAGCCTCGCGCGTGAACGACAAGGCAATGGAGTGGCTCAAGAGCCAGATCAAAGAGGGCGTTACCGAGCAGAGCATCGCAGAGGGCCTCCTTGGCACCTACCGCTCGCTTGGTGCCCAGGACCACTCATTCGCCCCGATCGTGAGCTTCGGCGCCAATGCGGCAGATCCTCACCACGAGCCGGATGGCACCGTCCTCAAGCGTGGCGACATGGTGCTCTACGATGTGGGCTGCAGGAAGGATGCCTACTGCTCCGATATGACCCGTACCTTCTTCACGGCAGAGCCGACCGAAGAGGAGAAGCGTGTCTACGAGACCGTGCGTCATGCCAACGAGGCGGCAGAGGCCCTCGTGAAGCCAGGCGTCACGTTTGCAGAGATCGACCTCTGCGCTCGCCACATCATCGAGGACGCAGGGTATGGTCCCTACTTCACGCACCGTCTGGGACACCAGATCGGCCTCAACGACCACGAGCCGGGAGATGTCTCCGCAACGCACGACGAGGCAGTGCGCCCGGGCCAGTGCTTCTCGATCGAGCCGGGCATCTATATCCCGGGCAGGATCGGCGTCCGCATCGAGGATCTCGTAATCGTGACCGAGGACAGCTGCGAAGTCCTGAACTCCTACCCGAAGGGAATCCAGGTCATCGATCTCTGAGAGACAGTCCATCCTTCCAAAGAGCAGGGCAGCCCCGTCCCGGATCTTTCCGGGACGGGGCTGCATTCTCTGCACCGGATTTCTGGAAATGTCCAGGCCATCGCAAGCGCCCGATGTGGAGGCGCTGCCTCCGCGCCCTGTCCCAGCCTCTGCAGGGCAGCATAGGGCGCTCCATGCCATGGCAGCTCAGAGCATCAGCAGCCGTGGCGGGGCGCCACCAGGACATATGAGGAGGGGCTGGCTCCTGAGAGCATCCCCTCTGCCGAGACGCTGGCCACGATATGGTTGCCGTCGAACGAGATCTGGACCGTGCATCTGCGCGTCGAATCGAGCTCGCGCGTCTCCACCAGAAGCGTCGACGGGGATATCCAGGCAAAGGAGCCGAAGGCAGCTTCCGCTGCCCAGGAGGGCGGGACTGCGATCTCGGAGGATTCCGCCGCAAACGGGAAGAGGCTGCCCACCGGGCGCCTTCCCGCTTCCAGCTTCCGCCACGTTCCATAGCCCGCCTGCATGCTGAAGGTCTCCCCACCCCTTTCAAGCTCGACCAGAAGCTCTGGCACAGCACCCTCGGAGGCAGCGATCCTGAGCGACGTGAATCCCTGGGCGCCATCCAGCGGACGCAGGATCCCTTCGGCAGGAATCGGCACGAAAGGAGAGCGGGGAAGCCCCTGCAGGCAGGGAATGCACGAGAGATCCTCGCTGCCGGCCCCTTCCAGCTCATGGGCAAGCGCCGCTTGCGGCAAGGCCGGCCTCCAGCAGGGAGCAATCCCCAGCACGTCGTAGAGGGCATCCATCAGAGGCTTCGAGCCTGTCGTGGAGCTCGAGGCCGCAACGACCAGGTGCTCCTCGGGCAGGACATAGCAGAGCTGTCCGAAGAGCCCGGCACACCTGAACCCTCCCCCTGCACACATCCAGAACTGATAGCCGTAGCCATTCCTGTCCTCGGTGGCAGACGCTGGATAGAAGGGTGCCGTCTCTGCCTGCCGCGTGGTTGCTGCCGCAACCCACGCGCGCGGTATCAGCTGCCTTCCTTCCCATCTTCCCCCATCGAGCAGGCACTGCCCGAACTTCGCGAGATCGGGCGTCGCAAGATGCAGGCCAAAGCCGCCTGTCGCATGCCCATGGCGGTCATGCTCCCACCACCAGTGCACGATGCCCATAGGAGCAAAGAGCCTCCTGGCAAGGAATACATCTTCCGGCACGCCCGATACGCGCTCGACCAGCATGCTCAGCAGATGCGAGCACAGCGAATTGTAGAAGAAGACGCTCCCCGGATCGTGGGCAAGCGGCTTTCCGGCAACGCCTTTGGCCCAGTCATCGTCTCCGGCAAGCGCCGGCTCTGCGTCCTGTCCCATCTGCATGGTCAGAAGGTCACGGACCGTCACATCGAGAAAGCGCGGATCGGCCACATCTGGGGCATACTCCGGAAAATAGGAGATCCATGGCCGGGAAAGCACGATCTTGCCCTCGTTCTCGAGCATGCCGACAACGCATGAGGTGAAGGACTTCGTGACCGAGTAGAGCGGATGGACCTGATCGAGCGCAAAAGGCGACGAAGAGTGCGCGAAGGCCACCTCTCCATCCTGGCGCACCACCACAGAACGGACCTCGATGCCCCGCTTCCTGAGAAGCTCGAGGTATCTGGTTCCGCATGATCTATCGAATTTCACAGCACATCACTTCCAGCACATACGATAGTGTCTCTGGCAAGATGCCCCGCTCCAAGAGCGGGGCATCGCCTGAAAGCACAGAATCTGGAGCCTTCTCTAGGCAGCGTCTGCGCGAGGCTCGTCCTTGTATGTCGCGAAGGTCATGATGAACGAGATGACGCTCGAGATCGCGATGCCGACGAGGACATAGAGCACGCAGCTTGCGCCCATCTCACCGGTCGGATCGACAAAGCCCGGCAGCGCGCAGAAGGCACCGCCCGTGAACTCGAACATGCGGGTGCCCATAAGGCCGATGAAAAGGCCGCCCGGCACAGACGCGATGCAGGAGATCCAGAACGGCTTCTTGCGGGGAAGAGTGACGCCGTAGATGCAGGGTTCGGTGATACCGAAGAAGAAGCCGGTGATGAAGGCAGGCCACCCGATCTCCTTGAGCTTGGTGTCCTTCGTCCTGAGAAGCATTGCAAGCACGGCAAAGACCTGGGCAAAGGAGCAGACCATATAGGGGGCCATGATGACATCAAAGCCCTGCGAGCCGATGTTCATGAGCATGAGCGCAATGACGGACCAATGGAAGCCGAAGACGACCATCGGCTGCCAGATAGCCGTGAGCACGGCTCCGCCAAGCGCACCGCCGATGACAGGGATGCTATAGAGGGAGTTGAAGAACAGGCTCAGGGCGTCCGTGATGACCGTGGCGACAGGACCGATAACGAGATAGGTCAGAGGAACGCAGACCACGAGCACGACGAAGGGGACAAAGAAGAACTTCACATACTGGTTGAAGTGCGTCCGGCACCACTTCTCGAGCTTCGATGCCACCCACACCGCCAGGATGATCGGGATGACCGAGGAGGTGTAGCCGGAGGCAGGCATGATGATGGGGATGCCCAGAAGCGTTGCGTAGTAGTTCATTGCGAAGGGCGTGCCGGCAAAGACCGTTCCGAGCACGGTGCCCGCCGTGATGTTGACCATGGCTGGATAGGTAAGAGCGATGCCGAGCGTCATGCCGATGAACTCGGAGCAGTGGAACTTCTTGGCCGAGGTATAGCCCAAGATGATCGGCAGGAAGTAGAAGAAGCCGTCTCCTGCTGCATAGAGCACCTGGTAGAGGCCATCTGTCGCCGACATCCATCCAAGGAAGACCGCAATCGTCAGGATGCCCTTGATCATGCCTGCCGCACAGAGCACGGCAAGGATCGGGGCGATGATGCCGGAGATGAGGTCGATCAGGGCAGAGACGGCATTCTGATGCTTGACGGGCTCTCCGTCCTCTGTGACCTCGCCGAGAGATTCGGCACCTGTCAGCTCCGCAACCGCATCGTAGAGGTCCTCGATCACGTTCATGCCGACGACGACCTGGTACTGGCCATTGGCATTCACGACCTGGATGACCTTGTCGAGCTGCTCGATGCCCTTGGTATCGGCAATGCTGTCATCCTTGAGCTTGAGCCTCAACCTTGTCATGCAGTGCGAGATGTTGACGATATTGCTGCTGCCGCCGACCTTGTCGACGATCTGGGCAGCAAGGCTGTCATATGCGCCCATTTCATACCCTTTCCGGGAAGGGCGTGCCCTTCCCTCTCCTGTGCATCCATCTTGCTCCCGGCTACGAAAGCTCGGGCCAGAACTCCTTGTTCGCCTCATAGAGATCGTCGAGGATCTGCTTTGCGACTGCGGCCGAAGGCACGGTCTTGCTTAGCGTCAATGCCTGCCAAAGCTCCTGGTAGGAGTGGTCGATCCAGGCGGAGACCGCAAGCTTCTCGACGCTCACCTGCTGCTCCATGAGCCCCTTCTGGAACTGCGGGATCTTCCCCTGGCAGATTCTCTCATAGCCATCCGAGCCGACGATGCAGGGAATCTCGACCGTGGCATCGGGATCGAAGTTCTCGATTGCCCCGTGGTTCGGCACGATCAGCATGAAGCGCTCTTTCGCATTCTCTGCAAGGGCACTTGCCAAATCGACGATGTATTCGGAGTGCTCGTCCGGCTTGAGTCCGAACCCCTCCGCTGTGTTGCGCCTGACAATCTCGCGCGCAGTCCCGAAGACGCGCTTCTCGCGCCCCTCGCGCACTTCGTCGGTGCGGGTATGCTTCGGGTCTGTGTGGGCGACCACGTAGTCGGGATACAGGTAGTACTTGAGATAGGTGTTCGGTATCGTCGAAGGATCGACCGCATAGACATCCTTCGCCTTTTCGAAGGTCGCCTGCCAGGATGCATCGACGAACTCGAGCCCCGCCGTAGCATCGGCATACCCATTGCGCGCCATGCACTCCTTGATATGCGGCATCAGATCATGGCCGGCATGGTCTTCGATCTTCCACCACCATCCGAAGTGGTTCAGGCCATAATAGCCATAGCTGAGATCGCGGTAGTCCTTGAGCCCGCACATCGATGCCATGATGTCCATCAGGGCAATCGGCATGTCGCAGATGTTGATGATCCTCGAATCGGGGCGAAGCCTCCTCGTCGCTTCTGCGACGATTGCAGCAGGGTTGGAGTAGTTGAGCATCCAAGCATCGGGAGAGTACTTTTCCATGTAGTCCACGAGCCCGATCACGCCGCCGATCGAGCGCAGGCCATAGGCAATGCCGCCAGGTCCGCAGGTCTCCTGGCCGAGGACCCCATATTTCAGCGGTATCTTCTCGTCCTTGTCACGCATCGCGTACTTGCCGACGCGAATCTGTGCCAGCACGAAATCGATGCCCGAAAACGCCTCGGCAGGATCGGTCGTGTAGGAGAATTCGACTTCGGGGTGGCGCTCCCTGATATAGATGGCGCAGGCGTCTCCTATCGTCTTCTGCCGCTCGGCGTCATTGTCGTAGAGGACGATCTTTCTGACCGGAAACTTCTCCGCATCGTTCAGTAGCATCAGCACGACTCCTGGCGTATAGGTCGAGCCGCCTCCCGCAATCGTCACGGCATAGCTCTGCTTTCCCATAGAGGCCCCTTCCTGTCTAGATAGGTTTGCGCTCCATCTGCAACCATAGCGTTCCTGTCTAGATATGTTTTCATGTCTGGGCAAGCGGCAGCGTTTTCCCTCCAGACGGCAGGGCCTGTCTAAACAGGCTAGACATCTCTCTCCCGCCCCACCATTGGGGCATACTGGAGATAGCGGCAGCACATCCCGCGCTGCTGGAGGAGGCCTCGCGATGGGAAAAGCCATATACGACGAAATCTATCGGAATCTGCGGCAGCGCATCCTTGACGGCAGCTTCGCGCCGCAGAGCTACCTGCCGTCAGAGGCAAGCCTCACACAGGAATTCGGCTGTTCGCGGATGACCGTGCGCAAGGCGATATCGATGCTTGCAAACGAAGGCATGGTGACCTCGATCAAGGGCCGCGGCGTGCGCGTCATCTATCTGCCAGCCAAGCAGAATGCAGCCGAGAGCACCTTCCGCGTCGATGGGCTCACGTCGTTCACCGAATCTGCCCGCTCGATCGGAGCCGTCCCGTCGGCCAAGCTGTTCCTGCTCGACCATGTTGCATGCACGCCCGCCCTCGCGCATATGTCAGGCTTTCCTGAAGGAGAGGACCTCACCCGCGTGAATCTCGTGCGCTCGCTCAACGGACAGGCGATGGCAATAGACCGGCACCTGTTCCTTTCGAAGGTGGTGCCGGGAATCGACGAGAAGGTGGCAGTCTCTTCGCTGTTCCGCTACTGCGAACACGACCTGGGTCTCGAGATTGCCGTATCGAACCGCGAGGTCACGGTCGAAGAGCCCACCAGGGAGGACATCCGCCTTCTCGGCATCGCGGAGCCGCTCTGGCTTGCCGTGGTGCGCTCGCGTACCTACGACTCGGCGGGAGACCAGTTCGAGCATGTCGAAAGCAAGTATCTTCCGAACTGGTTCCACTTCTTCGATTCGGCGACGCGCACTCCTTTGCCCTAGGCATGCACGATGCTGCCGTCGCGTATAGCGTCCGGCAGATATCGCCAGGATACGAAAAAGCCTCCGGAGCGGGGCTCCGGAGGCCTTCGGCTGTACGCTGCCTGTATCCTGCCTACTCCTTCGGGCAGAGGGCAAGCGCCTCTTCGTCTGCCACGACCGTGCAGTTCGTGTGCAGCTGCAGGATGGAGGCAGGGACCTTCGGCGTCACGGGGCCATAGATCATGTCGTAGACAGCCTGGGCCTTCTTCGGGCCATTGGCGACGACGAGGATCGAACGGGCACGCATGATTGTCTGGACGCCCATCGTGTAGGCCTGGCGCGGCACCTGGTCCTCGGACTCGAAGAGGCGGGAGTTCGCCTTGATCGTGGACTCGGTCAGGTTCACGCAGTGCGTGCCCTTGCTGAACACATCGTCCGGCTCGTTGAAGCCGATGTGGCCATTGTTGCCGATACCGAGGAGCTGAAGATCGCAGAAGCCGGCATCTGCCACCATCTGGTCGTAGGTGGAGCAGGCATGCTCGATATCGGGGTCGGCACCATCCGGCACATGCGTCTTTGCGAGGTCGATGTTGATGCCGTCAAAGAAGTTCTTGCGCATGAAGTAGTGATAGGACTGCGGGTCCTCATGCGTGAGTCCGCGGTACTCGTCGAGGTTGTAGGTCTCGACCTGCGAGAAGTCGACATCGCCCTTCTCATACCACTTGACGAGCTGCGCATAGGCGCCAATCGGCGTCGAACCCGTGGCAAGTCCCAGGATGGACTTCGGGTTCAGGATGACCTGGGCAGAGATGATGTTGGCAGCCTTGCGGCTCATATCGTTGTAGTCCTTGCAGCGTACAATCCTCATGGAAGTCTCCTATCTGGAAGAGCCTCAAAGCCCTTCCGTTGCCTTTTCTCTCTCTATCACTGCCGATTATAGGCAGCCGGAAGCGTCAGAAGCGCGAGATACCCAAGGTTTGATATTTTGATACCAATTTTGGCAACTTCTCCATGAGAAAGGGGCCTTGCGGCCCCTTTCCTAGCGAAGCTTCTCTGCGAGATCTTCGAGTGCGTGGAAGCGGTGGGAAATCTTGTTCTTCTCTTCCATCGTCAGTTCCGCCATCGTACGCCCCGGCGTTGCATCAGGCAGGAAGAGCGGATCGTAGCCGAAGCCCTCATCTCCCCTGCGCTCATGTCCGATCTTTCCCGGGCAGTCTCCCTCGCCGTGGAGCACCTCTTCCCCATCCTCGTCGCGCGAGACGAAGACGACGCTCGAATGGAAGTGGGCACCACGCGCATCATCCGGCACATCTTTCATTGCATGTTCGAGCTTCGTGTTGTTCGCATCGTCGTTTCCGTGCTCGCCGGCCCAGCGGGCAGAGAAGATGCCGGGCGCCCCATCGAGCGCATCGACGCAGAGGCCCGAGTCGTCTGCCACCGCCATCTGAAGGCCGGTCTCCTCAAGCGCCGCCTCGGCCTTGATGAGGGCATTGGCAGCGAAGGTATCGCCGTCCTCGATGGGGTCGGGGAAGTCGCCGAGCTCACCCAAGGCGACGAACTCCATATCCTCGAGCACGGGCCCCAGGATCGCTTCGATCTCCTTCACCTTATGGGCATTGCCGGTAGCGACGACGACCGTCTTTGCCGGGTCAAGCTCTTCGATATTCCTCATGGCTATCCTCTCGCTTCGAATCCGGTGATCTTCTTCTGGAGCGCAAGCAGCTCCTTTATGCCGGCATCTCCCATATCGAGGAGGGCATTGAGCTCCTCGCGCGTGAGCGGCGCCCGCTCTCCTGTGCCCTGCACCTCGACGATGCCTCCATCATCACGCTCGACGAGGTTCATATCGACCTCGGCAGACGAATCCTCCGGGTAGTCGAGGTCGAGCATCAGCAATCCTCCGACCTTGCCCATGGAGATTGCTGCTACCTGATGGGTAATGGGGATGTGATTGATCTTGCCGGCATCGCACCACGCACGGAGCGCCTCGAAGAGCGCGACCCAGCCACCTGTGATCGAGGCCGTTCTCGTGCCGCCATCTGCCTGCAGGACATCGCAGTCCACGGTCACCGTGATCTCGCCCATGCGGCGCATGTCGCAGACATTCCGGAGGCTCCTGCCGACGAGGCGCTCTATCTCCATGGAACGGCCCTTGCGTCCGCGATATTCGCGCGGCGTCCGCTTCGACGTGGAGGCAGGAAGCATTGCATACTCGGCCGTCACCCAGCCGGCACGCTGGCCCTTCCTCCAGGCGGGCACGCCCTCCTCGATCGTGGCCGAGCAGAGCACTTTCGTATCGCCGAACTCGGCCAGGCACGAGCCCTGGGCATTCTTCATAACATCACGGGTGAGCTTCACGGGGCGCATCTTCTCGAGCGAGCGTCCATAGGAGCGCTCGGGCACAGAGCCTTGAGCTACCTTGTCTTCCATGCTGACCTCCTGAGTCTTTGCCAGTCCTCTCCATCATAAGGCCATGTGCCTTTGGGCACCTGTCACTCATTCCCGCCATTCATCTCGTCCGCATGGAAAGCACGGTGAGCCCTTCCAAGACAGGTTCGCTGCAGCTCTCCGATTCGCACGTTTGCGGAGTCTGTACTCGAGCCATATGAGTGCTGCGCAGCCTCTGGAAGCTGCCGAAGTAATATAACATGCACAATCACTGGTATATTGCAGACAATTAATCTTGTATTGTTGTCATATGTAGTCGGGAGTTATCATGGCAGCATCAACTACAACCGTTCCGTTGGGCAGTCGCGTCGATGTCAACCTCAAGCGCGAGTTCGATAGCACCGCCGAGGACCTCGGTCTCACGCCCACGGTCGCAATCACGGTATTCATGAAGCGCTTCGTCCAGGACGGGGGATTCCCCTTCGACGTGCGCAAGCCAACCCCGAGCAAGTCTGAATTCATTGCTCAGATGGAAGACCGTTACGAGCGCATGCTTGACGGCCATGAGACCGAACATGACCTCATCGAGGAATAGAGCATGCCTTATCTATGGGATGATCAGGCTTGGATTGACTATCAATACTGGCAGAGTCAGGACAAGAAGACCCTCAAACGAATCAACGCGCTCCTCAAAGACATAGCCCGAACGGGTGGCAGAGTCATCGGGAAGGCAGAGCTCCTCAAGGGCAATCTTCACACATTGACGAGCGCAGGCATCGATGTCCAGAACCGGCTCGTTTTCTCTGTGGATGGTGACATCGTGCGCATCATCTCGTGCCGCGGACACTGCTCGGACAAGTGATGGACACTGCAGAGATGCGAATTCTCAGATGCTTTTCTAGCCGCTTCTCCATCTCTCTGTACATCTGGCTACGGGCGCCAGCGCACAATTATGTGAATTGGAGCCTTCTTATGAACAAGGCCGGAAAGCTTCAAGCTCTCCGGCCTTCAATCTCTTCTGGTGGGCGATGAGGGGTTCGAACCCCCGACCTTGTGCGTGTAAAGCACCTGCGCTAGCCACTGCGCCAATCGCCCAGAATGTCCTGAAATTCTATCACATGCCGACGCCTGAGTCATTTGTGCCTTGCGCAGCGTATACTCTGACCCATGAATACCTCACTTCTTACCTTGGCAGACCTGGCCCAGCTGCTCACCACGAAGGGCCTCCTTTCCGACGCGACGACACTTGGGCAGGATGCCCAAGACATCGCCGTGACGGGAGCGGACTGCGACTCGAGAGTCGTCGAGCCCCACCACCTCTTCATCTGCAAAGGCGCCGCCTTCAAGAGCGCCTACCTCGTCTCCGCACGGGAGAAAGGTGCCTGCGGCTACCTCGCAGACGAGGCGCAGGCAGATGGGCTCTCCTCCCTCATGCCGGACTTCCCGGCCCTCATTGCGACGAATCTGAGGGAGGCCATGGCATGGGTGGCGAAGGCAGCGTACGGAAACCCCGACGAGGACCTCGCCACGATCGGTATCACCGGCACGAAGGGCAAGTCGACGACGACCTATATGCTGCGTGCCATCCTCGAGGGCAACGATCCCTATTCTGCCTGTGGCCTCATAGGCTCGATCGAGACGTATGACGGTGTGACCTCCCAGGAGTCCGTGAACACGACGCCGGAATCCCCTGACCTCTGGCGCTATCTGGCCCATATGCGGGACAGGAGCCTCCGCTACGCCGTGATGGAGGTCTCTTCCCAGGCGCTCAAGTACGACCGTGTGCTCGGCCTCAAGCTCGATATCGCAGGATTTCTGAACATCGGCGAGGACCATATCTCCCCGCTCGAGCATCCGAACTGGGACGACTACTTCCAGAGCAAGCTCAAGATCTTCTCCCAGGCAACATGCGCCGTCGTGAACCTGAACTCCGACCATGTGGACGAGATCTTGGACCGTGCCAAGACATGCAAGAAGCTCGTGACGTTCGGAGCAGAGAGGCCCGACGCCGACATCTGGGCAGAAGACATAGAGAGCGCCTGTGGCTTTGTCACCTTCACGTGCCATACGCCTGAGTGGGCAGGCCCCATCACGCTCACGATGCCGGGCACGTTCAATGTGGAGAATGCCCTGTGCGCCATTGCCTGCGCCACCGAACTCCATGTGCCCTACGAGCAGATTGCAGAAGGCCTCGCCCGCACGAAGGTGCCAGGCCGCATGGAGCTCATCCAGACACCGAATGCCAAGGTCACAGGCATCGTGGACTTTGCCCACAACAAGATGGCGTTCGAGAAGTTCTTCCCCTCTGTCGTGAAGGATTTCCCTGACCATCACGTGATTGCCGTCTTCGGCGCCACAGGCGACAAGGCGACGGAGAGGCGCTTCGAGCTTCCGGCAGTCGCAGGCAAGTTCGCAGACCGCCTCATCTTCACGAAGGACGACCCCGGCCACGAGAAGCCGGAAGACATCTGCCGCGCGATGGTGGAAGCGACGCCCGAAGGCGTGCCCTGCGAGATTGTCCCGGACAGAGAGGCGGCCATCGCCCGTGCTGTAGAGCTTGGCTTTGCAGCAGATGGCCCTGCCGTCATCTGCGTCCTCGGACGCGGCACGGAAGGCGTCCAGCACGAGTGCGGCAAGCTCATCCCGGCACCTCTCGATGCAGATCTCTTCCAGGATGCTGTGAGGGACTGGTGTGCCAAGCATCCTGAGGATGCCAAGGCTTAAAGGAAGAGCCAGGAACAGCCTTCAGAGCATCGATTAAAGCCAGGGGCGCGCTTCTCTGTGAACTGCGCCCCTGTTTCTCGCCGTGAAAAAAGGGAGCCCCGAGGGGCTCCCTTCTGGCTTTCTATGCCAAGCGGTACTAGAAGTTGACCGGCTCGTCGTAGTAGCAGCACTTCAGGATCTTCTCGAAGTCCTCCGGCTTCGTCTCACGCGGGTTCTCCGGCGTGCAGGCGTCGAGAGCGGCGTTTGCAGCGACCTTCGGGAGCTTCTCGAGGAACTCCTTCTCGGAGACCATGACCGGCTGGTTGTTGTCGTCGGCCTTGATGCCGCCCACAGCATAGTTGTTGATGGACTGCGGGATGTTCAGCTTGTCGTTCATGCCACGGATGTACTGGACAAGGTTGGAGACGAGCTGATCGTTCGTCTCGCCCGGGAGATGCAGGATCTCCTTTGCGACGTAGGCGTAGCGCTCGTTAGCGCGGGAGTCGCGTGCATTCCACTCGATGGCCTTGCCGAGATACATTGCGTTTGCGCAGCCGTGGATGATGTGGCCACCCTCGAAGGCAGCACCGGTCTTGTGTGCCATGGAGTGGACGATGCCGAGAAGGCCCGAGGAGAAGGCGATGCCGGCGATGCACTGTGCCTCATGCATATGGGCACGAGCCTCATGGTCGCCCGTATAGGACTTCGGCAGCCACTCGGTGATCTCACGGATGCCGTGGAGAGCGTTGGCATCGGTGAACATGGAGGCTGCAGTCGAGACGTAGGCCTCGAGGCAGTGCGTCAGAGCGTCCATGCCGGTGTGTGCGCAGAGCTTTGCAGGCATGCTGTAGGTGAGCTCAGGGTCGACAATTGCGACATCCGGCGTGATGTTGAAGTCAGCGAGCGGGTACTTGATGCCCTGCTGATAGTTGGTGATGACGGAGAATGCGGTGACCTCGGTGCCGGTGCCGGACGTCGAGGAGATGGCGCAGAAGTGTGCCTTGTGGCGAAGCTCCGGGAAGTTGAACGGCTTGATGATCTCATCCCAGGACTCGTCAGGATACTCGTAGAAGACCCACATGGCCTTTGCAGCGTCGATAGGCGAGCCACCACCGATTGCGACGATCCAGTCAGGCTGGAACTCGCGCATCGCAGCAGCGCCCTTCTCGACGGTCTCGACGGAAGGATCGGACTCGACGCCCTCGAACAGCTTCACTTCGAAGCCAGCGTCCTCGAGGTCCTTCTGGACATCCTGCAGGAAGCCGCCACGGCGCATGCTGTGGCCGCCGGAAACGATGATTGCCTTCTTGCCCTTGAGGTTCTTGACCTCGTGGCGAGCGCCCTCTCCGAAGTAGACATCACGCGGATTGGTAAAACGACCCATTCTATCCATCCTTTCGTCTGCCGCTGCCAGTCAGAGCAGCGGATACATGCTGTAGACGTCCTTCCCTGGCGTCCCTTGCATGGACATGCACCGAAACCGATTGCCAATGCTCTGCCAATTCAGGTTCGTATCCAGATAGAGCCGTTATATTCACATCTATTCATCTAATCCGCGAATGGATGCTATAGCTCGGCGACGTGACTTGACATATTGGGTCAAACGTTTTCCGCATACGCTTGCTGCATAAAGCAATGCGCCCATCCCGTGAGGGACAGGCGCATCAGCTAGTTCATCTGCTGGAGACGATTAGGCAGTGACCTGCTTCTTCGCATCCATGACCGGGGTCTTCTTGGCCTCTTCATAGTGCTTGCGGCCAAGCTCGCTCCACTCGGGCTCCTCGTCGGGGATGGAGCCTGCCTTCTTGGTGAAGAACTCTTTGAGGCAGTTGTAGGAGACGATGACGCCGAGGACGACGAGCAGGACAGCGAACACAAGCTGGAGACCAGAGGTCAGAAGCACGGAAGCCCCCTTCGCGGTCGTGCCGAGCAGGCCATACGTGGCGATTGCGGCGGTGCAGCCCATGATGGACTGGACGAGCGAGGTGAACGTGCAGCAGAGCAGGAAGACGACGGGGACATAGAGCATCCAGCCCTTGCGGCCAGTGACCTTGCAGAACACAGCGATCGTGATCATCGTCATGCCGCCGAGGAGCTGGTTGGAAGCGCCGAAGAGCGGCCAGATGTTGAGGTAGCCGCCGAAGGTAAGGGACAGGCCGCAGACCAGGGTGACAATGGTTGCGAACCAGGGGTTGCCGACAACCTTCATGACGCCGGCCTTCTCGCGCTCGACAGCGAGAGCGTCGTTGGACTTGGCGAAGAACTCCTGGAAGGAGAGGCGTGCAATACGAGCGACAGCATCAAGGGAGGTAAGAGCAAGAGCGCTCACGCACATCGTCATGAACACGGTGGAGACGGTCTGGTTCAGGCCGCACATGGTCATGCCCTTTGCGATGCCTGCAGCGAAGATCTGGAACGGGGTGGCAGCGGCAGCACCGTTGACGCCTGCGGTGTTCATGTCCTTATACATGATGGCAGCAATGACGATGGCAATCATGCCGACGAAGGACTCGAGGACCATGGCGCCGTAGCCGACAGGGAGAGCGTCGGTCTCATTGGAGACCTGCTTGGAGGAAGTGCCGGTGGACACGAGGCTGTGGAAGCCGGAGAGTGCGCCGCAGGCGACGGAGACGAAGAGGACCGGGAAGAGGAACTGGCCGGAAGCGTTGGTGAAGCCGACGAAGGCAGGAGCGGTCATCTCGCCCTGGCCGTTGGCACCCATGACGAAGATGCCGAGGACAGCTGCGACGATCATGACGACCATCATGATGGTGGTGAGGTAGTCACGCGGCTGCTTCAGGGTCTGGATCGGCATGGCGGCTGCGAACACGAGGTATGCCATGGTCACAGCGATCCAGCCGTTCTCGTCGAGGTAGAGCGGAAGCTGCATGCCGACAGCGAACATGAGGACGAGCAGCACGACAGCGCAGACGAGTTCCTTCCAGCCCTTGAGGTCGAACTTGCGGCAGGCCCAGCCGAAGAGGATGGCGACGAAGGTGAAGAGCAGGGAGATGGTGCCAGCAGCGCCACCGTAGTAGGACTTGGCATAGTCGACAGCACCGCCGTCAGCCACGGTCATCTTGAAGGTGCCTGCAACCATGGAGGTGAAGGCGGCGATGACGATGAGGCAGAAGAGCCAGCTGAAGAGCAGGAACAGGCGACGGCCGGTCTTGCCGATGTACTTCTCGATGAGCTGGGCAAGCGACTTGCCGTTGTTCTTCATGGAAGCATAGAGAGCGCCGAAGTCATGGACAGCGCCGAAGAAGATGCCACCGACGAGGACCCAGAGCATGACCGGGACCCAGCCGAATGCCATGGCGACGATGGTGCCCGTGACAGGGCCAGCGCCGCAGATGGAAGAGAACTGATGGGCAAAAACGGTAAAGCGGGAAGCGGGCGAGAAGTTCTTGCCGTCCTCCATGCGCACTGCAGGAGTCAGAGCATTCTTGTCGACGCCCCACTGATTCGCTAGCCAGCGTCCATATCCGAGGTAGCCAATAATGAGGACCACCGCGCTAACTAAGATGATCGTGATACCGTTCATGTCTTCTTACCTCCTTAGCTTGGACGCCGCGTAGCAGGCCGTTCCCGTACTTCGACGTGTGGTGACGCTGGACATTACACTGATTTCAAAAGCCTGTTTTCAGTGCTGTGAGCGTCTTGTTGCCTCCACACTTCCAGAATTTCGCAATGCGATGCATATTTATGCACTATATCTATTATTTATCTGTCTATATTCATTTGTGCAACAATTTTGCAATCAAATGTACATCCGGAGCTTATTCATCGCGTAACTGACAGTTCATCTTTAAGTAACATTTGGACCAGATTCGCTCCATTTTTAGGCATAAAAAGTACCGTTCACCGAGATACAGGCTCCATTCATCCCGTATTGCCTTTCCTCATGAATACCCTGAACTGTGTCGAAACAGCTACCAAGGGGGCAGGCGCTCCCCCGCCTCCCCAAACTCCGGTACCATACGGGTACCATATATTCAGGAAACCTTGACGGAGGGAGGGATATGGCATTCGATCCGCAGCAGGAAGACTATGAGCGCATGGTCCTGCGCTTCTACCAGAGCATGTCGGCAGACGAAGCAAAGAGCGCAAGCCGGCGCTTCGCCTCGTTCGGCGAGCGCTTCGCGCACAGGAGGGACACTCTTCCCCAGACGGACACCGACCGCGCCTTCCACCTTGTCTCCGAGGCCGCAATACTTATCGACTACCGCCTCCCCTTCGCAGCAGAGTCTGCTGCAAGCTCGCTCATCCAGAAAGCACAGAAGGAGCTCAGCGAGGCGCTCACACTCGACCCCGGCAGCACCGATGCGAGCCGCATGATGGAGGCAGCCGAGCTCTCCTCCTATGAAGGCTACTTCCGCTATCTTGCAGACAACGAGCAGAAGGCGCTTGATGAGGCAGACCGTGCCCGCGCCCGCCTTGTGCGCGACGGCGCCCCCGAAGAGGAGCAGCAGCTTGCC
The DNA here is from genome assembly GCF_036408795.1 of Olsenella kribbiana. Classification (NCBI taxonomy): domain Bacteria; kingdom Bacillati; phylum Actinomycetota; class Coriobacteriia; order Coriobacteriales; family Atopobiaceae; genus Olsenella; species Olsenella kribbiana. The sequence goes on from NZ_JAZGJP010000009.1 coordinate 113,878, forward strand.
CAGCATCTTGCCTATGCGCCGTACCTTCGCTGGCTTGCCGCCGAGGCGGGACGTGCGCTTGTCTGCGGCCACTACCGCTTCTGCCTTGAGGTCGCAGGCCGTGCGCTTGCGCTCGACCCTCAGGACGAGGCAGGCGTCCTCGATACAGCTGCCTACGCCTACGCAAAGCTCGAAGACGATGAAGGCTTTGCTGCATTGAAGCGCCGCATGGCAGAGGCAGGACGTGCCGAGAGCGCCTGGACACGCATGGCAGCGCTCTCGCTCGCCTTCTCCGCCCATGACCTCGACCGCTCCCGCGACATCCTGCGCGAGATCCTCGCCAGCTATCCCGAGGCAGGCGATATCCTCGTCGCCCAGCACGAGCTTCCCGACGGCGTCTATGCCCGCCTTGCCGTGGAGCCTGGAAGCGAAGACGAGCTCATCCTCGCCGTCTCTGAAGGAGCGATCCTTCTGCAGGAAGGCAGGGACTCTGCAGAGCGGGGCACGCTTTCCACCTGGGTCTCCCAGGAAGTGCCGCGCCTTGTGGCAGAGGGCACCCGTCCCCGCCATATCGGGGCCAAGGCCCGGAAGGGCGGTCTCCGATGAATGCGGCAGAAGAGCTTGAGGAAAGATGCGCCCTCACCCGCTCGCGCAAGCTTGGCGGCCTCACGCCGGCAGGATTCGAAGAGCTCAGGCGCGATGTCCACGAGAACCTTTCCGACTTCATAGAGACCGACGACCAGAGGGCCCTGAATATCCTCAAAGGCGCCCTTGCCCGCTATAACGACTCCGTGAAGGACGACGATCTGCGAGGCGACGACGAGTTCATGGCAGAGCGCAAGAAGCGCCTCTCTGCCCTTGTGGCAGCTGCCCAGCAGGCACAGGGAGAAGATCCCTCCTGCCTCGATGCTGCGCTTATCGAGACCCTTGCCCGCGACCTCGATCCCGAAGCGCTCCTCGATGCGCTTCTGCGCTTGGAGGGGGCCGAGGAGAAGCGCTCAGGCAAGCTCCAGGAGCTCGGCACAAAGGAGACGGATCTCTGGGACGATGTCTATCTGAGGCCGCGCCTGCGCCTGCGTGCTGCCACCGTGAGGACCTGCGTCGATACCGCCCACTACCGCATGGCAGCCTCTCTTGGCCGCGAGGCGCTCGATGTGGCACCGACGGACGCCCTGGGCATCCGCTCGAGCCTGGCCCTGGCCTACGCCCGCCTCGAGGACGAGCCTGCCTTCAACGAGCTCGAGGCCGAGGCCGGACACCATGGCAACGCATGGTGGCACCTTGCCCGTGTGCTTCTGCTCTTCAAGCTCAACCGCATGCCGGCAGCCACCCGTGCCCTCAAGGGCTACATGCGTCTTGTGCACGGCGGCTCCTATGCCCTGCTTCGCCCGGTCTTCGTCGAGCTCTGCATCCCTGACAGGCCTGCCTATGCCCCGAACAGCTTCGAGGAAGCCATGCTCGCCGTGCATGAGGCAGACCCGATCGTGGCCGATACGCCCGATTTCATCAACTGGTGCGAAGACCAGAGCTGGCTTGTCCAGGACGCGATGAAGTTCTGCGATGCGGAAGGCCTCGACTGGGGCGCCTAGGTGGATTTTCCGTCGTGGGAAATGCGTGGAGGTTGATTTCACCTGTCATCCGTACACTCCGGGGGCAGGTCAGGATTCCTGCAGCTAGCCGAACGGATGCAGCTGCCTGTGCACGGCCTCCTTCCTGCCGGAACGGTGTGCAGATTCCGT